>JAITSU010000034.1 GCA_031287525.1 Zoogloeaceae bacterium | reverse complement strand
TCGGCGTATGATGTGCCCTTTCTGATGTGATGCCCAAAGGTAACGTGAGCGCTCAACACAAACAAACTTCGACGCGGGGCAGGTGGCAAGGCTGGTCTTGGCGCAAGCGGGGGCTGGTGATGCTGGGGGGTGTCGTGTTGGCAATAGCAACACTGACGCCAATGGGGCGAGAATGGGTGCTTTTTGCCTTGCTAGGCGGGAAATGGTTCACGCCCAAAGGCTGGCCGATGCAGGAACGGGGTTGGGACAAGCCGACTGACCCGCGAGAACTCGCCGCTTACGAATATGCCCACGCGCTGAAACTGCCAGACAGTTTGCCCAAGCCCGTGCCATTTAACTTTAACAAACACCTGTTGTCCAACCGTGGCACAACGGCAAGGGCTTATTTTGATCACCTCTGCGCGACCGAGGCCGGGGAATACATCTTCAAGACGGTAGACAAGGTGGAAGGTATTTATCAGATGCGGGGCATGCCCAAGTATGACGATAAGATGATGACAGAACGTTACGCTTTTGAAGACCCGGCAGATTGGTCTCAAGGGGAAGGAGATGGAAGCCAAAGCTTGTTTCTTGGGAAACCTAATCTTGGGTTCCGTTATTTTGAGAGCGTTCGCAGCCCAGAGGAAATTACAGGTAAAATCTGGCGGGAACGCTGGCGTATCGTGCCCTGGGATCAGTCCGGTAAGGCTCCTTACTGGCGTTATCAGCATTTTGACTATACCAATGGAAGCGGAGAAGTCGAGCCGACCGAACAACTGGAGTCTCGTTATGCTTACACATGGCGAGGATTACGCCGTGAGCATGATCGAGCATATGGTATTGCCGGTGGTGAACTGATTGTACTGGATCGTATTACCAATGAAATTCTAGGTGTTCGTCGTAGTTTTTCTATTGCCTACGAGTCAAGCAAGAGAAATCACGGGCAATTGAACTGGGAGTTCGCCTATTATTGCCCAAAAAATATGATTTATCGTTCGATTGGTAGAAGGCCGGAAATCAACAAAGTTTTGTATCCTTACGATTTTATCAGCCAAGTGTTGATGCCAATCGATTTTGATCCATCGAAAATTCGTTTCAACTAAAGGAAAGAAGAATGAATACCTCTATTCGTACTGTGCTTGATTTTGCGTTGCATATTGTTCGGCGTATGATGTGCGCTTTCTGATGTGATGCCCAAAGGTAACGTGAGCGCTCAACACAAACAAACTTCGACGCGGGGCAGGTGGCAAGGTTGGTCTTGGCGCAAGCGGGGGCTGGTGATGCTGGGGGGCGTCGTGTTGGTTGTTTTGTCCATCGCCGCAATGTTCATGCTGGCGAGACGGGGTGAGCAGCTTTTTATCCTGAGCAGTGAAGGCGCGCCCGAACCTATACCTGAACAGGCGCGGGAGTGGGATAAGCCGACTGATCCTAGAGAACTGGAAGCCTACAATTTTGCGCATTCGCTCGAATTGCCGGACAGCCTGCCTGAACCGGTGCCATTTGACTTTAGTCGCTACACTTCTTCCCGCCGCCACACCACGGCAACTGCTTACTTTAAGCATCTATGTGAAACCGAGGCGGGAGACTATGTTTTCAAGACTGTGGACAAGGTAGAGGGGCTTTATCAGATGCGTCCTCGCTCCGTAGCCACGCAGGAAGAGTTCCGTGACTTGTACCGAATGGAAGACCCGTATGGGTATGTAGAAGGAGAAGCGGAAGATGTAGCCTTCATGTTTGTTCGGAAACACCGCTATCGTTATTTTGAGCAACCTGTACCGGGGGCTTTTGTGCACATGAAGCAAATTCACAGAAAATATTATGATACTTCATTATTTGTCTTTCCTGACCTGAATGATGTATCGGCTGTTTTTTGGGGACATAACGGAGAAACACGTAGCCTGAAAAAACGCTACGAATCACAAATTATTAGCCGTTACGGTTATACTTGGCGCGGTATTCAACGTGACCGTGATCGCGAGTTCGGCATTGCAGGCGGTGAACTGATTGTGCTGGATTTGCAGACGGACGAAATTCTTGGTGTACGTCGTGGTTTTGCCTGGACGGGCACTTCGGGTCGAAAAACAAACTGGGAGTTCACTCCGGTCTGCCCACGCTACGAAATCCGTGACCGCAGCAAGGATTTTGATTTTTCTTACTGGTTCATCCGCAAGGTGCTTCGTCCGGTCGATCCGGTCGAATGGCCTGATGTCACATTTTAACCTCAATGCCCTCTACGACGACGAAGGAGATGACCGGCTCTACGGCGACCGTGGCAATGACACCCTCGAAGGCGGTCAAGGCAATGACCGTCTGGAAGGCGGCAGGGGGAATGACCTTTATCGCTTCAACAAGGGGATTGGGTCGGTCTGGACGTTCGATCCTTCGACGATTTGAGGGAGGAAAACCTGTCGCAGGGTAATCCGGGTGGGATGTAGAGTGGTTCGCAGGGTGGGCAAAGTAAAGCGTATCCACCCTTGTTACGCACTCTCCAGAAGCGCAGTAGATAAGCAGATGAAAATCCATAAAGCTTCTTGAAAATACTCCAGCGGGATAATTTTACCGGGCGGATTTCACATAATGCTTGCCAAAAAGCAAATGTTTTTATAAGCTACCCCGGCTTTAATAACGAAAGGAGTAGTCATGGTTGATATTACGAATCTCTCGCTGGTTGAACTGAAAGAACTTGAACGCAGGATTCCCAAGGAAATCCGTCGCCGCGAAGTGGATGAGCGTGTGAAAGTGCGTCGTGAATTGGAAGCCCTCGCGCAAGCGCGCGGTTTTTCCCTGAACGACGTGGTGGCAGAAGCCCGTGTTACTGGTCGTGGCGGCAAGCGTGGCGTGGTGAGCGTCAAATATCGCCACCCCCAACAAGCCGATTTGGCCTGGTCGGGTCGTGGTCGCAAGCCCCGCTGGGTTGAAGCCTGGCTGGTAAATGGTGGTTCGCTGACTCAACTCGCGGTTTGATTTGCGAGTGATTCAATGCGAATTCTTCTGAGTAATGATGATGGTTATTTCGCCCCCGGTATTCTTTGCCTGGCGGAATCTTTGCAGGACTTGGGAGAAATTGTCGTTGTGGCGCCAGAGCGTGACCGTTCTGGCGCCAGCAATTCCCTGACACTGGGGCGTCCGCTTTCCCTGCGGCAAGCGCCCAACGGGTTTTATTTCGTTGATGGCACGCCGACCGATTGCGTGCATCTCGCCGTGACCGGCATGTTGGAAGATTTGCCGGATATGGTGATTTCCGGGATTAACCACGGCGCGAACATGGGCGATGACACGGTTTATTCCGGCACGGTCGCCGCCGCGACCGAGGGTTATTTGCTGGGGATTCCTTCGCTGGCGATTTCACTCGCCAGCAAAGATTCCGGTTATTTCGATACAGCGGGCAAAGTTGCGCGCGCGCTGGCGCAACGCTTTATTGACAAGCCGGTTTCCGAACCCGTGCTTTTGAATGTCAATGTGCCGGATGTGCCTTATGAGCAACTGGCGGGAATCGCCGTGACCCGTCTGGGTAAACGCCACAAGGCGGAACCCGTGATAAAAATCACTTCGCCGCGCAATGAAACCATGTATTGGGTCGGCGCCGCCGGCGCCGCGCAGGACGCGGGCGAAGGTACGGATTTTCATGCCGTGGCAAAAAATATGGTGTCGATTACGCCCTTGCAAATCGACCTCACCCATCAACAACAGCTTCTACGTATCCGAAACTGGCTGGAATGAGTCATTCTTCATCGCTTGCGGGTATCGGCATGACTTCGCGGCGGACACGCGCGCGGATGATAGACCGTCTGCGCGCCAAGGGCATCGTCGATGAAACGGTGCTGGCGGCGATGAACGCCGTACCGCGCCATATTTTCGTGGAAGAGGCGCTGGCTTCCCGCGCTTACGAAGACACGGCATTGCCGCTGGGCTTTGCCCAAACCATTTCGCAGCCTTACACCGTGGCGCGGATGCTGGAAATCCTGCTCAATGGTCGCAAATCCCTGGGCAAGACGCTGGAAGTCGGCGCGGGCTGCGGCTACCAGACGGCGGTTTTAGCGCACTTCTGCCGCGCCGTGTATGCCGTGGAGCGCATCGAACCCCTGCTTGCCAGGGCGCGGCGGAATCTGGAACAGTTGCCGGATATTCCAGCGCGTTTGCATCTCGAACATTCCGATGGCAGTCTGGGTTTGTCGAAATCCGCCCCTTTTGACAGTATCATTGTCGCCGCCGCCGCCGCTGCCGTACCGCAGGATTTGTTGCGGCAGTTGGCGCCCGATGGCATTCTGGTCTTGCCAGTGGGGGGCGATGAACAGTATCTTTACCGCATTGAACGGAAATTGCAGGGTTTTGTGGAAACGCGCCTGGAATCCGTTCGTTTTGTTCCCTTGATAGCGGGGCTTGAATGATTCACAAAAATTCTCTTTCCTGCCGGATGCTTCCGGCAACCCTGATTTTGTCCGTGGCGCTGTCCGCTTGCGTCAGCACCTCGCCCGCGCCGGTGGTCGACCATTCTTCGGGCGGCGGCAATGCGGGCGTCAAACCCGCGCAGCCCACAGGTCCCGGTTTTCACACGGTGAAAAAAGGCGACACGCTGTACAGCCTCGGTCTCGAATACGGTCAGGATTACCGCGACATTGCGGGTTGGAACTACATCACCGATCCAAGTGTTATTTCCATTGGTCAGGTTCTGCGCGTATTGCCGCCGGTTGATACCGCCGCCGCCGCTTCCGGCGTGACGACGGCTCCGGTGGCTTCCGGCGCGGTCGTCGAAACGCGCCCGCTGGACGGCGGCGCGCCGCCGCTGGTCGTTGCGCCCGCCGCCAGCAGCAATACCGCCTCCCTGAAGCGCGAGCCGCGCGTCAATAAAGAGCCTTATTCGGACGCGCTCTACGCCAGCCTGCAAAAGCCGGATACCGCAAGCGGCGCGCCCGTCACAACCGTCACCCCGCCTGCGACAACGCCCACCCCCCCTGCGTCAACGACGACCGCCAGCGCCGACGGCTTGAGCTGGGCATGGCCTGCCAGCGGCAAGGTCATCGGTAACTTCGCCCAAACCAAAGGTCTGGAAATCGGCGGCAAGGCGGGCGATGCCATTCTGGCGGCGGCGGATGGTCGCGTGGTGTATGCCGGTAACGGTTTGAAGGGTTACGGCAATCTCGTCATCATCAAACACAATGCCAGTTACATGTCGGTCTATGCCAATAACCAGAAAATTCTGGTCAAGGAACAGCAGGATGTGAAGCGGGGCGCGAAAATCGCCGAAATGGGCAAAACCGATAGCGATACCGTCAAGCTGCATTTTGAAGTGCGAAAACAGGGCACGCCGCTTGAACCCTTGAATTATCTGCCCAAAAAATGAGCACGCCGCGCGACCTGCCGGAAGAAGACTGCGAAGAAAATCCGCTGTTGCCCGGAAAGGAGCGTGTTCAGGAAAATGAAGAAGAGGCGGAAGAAACAGCAACAGGAGAAATCGGGCCGGAAGAAGTCGACTTCATCGAAGATGTCACCCAGCTTTATCTGAACCAGATTGGCGAAAAACCTCTGCTCTCGCACGATGAAGAACTGGATTTCGCCCGCAAAGCGCGCGCGGGCGATTTCGACGCCCGCCAGAAAATGATTGAGCATAATCTGCGTCTGGTGGTCAATATCGCCAAGCGCTACATCAATCGGGGGATTCCCTTGCTGGATTTGGTGGAAGAGGGCAATCTGGGGCTGATTCACGCGCTGGAAAAATTCGACCCGGAGCGCGGCTTCCGCTTTTCCACCTACGCGACCTGGTGGATACGCCAATCCATCGAGCGCGGCATCATGAACCAGTCGCGCACCATCCGCCTGCCCGTGCATGTGCTGAAAGAAATCAACATGGTGCTACGCGCCATGCGCCACCTTGAACCGGACACTTCGCGCGAGCGCACCATCGAGAAAGTCGCTACGCTCCTGGGCAAACCGGCAGAAGAAGTCCGCCGCATCCTGCGTTTGAACGAACACATCGCCTCGCTTGATGCCCCGCTGGAAGTCGACCCCACGCACTCGGCAGCGGATTTCATCGTCGACGACGCCGGCGCCGACCCGGAATCCCTGTTGCAGGTTCATGAAGTGGGGCAACGGGTCAGGGAATGGCTGGGGCAGCTAACCGAACGCCAGCGGCAGGTTGTTGAGCGGCGTTACGGTTTGAACGGACACGAAATTTCCACGCTGGATCACATCGCCGCCGACCTTGTTCTGACGCGGGAACGGGTGCGCCAGATTCAAATGGAAAGCCTCGAACGCCTGCGCCAGATTTTGAAGCGGGGCGGGATTACCAGAGACAACATTATCGGATGATTCAGGGGGCAGTAATTTGTGATGTGTAGCGACGGCAACTGATGATCCTTGAACTATAATCCCCGCCCTATGGTTTCCGTCGTACATTCCGTCGCCGCGCAAAGCGACGACCAACAATCTCTCCAAACCCTCACGGATGGCTTGGGCGCTGGCGAATCTGAACGTCTTGCCAGCGCGCTTTCCTTTGCCCGCGAGATTTATGCCGACGCCAGTCTGGGCAACGGCGAGGGCATCTGGTCGCACGCGCTGGGGATTGCCCTGATTGCGACGGGGCTGAAACTGGATGCGGATTCGCGCGTCGCCGCGCTGTTGTTTGCCATTCCCGCCTGTGACGCGTCGGCGGCGGAGCGGATTGGCGAGCGTTTCGGGACGGAGGTCAAAGAACTGGTGCGCGGCTTGACCCAACTGCACCGTCTGCGTCCCGTTACCCGCGAGTTCGTGGCGAGTGGTGGCGGCAGCGGTACAGGCAACGACAAGAACGCGCAGGATACCCGCGCGCAAGTGGAAATCCTGCGGAAGATGTTGCTGGCGATGGTTGAGGATATTCGCGTGGTGCTCCTGCGGCTGGCGTCGCGTACCCAAACCCTGCGTTATTACGCCGACGCGCCCGATGAGCAGCGCAGCGCCGTCGCCCGCGAAACGCTGGAACTCTATTCGCCGCTCGCCAATCGTCTGGGCGTCTGGGAACTCAAATGGGAACTGGAAGACCTGTCGTTCCGCTTTCTGCATCCTGATACCTATCGCACCATCGCCAAAATGCTCGATGAAACCCGTCTGGAACGGGAACAATTCATCGCCACCGCCATCTTGCGCGTCAGGGATGAGCTTGCCGAACTGGGCGTTACGGCGGAAATTTACGGGCGACCGAAGCACATTTACAGCATCTGGAACAAGATGCGGAAAAAGAATCTGGAATTCACCGATGTGTATGACATCCGCGCCTTGCGGGTCATCGTGGAGAGCGTCAAGGATTGCTACACGGCGCTGGGCATCGTGCACAACATCTGGTCGCCCATTTCCAAAGAATTCGACGATTACATTTCCAATCCCAAGAGCAATGGCTATCGTTCCCTGCACACTGCCGTGCGCTGCCCGGACGGGCGTTCGCTGGAAGTGCAGATTCGTACCAGAGAGATGCACCAACACGCCGAGCTGGGCGTGGCGGCGCACTGGCGTTACAAGGAAGGCAGCAAGCAGGGCGCGGGGGACAATTACGACGCCAAAATCGCCTGGCTGCGCCAGTTGCTCACCTGGAAGGATGAAGTCACCGACAGTTCCGACTGGGTGCGCCACTACAAGGAAGCGGCGCTGGATGAAACCATTTACGTATTGACGCCGCAGGGCAGGGTGGTGGATTTGCCGCGCGGGGCGACGCCGCTGGATTTTGCCTATCGGGTGCATACCGATTTGGGGCATCGTTGTCGGGGCGCGAAAATTGACGGTCAGCTTGCCACGCTGAACACCGCCCTGAAAACCGGGCAGCGCATCGAAATCGTCACTGCCAAACAGGGCGGCCCCTCGCGTGACTGGCTGAATGCCACGCAAGGCTACCTGCACACCAAGGGCGCGCGGGTGAAGGTGCGGCAATGGTTCGCCAGTCGGGCGCTGGAAGAAACATTGAACGAGGGCAAAGCCATCATCGCCCGCGAATTGCAGCGTTTGGGGCAGGGGAGCGCCAATATCGACGAATTCGCCCGGCGCGTGGGGTTCGCCAAGGCGGATGACCTGTTTATCGCCGCCGCCCGCAACGAACTCAATTTGCGCCAGTTCCAGACTGCCGTGCGTGGCGAACAGCCCGCCGCCGAGATGACGCCGGAAATGGCGGTGTCGCTCAGGCGTCCGACGGAAGAAGCCAAGGGCATCCTGATTGTCGGCGTCGACCGTCTGCTGACCCAGTTGGCGCGTTGCTGCAAGCCCGCGCCGCCGGATGCCATCGAGGGCTTTGTCACACGCGGGAAGGGCGTTTCCATCCATCGCGTCGATTGTTCCAATTTTCAGAATCTGGCGGCGCGTCATCCCGAACGGGTGATTGAAACCGAATGGGGCGGCGCGGAAGCGGAAGGCGTCTTCGCTTCCGACATCGTGGTCGACGCGCATGACCGGCAAGGGCTGCTGCGCGATGTTTCCGAAATTTTCGCCAGGGAAAAAATCAACGTCATCGGCGTCAACACCCAATCCAAACAGGGCAAGGCGCGCATGGGATTCACGGTGGAAGTCCGCAACCTGACGCAATTGCAGCGCACACTGGAATTGATTCACGACGTTAAAGGCGTGGTTGCGGCGCGAAGGGGATAATGGGCAGGGCGGGATTTTCGATGCCGTCTGTCTAAAATGATATTTCCGCAAATGGATTGCAAATCTGGACACCTGTTGAACTGAAATCGCGCACGTTGCGGGTGACGACAATCAAACCGTGACGCAGCGCGGTTGCGGCAATCAGCATGTCCTGAATCGGGCGCGGGTCGGGAACATGCAAACGGGCGCTGCGCTGCGCGATGGCAAGGTCGACCGGCAGGATACGACCCGCGAACGCGGGCAGCACATGAACATCCAGCCACCTGCGAAATAGCGCGGCTTGCGTCGGGTCTTTCCGTTCCATCCGCAATACGCCGGTTTCCAGTTCCTGCACGGTAATGACAGAAAGATACAGGGCGTCAGCGTCAACCCCGTCCGCCCACCGCGCCAACCCACGATTGGCTTTGCCGGAAGGAATTTTTCGCAGTTCTGAAATGATGTTGGTATCGAGCAGATACATCAGGAAAAATCCACGTATCAGGATAAATCCACATGACGGGGCAAGTCGTGGCGGGGCGGCAGGTCGAATTCAAGCGCCTCAATGCCCGGCATCGCCAGCAAATCAGCAATTTTGCGCTGCTTGCCCAGCAAACGCTGGTAGTCCGCAAAGGTCAGCAACACATGCGCGGGACGCCCCCTGTCCGTAATCAACACCGGCCCTTTGCCCGCGCGCTTCTTGGCTTCGCTGGCATGTTGATTAAAGTCCCGACTGGAAAGCGTGGTTGTCAGCATGGGGTGCTTTCTCCATGTGTATATGTGTCTACATTAGTGCCGGGATGAGGGAGCGTCAAGTGGCTGAATTTCTGGATTTGACGGGTCAACATCTCCATTGAGTTACGGAATAACGCTCATCAACCGGAACTCAACGGAATTCAAATTTGCCGTTCAAGACACCCCAAACTGAAACAGGGTGCTTTCCGTAAAGTCGGACTGAAAGTTGGAAGTCGCCATTTGCTGCTGTTTTTTCTGGCGTTTGTTTTCGTACATGAGCTGGTCTGCGACCATCAACATCTGTTCCAGGGTTTTGTTTTCGGCAGGGTCAAAGAAAACCGTGCCGTAACTGATGGATAACGTCGGTTCGTCGGGATGGCGCTTGTTGTGGCGGGCGAGGGCGTCTTCCAGACGGGCGATGATGGGGGCTGCGTTGTCAGGGCATTGCGATTCAGTGTCGCAGGCGCTGATGACGGCGAATTCGTCGCCGCCCATGCGGGCGACCACATCGGAACACCGAAATGTGCTGGACAGCAGTTGCGCGATGGCAATCAATGCCCGGTCGCCCGCAATGTGTCCGCCCATATCGTTGATTCGCTTCATGCCGTCCAGGTCGATGAAAATCAGGTGAAAACCGATGTGGCTGCGTTGCGAAATCCGTATTTGCTGTTCCGCCAGCGTGATGAAGCCGCGCCGGTTATACACGCCGGTGAGGTCGTCCAGCAGGGAGAGTACGCGCAGCTTGACTTGCATACGGTTGCGTTCAATGGCGTAACGGATGGCGCGCAGCAGCAGGTTGGCGTCAAAGGTATGCTCGACCAGATAATCCTGCGCGCCGCTCCGCACGGCAGCCAGGGCAATTTCGTCGTCATTCAGGTCGCTGACGACAAGGACAGGAATTTCCGGCGTGTGTTCGCGCAGGCGCAGGATGACTTTCAGGCTACAGTCGTCTGGCTGGATGAGGTGAATCAACACGGCGTCAAAGGCACCGTCCTCCATTCGCAGAAGACTGCCTTCCAGCGAATTGACCTGCGCCAGCTCGTGTGTGACCGGCGCGTCTTCCAGCATCGCCCGCAACGGCGCAATGTCGTCGGGGGCGCTTCCATGTGCGCCTTCGACCAGCAGGATGTGCAGGGAGGATTCCTGGGGCATGTCAAATCTTCGAGAACAGACATCGTGTCAAATATGACAGTTTTTGTCCCTGATGCCTAAATTGTGGACGTGTTAGAATAGCAGATTCTATCCAATAGATGCGCTTACGCAACATTCTGGAGTCATCAGCAAAGGAAGTCCAAGGAATTATGGAACAACAATTCGCCAAAGAAACCATTCCCGTTAATCTCGAAGATGAAATGCGTCGCTCCTACCTCGATTACGCCATGAGCGTGATTGTGGGGCGCGCCCTGCCGGATGTGCGGGATGGCTTGAAACCCGTGCATCGGCGCGTGCTTTTCTCCATGAATGAAGTCGGTAACGACTGGAACAAGGCTTACAAAAAATCCGCCCGCATCGTCGGGGATGTCATGGGTAAATACCACCCGCATGGCGACTCGGCGATTTACGATACCATCGTCCGCATGGCGCAGAATTTTTCGCTGCGTTACATGCTGGTGGATGGACAGGGCAATTTTGGTTCTGTCGATGGCGACAGCGCGGCGGCGATGCGGTACACCGAAATTCGCATGGCGCGTATCGGGCACCAGTTGCTCGAAGACATCGACAAGGAAACCGTCGATTTCGGTCCCAACTACGATGGCGCGTTGCAAGAGCCGCTGGTCTTGCCGACCCGGATTCCCAATCTGCTGATTAACGGTTCTTCCGGCATCGCGGTGGGTATGGCGACCAACATTCCGCCGCACAATCTGAACGAAGTGGTGGCGGGCTGTTTCGCGCTCCTGGAAAATCCGGCGATGACCATCGACGAATTGATTGACATCATCCCCGCGCCCGATTTTCCCACGGCGGGTCTGATCTACGGCGTACACGGTGTGCGCGAAGGTTATCGCACTGGTCGCGGTCGGGTGGTGATGCGGGCGAAAACCCACTTTGAGCCGATCAGCAACAGCGACCGGCAAGCCATCATCGTCGACGAGTTGCCCTATCAGGTGAACAAGAAGACCTTGCAGGAAAAAATCGCCGAGCTGGTCAACGACAAGCGCATCGAAGGCATTTCGCATATTCAGGATGAATCCGACAAATCCGGGATGCGGCTGGTCATCGAACTGAAACGCGGCGAAGTGCCGGAAGTCGTTTTGAACAATCTGTTCAAGATGACCCAGTTGCAAGACACCTTCGGCATGAACATGGTGGCGCTGGTCGATGGTCAACCCCGCCTCTTGAACCTGAAACAGATGTTGGAGTGTTTCCTCGCGCACCGCCGCGAGGTGGTCACGCGGCGCACGGTCTTTGAACTGCGTAAGGCGCGCGAACGCGGGCATATTCTGGAAGGTCTGGCGGTGGCGCTCTCCAATGTGGACGAGATTATCGCTCTCATCAAAGCCGCGCCCACACCTGCCGACGCCAAGCGCGAGCTGATGTCGCGGCACTGGCAAAGCGCGCTGGTGACGGACATGCTGCGCCGTACCGCCACCGACGCCGCTGTCTCGCGCCCCGAAGGTCTTGCGCCCGAATATGGTTTTTCCGCAGCCGGGTATTTCCTGTCCGACGCGCAAGCGCAAGCCATTCTGGAATTGCGTTTGCAACGCCTGACCGGCTTGGAACAGGACAAAATCGTTGCCGAATACCGCGAAGTGCTGGAAAAAATCGCTGACCTGCTGGACATTCTGGCGAAACCGGCGCGTATTACCGAAATCATCATTGGTGAATTGACCGCCATCCGCGACCAGTTTGGCGACGAGCGCCGTTCCGAAATCATCACCAACGCGCAGGATTTGGGCATCGAAGACCTGATTACGCCGCAGGATTTGGTGGTCACGCTCTCGCACACCGGCTACATCAAGTCGCAACCGCTGGCGGATTACCGCGCCCAACGACGCGGCGGGCGCGGCAAACAGGCGACGGCGATGAAAGATGAAGATTTCATCGACCAGTTGTTCGTCGCCAACACCCACAATCACATCCTCTGCTTCTCCAATCGCGGGCGCTGTTACTGGCTCAAGGTTTACGAAGTGCCGCAGGGCAGCCGCAGCAGTCGCGGACGCCCCATCGTCAATATGTTCCCGCTGGAAGAAGGCGAGCAAATCAACGCCATTCTGCCGGTGCAGGAATTCTCTGATGACAAATACGTGTTCATGTGCACCGTGCAGGGCGTGGTGAAAAAAACCTCGCTCGCCAACTTCTCCAATCCCCGCAAAGCCGGCATCATCGCCGTCGATCTGGACGAAGGCGACGTGTTGGTGGGCGCGGAACTGACCACTGGCGAGAGCGACATCGTGCTGGTGTCCGACGGCGGCAAAGCCGTCTGGTTCGGCGAAGATCAGGTGCGCCCGATGGGACGCCAATCGCGCGGCGTGCGCGGCATGATGCTGCAACCCGGTCAGCAGGTCATCTCGCTCCTGGTCGCGGCAAACGAAGAAGAAACCGTGCTCGTGGCGACCGAAAACGGCTACGGCAAGCGCACCCGTCTGGGCGACTTCCGCCATTCCAGCCGTGGCACGCAAGGCGTGATGGCGATTGCCGCCAGCGAACGCAATGGTCACATCGTCGCCGCCAAGCTTGTTACCGACGAAGATGAAGTGATGCTGATTACCACTGGCGGCGTGCTGATCCGCACCCGCGTCTCCGAAATCCGCGAACTCGGACGCGCCACCCAGGGCGTCCGCCTCATCGCGTTGGATAGCGGCGAAAAACTCACAGGTTTGGAAAAAGTCGCGGAAACCGGAGCGGATGACGAAGAAGGCGCGGGCGAAGTCGACGAAGCTGGCAATGCTGATGACGGAGTTGACAACACTCCCGCCGCCGACGAAGGAAATGCCGAATGACCCGTATCTGGAATTTCAGCGCCGGTCCCGCCACCCTGCCGGAAGCGGTATTGCGACAAGCGCAGGCGGAACTGCTCGATTGGCACGGCGTTGGCGCGAGCATTATGGAAATGAGCCATCGCGGTCAATACTTCACCGAGGTCATCCAGACCGCCGAAGCCAACCTGCGCGAACTGCTCGCCATTCCCCAAAATTACAAAGTGTTGTTCCTGCAAGGCGGCGCGACCCTGCAATTTTCCGCCGTGCCCATGAACCTGCTGAATGGGCGCTCCGCCGATTATGTGGCGACCGGCACATGGTCGAAAAAAGCGCATCAGGAAGCCGGACGCATCGGCAAAGCGCGTCTTGCGGGCAGCACGGAGCAAGCGGGACAACCCGCTGACGGCTTCATCCGCCTGCCGCGTCAGGACGAACTGAACCTCGACCCGCAAGCCGCCTACCTGCATCTTTGCACCAACGAAACCATCCACGGCGTCGAATTCCTCAGTGAAGCCCGACTGCCGCAAGCGCCCGCGAATGTCCCCATTGTTGCGGACATGAGTTCGCACATCCTCTCCCGCCCCGTGGAAATCAGTCGCTATGGACTGATCTATGCGGGCGCGCAAAAAAACATCGCCCCTTCCGGTTTGACCCTCGTCATCGTGCGCGAAGACCTGATGGGGCACGCAGCGATGAACATTCCCCGTCTGCTGGATTACAAAACGCAGGCGGAAAACGACTCCATGCTCAACACCCCGACCACCTTCGCCATCTACATGGCGGGGCTGGTTTTTCAATGGCTGAAAGCGCAAGGCGGGTTGCCCCGCATGGCGGAAATCAACCGGAAAAAAGCCGCGCTGCTCTACGCCGCCATCGACAACAGCCAGGGCTTTTACACAAATCCGGTCGCGCCCGAATGTCGCTCCCTCATGAATATCCCTTTCCGTCTGCCCTGCGTGGAACAGGAAGCCGAATTCGTGCGCGCCTCCGAAGCGGCGGGCTTCATGGGCTTGAAAGGTCACAAATCCGTAGGCGGCATCCGCGCCTCACTCTATAACGCCATGCCGCTGGCAGGCGTTGAAGCGTTGGCGCGGTTTATGCGAGAGTTTTCGCGGCAGCATGGGTAAAACCGAGAATTCTGAGTAATCTGTGATGGATTGGGTGGGAAATTTTCGTGCTGAAATTAGAGCAAATCCAGAAGAACACCGCCCACTCAGGCATTGAACCAGGGCAGGTGGTGCGTATCGTCACGACGGAACTGATCGGCGACAACGCTCTTACCGTCTACTACAAAATCCCGGACGGCAAGCTTCTGGAATGGATGTTGTTTCGCACCGATGAGGTCAATCTCTCGTTCGCAGAGGCAGGACATCCTTGGGCGTTTGATGCTTCCGGTGAAGCGTTCAAGCTCACTGCCGAAGCTTTGCGTATTGATCTCGCGTACCTGTTCGACCCGATGATGGTTGTCCACACATCCAACGTGGAGCCACTGCCACATCAGATCACTGCCGTGTACGAATCCATGCTGCCGCGCCAACCGCTGCGTTACGTATTGGCGGACGGCCTTGGCGCGGGCAAAACCATCATGGCTGGATTGCTCATACATGAGTTATTGATGCGCGCTGACGTTAGACATGTGCTGATTGTTGCTCCTGGCAGTTTGGTTGAACGGTGGGAGGACGAAATGTTCGAGAAGTTCGGACTGTTCTTCATTGTGTTTTTCCGTGAACAGGTCGAAGCCTCGCGTAGTGGCAACCCGTTCGATGATATTGACCTGATGGCTGCCCGTGTTGACCAGTTGTCGCGTAACGAAGACTTGCAGAAAAAGCTGCGCTTTTCTCATTGTTATTGGGTTGTCGTCGACGAAGCGCACAAACTCTCCGCAAGCTACTATGGCAACAAAATCAACAAAACCCAGTGCTTTCAACTCGGTGAGCTATTGGGTTCGATTCCCCGACATTTTTTGCTGATAATGGCTACTCCGCACAACGGCAAGGAAGAAGCGCGTGCTTACAATGAACTGATCACCGCTTGGAGTGCGATTGAAACTGCTGCGGGCGAGGCGAGCGTCATCGGTGCGCAGACGCAACTGGATATTTGATGAGAGGACAGGAAATGACGAATACCCAATGGACTTACCCCGGCTCCCGCTGGTGGAAATTCGATTTTCATACCCATACCCCGGCGTCAAAGGATACGACAGCATGGAAAAATGCCAAAGGCACAGCAGAGGAAGTGACACCGGAAAAATGGCTGCTGAAGTACATGGCTGCTGAAATCGACTGTGTGGTCGTCACAGATCACAACAGCGGAGCCTGGATTGGTCCACTCAAAGATGCTTATGTAGCAATGAAAACGCAGGTCGAGCAAAGGCAACAGCCGATTGGGTTTCGGGAATTGACGTTGTTTCCTGGTGTGGAGATTTCTATACAAGGTGGTGTGCATGTACTGGCTATTTTCAATCCTGATGCGACGACTGGTGATATTGACGGCTTGTTAGGAAGCGTCGGTTATCAAGACACCAAAGGCGACAGCGACGGTGTAACAAGCAAAGGTATCACCGAAGTGCTTCAAGCCATTTTGGCTGTGGGTGCTGTTGCGATTCCTGCACATGCAGATGCACCGAAAGGATTGTTGCAATGCTGCCCAAACTCCAATCAAAGCCAGCTTGATGCCAATACTCTGTGCCAAGCTATTGATGTGGATGGGTTGCTGGCTGTGGAGTGGGGTAATAGCGCTAGCCCGTGGCCGGAATGTGTCAAACAGGTAGCGCCACGCTTTGCCAGAGTTTTGGGCAGTGATTGTCATACCTTTCAAGGCACAGCAATTCCGGGGAGTCGTTATACTTGGGTCAAGATGGCTAGTCCAACGCTCGAAGGTTTGCGTTTGGCCTTGCTGGATGGTAATGGCGCGTCGATTCGACGCAGTGACGAGGTTTTTGAACCGGGCAAAATTCCCCCGCATGTCATTACGAGTATTGAAATCGAGAACGCGCGTTACATCGGCAATGGTCAAGCTGCGCGATTGGTCTGCTCGCCATTCTTCAATGCTGTCGTTGGTGGGCGTGGTACGGGCAAATCATCCATGGTGCACGCTCTGCGGTTGACAGTGCGACGCGACCAAGAGTTAACGAACGAACCGGCAGTGCATTTTCAGGCATTTCGCAAGATTGCCAATGGGCGCGACGATAAAGGTGCGCTGCGAGCTAATACCGTTATCCGTGTGGAGTGGCAGCATGAAGATGTACGCCTTCGATTGCGGTGGCAAGCTGATGGGCAAGGCTCTGTGGTGGAGGAGTGGCGTGATGACCAATGGCAGGCATCGTCCAGCCAGAGTGTGAATGCCACGCGGTTTCCGTTGCGTATCTTTTCTCAGGGGCAAATTTCAGCCTTGGCTGGTAGTGGACGGCAGACCTTGCTGTCCATTATTGACGAGGCGGCGAATGTTGAGCCGTTGTGGCAAGTCTTTGATGAGGCGAAGCGCACTTTCTTTACTCAGCGTGCCCGTTTACGCGAGTTGGATGGCAAATTGGCTGGACAAGCTGAAGTCGAACGCAAACTGGATGAGGTGGAGAAGAAGCTGGCTGCATTGTCACAGTCTGACCACGCGGCAGTGTTGCGTGCCTACGCACAGGCACAACACCAGATTAGAGAAGTGAATACGCTGTTCGAGCAACTGAGTGATGGTGCAGCACGTATTGCCGATCTACCCAATCACATCGCGCTTGACGACTGGTCAAGTCAGTACTTCACGAAGCAGGATGCTGACCTATTGGCTTGGCGTAAGGATATCGACCAACAGGTTGAACAGGTTCGTGTTGGTATGCTGGAACAAGCGCAGAAACTGAATGCCATCATCGAATCGTTGCCGAAAGATGAACGGTATGCTCAGTGGCGGGCGCGTGGTCAAGTAGCCCAGCAAGCGCATACGGCACTGCAACAGCAACTTGCGACGCAAGGTGTCAGTGACCCGCAAGCCTTCGCCCGTTTAACGCAGGAACGCCAGCAACTGGAAGCGCAGCGCAAGGTGCTCCAACAGATGCAGATCGACCATCAAATGCTGGTGCAGCAGATCGAAAAGCAACGTATACTAATGACGAAAAAACGACAAGGCATCACGCAGGCACGTTATTCTTTCATTCAAAGCACACTAGATGACAACCAGTACGTTCAAATTGCAGTTGTGCCCTTTGGGTTTGAGACAAAGCAGATTGAACGCGAGTTGCGTGAGTTGATTGACGTGCCCGACGAACGTTTTGCCGACGACATTCTGAATGACGAGCTATCGGGTGGTATGGCATTCGATCTGGCACAGGCGGACGAAGTTGGTAAGTTGGGGGTTGTCGATGTCGTCAGGCAGCGTTTGCTGAACATTGATGCCAAACTGGGCGGACGTTTTCGTAATTACCTGCAACGTCAACACGAAAAACCTGAATTTGCTGACCACATTCAAACTTGGTTTCCAGAAGATGATCTGCGTATCGAGTACAAACGCGACAGTCAATGGGTTTCCATCAGCCAAGGGTCACAGGGGCAACGCTCGGCAGCACTGTTGGCTTTCCTGCTGGCTTTTGGGAAAGAACCAATTGTGCTCGACCAACCCGAAGATGATCTCGATAATCATCTGATTTACGACTTGATTGTGCGGCAAATTCGGGAGAACAAGTTGCGCCGTCAACTCATCATCGTCACCCATAACCCGAATGTGGTAATCAATGGCGACGCAGAACTTGTGCATCTCATGGAGTTCGGACGCGGGCAATGCTTTGTGCAACAAAGCGGCGCGTTGCAGGAGTCAGCGGTGCGTCGTGAAGTTTGTCGTGTGATGGAAGGTGGGCATGAGGCGTTTGCGCGGCGCTGGAAACGCTTGGGAACGGAGGTTTGAGATGTTGGCTACACGTAGTGAACTGCTGGAAAAGATACGGCTTGGCGAAGATAGCTTTTTGGAGCTGAAAGAAGTGAAATTTGCCGGAGGAAAGGTTCGCGGACCTACGCAAGACGGTTTGGCTGACGAGTTGGCTGCTTTTGCCAATAGCGCAGGCGGTGTGTTGTTGCTTGGGGTGGAAGATAGGCATCGAGAGGTGGTGGGTATTGAAGTCGACAGGCTGGATGCGGTGGAGACTTTGCTGCGTCAGGCGTGCGAGGATGCCATCAAGCCGCCGTTGGCTCCTACTATTGAGCGTCTGACCTTACCTGATATTAGTGGCGTTGAACAAGCCGTTATCCGTGTTGAGGTGATGCGTAGCCTGTTTGTTCATCAGAGTCCCGGCGGCTATTTGCAGCGCGTCGGCTCATCGAAACGTCCTGTTCCTCCCGATCAGCTTGCCCGTTTGTTCCAGCAGCGCAGCCAGTCGCGCTTGATTCGTTTCGACGAAACACCTGTCATACGTGCGACGCTGGCTGACCTGGACGAGGATTTATGGCGGCGCTTTGCTCCTGTGCGAAGCAGTGATACCACGGAAATCCTGCTCAGCAAACTTGCAATGGCTGCGCGGGATGAGCAAGGCAACTGGCACCCCACGGTGGCAGGCTTGCTCATGGGCAGCCGTGCTGCTCAACAGTTTTTGCCGGGTGCATTTATTCAGGCCGTGGCATATCAAGGAACAGATGTTTTGCCAACAGGTGAGTCAATGTATCAGCGCGATGCTCAAGACATCGTTGGTTCACTGGATCGACAAATCTTTGATGCCTGTGCTTTCGTGCGAAAGAACATGAAGATGGCTGCATACAAGCACACGCAAGGTGGGCGAGAGGATCGTCCACAATTCGACATGCTGGCGGTATTCGAGGCAGTGACCAATGCGGTCGCTCATCGTGATTACTCGATGGCGGGCACCAAGGTACGCCTACGGCTGTTCGATGATCGGCTGGAATTGTTTTCACCCGGTATGCTACCCAACACTATGACAACGGAGAGTTTGCCATTCCGTCAGGCGGCACGTAATGAGGTATTGACCAGCCTGCTGGCGCGTTGTCCGATTGATGACGACACGCTGGCGAATCATCGCCAGCACATTATGGACAAACGTGGAGAAGGGGTATTTATTATTCTTGAAATGAGTAAGCGACTTTCGGGCAAGCGTCCTGAATATTGCCTCTGCGATGACAGTGAGTTGAAGCTGACGATTTATGCGGCGGGCGTGGAGCAAGAATAATGAATCTGAAACCTTGGTGTGAAGTTGCTGTTCCCTACGAAGATGTACTCAAAGATTCAGTTGCAAACGGCATTCGGCGGCGGAAAAACACATCCACGATAGAGTAATACCTGCACTCCGTTCCCCTGTGTTTGAAGTTTGAGTTAAGCGGTATACGTTAGCGTATCCGCTTGGACAGGTAGAAGTGTAAGTTGGG
This sequence comes from Zoogloeaceae bacterium, assembly GCA_031287525.1. Taxonomy (GTDB): domain Bacteria; phylum Pseudomonadota; class Gammaproteobacteria; order Burkholderiales; family Rhodocyclaceae; genus Azovibrio. The sequence goes on along the minus strand of JAITSU010000034.1, from coordinate 12,193 downwards.
TGAGCCGAAGGCGCAACCCAACATTGGCGGTTCATCGGGGAAACCGTGCTAGATTGACGGACAAGTATTGGGTTACGCTACGCTTGCTACGCTTTTTGGCGGGTTGCAGCAAACAACTCGCCCAATGTGAGATGTTCGTTTTCATTCCAGAGGCGTCTGAGCGAAAGCCCGTAGTCAGTTTCCATAATCTCTTCGAGCGTTTCCAGTTCATCCATGTCGATTACGGGAAGCCATCTGTTTGCAGGGTAAAGCGCACGGTAGACAGCGAGAATGGTATCGTCAGGATGAAAGTTGAGTTTTTGGGAATCGGAAAACACAAATGCGTTGACGAAAACCGCCAAAAAATTCCGTATATCTTCTTTTGATGCTGTTGGGAAGGCGCGCTGCCAATTTTTGCCCTGACAGGCGCGGCAACGATAGGGTTGTGGAATGCCACATGGAAGAAATGCGCTGGCGACGCAGGCAACAAAAAAATGCGTGTTGACGGCAAGAGCAATGAGCACTAAGCAGATGAGCATGGCGGTGTACATGCTTGTCTTCCTTATGGGGCGCGGATTTCCGTATTATAGGGCATCCATTTTGCCTTGTTCCTGTTGACGGCAAATGTTGGGTTACGCTTTGCTTGCTCAACCTACACATTTTCACACCCAATAATCTCAAGATGAGATATAGTGTGCGACATGAAACTCATCAGCAACCGTGCCTTGCGGGAATTTGCCCTTGCGTATCCTGATGCCGACATTCCGTTGCAAGGGTGGCGGCGGGTCATCGAGAAAAACCGCTTTTCCAATTGGGCAGAACTCAAAGCAGCGTTTCATGCCGTGGATAAAGTGGGTGAGTTGACGGTGTTCAACATCGGCGGCAACAAGTATCGACTGGTGGCTTATATCCGCTTTGCAAAGCAGGTGCTTTACATCAAGACGGTGCTGATCCACAAGGAATATGACCAGGGGGACTGGAAAGCATGAACTCACATACCGACATTAAATATCTTCTGCCCGCATGGGAGCGTTTTCGCGCCGCGACCGACATCATGCCAGTTCGTGACGAAGCGCACTATGCGCGCATGACTGCCTTGCTGGAAACCTTGCTCGCGGAAACAGGGGGCGATGAATCCCATCCGGCGATGGCGTTGATTGACATCGTGGGCGACCTGATTGCCGACTACGAATCCGAACAGCATTCTTTACCGGAAACGACGGGGATTGATGCCCTGAAATTTCTGATGGAAGCGCACGGATTAAAGCAGGGCGACTTGCCGGACATCGGTTCGCAGGGCGTGGTTTCGGAAATCATGACGGGTAAACGGGAACTCAACGTGCGCCAGATTCGCGCGTTAGGGGAGCGTTTCGGCGTTTCGGTGGCGACTTTTATATGAATAACGCTCCCGCACAAAAAAACTGCTGGCTGCAACTGGCGGTTGGCACGCTCATGTTGCTCCTCGCGGGCTTGCTCTATGGCTGGTCGATTTTTCGCAAGCCTTTGGGTGAGTTGTTTCCGGTGTGGAGCGCAACAAACCTCTCCGCGCCGTTTTCGATTTCGATGATTTTTTTCTGCTTGGGCGGGTTTTTAAGCGGCAAGTTGTTGCAGCGGGTCGGGAGTCGGAACGTGGTGTGGATGGCGGCGTTTTTGCTGCTCACCGGCTTTTCCGCGATTGCCTGTATGCCGACGGACGACGCGGTGTTGAGCCTTTACATGTTGTACATTTTTTACGGCGTGTTGTGTGGGCTGGGCGTCGGGATGGCTTACAACGCGGTGATTGGCACGGTGGTGCAATGGTTTCCGGGGCGCTCGGGGACGGCTTCGGGAATTTTGCTCATGGGCTTCGGCTTTGGCGGCATCGTGTTGGGGAGTCTCGTCAATCTTCTGATTGCCGCGATCGGGTTGGCGCAGACTTTTCTTGCGCTGGGCATTTTCATCGCCAGCTTGCTGTTCATCGGCGCGTGCATTCTGAAAGCGCCGGAAATTGCGGCGGCGGGTGGCGCGGTTGCCACATCCGCCGCCGGAACGGTTGCGGATGACGCGCGTAACCGCTCGCCGCGTCAAATGTTGCAAACGTCGTCCTTCTGGCTCTTTTTCTTCTGCATGGTCGCCATCAACGCGGCGGGGCTGATGGCGATTGGCAGCGCCGCTTCCATCGCGCTGCTGTATGGCGCGCCGGCGACGCTCGGACTCATCGTGTCGGTGTTCAATGGCGCGGGTCGCGTGGCGTTCGGCATGATTTTTGACCGTTCCGGCAGAAAAATCGCCATGCTGCTGGATGCCGCCGTCGCGGTGCTGGCGGGCGTCTGCCTGCTGGCGGGCGCGTTTGCCGATTCCGTGGTTATGGTCATCGTCGGGCTGGTGCTCATCGGATTGAGCTACGGCGGCTGCCCGTCGTTGGCGTCGGCGGTGATCAATCGCTTTTACGGGGCGCGTTACTATCCGGTCAATTTCAGTACCGTGAATTTTTCGCTGATTCCCGCCGCGCTATTGGGACCCATGATTTCCGGCGGTCTGTATGACCGTTCGGGCGGCTCATATACAGGCACGTTCATTTTGATGATCGCGCTCGGCGCGTTGGGCATCGTCCTGACCTTCGCGCTGTCGGCGGCGGCGCGGCGGGATGGTCTGGAGTGATGTTATTATCCGCTACCCTCCAAAACACCCAAACACATCCATTCTCACCATGAACACCCCTCTGGAACAGGAACTGGCGATCGTGCGCCAGGAAATCGACGCGCTGGACGCGGAGTTGCTGGAACTCCTGAATCGTCGAGCGGAGTGCGCCCGCAAGGTGGGGCGCATCAAGTCGCAACACGGCGCGGCGGGGCATACCTATCGACCCGAACGCGAGGCGCAGGTCTTGCGCCGCTTGCAGGAATTGAATCAGGGGCCGTTGCCGGATGAAAGCGTGACCTGTTTTTTCCGCGAAGTCATGTCCGCCTGCCTGTCGCTGGAATCGCCGTTGCAAGTGGCTTTTCTGGGGCCGCCCGGTACTTTTTCCGAATCCGCCGCCGTCAAGCAATTCGGACACGCCGCCCGTCTGTTGCCGCTTGCGTCCATTGACGATGTGTTCCGCGAAGTGGAAGCGGGTCATGCCGAATACGCCGTCGCGCCGGTGGAAAATTCCACCGAAGGCGCGGTTGGGCGCACGCTGGATTTGCTCCTGCAAACCACGCTCAAAATTTGCGGCGAAGTGGTGGTTCGCATCCACCAAAATCTGCTCACCAAAGCCGCCGACGCGGGGAGCGTGAGCAAGGTCTATTCTCACGCCCAATCGCTTTCGCAATGCCATGAATGGTTAAACCGCATGTTGCCGAACGCCGAGCGCGTTCCCGTTGCCAGCAACGCGCTGGCGGCGCAAATGGCGGCGAAAGAACCTGCCGCCGCCGCCATCGCCAGCGAATCGGCAGGCGAGCGTTATCAGTTGCCCGCGCTGTTTCGCAATATCGAAGACGAACCCAACAACACCACCCGTTTCGTGGTGCTTGGGCGTCATGACGCGGGCGTTTCCGGTAAAGACAAAACCTCGCTCATCATGTCCGCCCCCAATCTCTCCGGCTCGCTGCACGACCTGCTGCAACCGCTGGCAGAAGCCGGTGTTTCCATGACCCGCCTGGAATCGCGTCCGGCGCGGCAAGGCTTGTGGGAATACGTCTACTACGTGGATGTGGAAGGTCATCGTGAAGCGCCTCACATCATCGCCGCCTTGCAATCGCTGGCGGGGCGGGCGGCGTATCTGAAAGTGTTGGGTTCGTATCCGGTTGCCGTGTATTGAGGGCGCAAGTTTCCCCCGCGCTCCCGTTTTCTCTCTCACAAGGGAGCGAGGGGAGATATTGACCACTCAAGTATTTCGCGAGCCTGCCGTAGACAAAGGTAAGTTCTCTTTCTTTCAGGGTGTGTGACATGATGACCGTACAATTCAAAAATTTTCTGCCGGCGGCGGGGGCGCTGAGAGATTTGAATACCTGGACGATGAAGACTGCCCAGCCGTTGGCGGCGCGCACCACGGATGCCGAAGACAAAAAGGCGGAAGAAAAGAAAGCCGAAGAGAAGAAGGAATCCACCCAGGTCAATTTGAGCGATTTCGGCAAACGTCAGGCGCAGGCATTGAATATGCTGAACTCGCTTAACGCCGCCAAAGAGACGCGGAAAGCCGCCGCTCGCGCGCAGGCGGCGGAACTCAAAAAACGGATTGACAGCCTGAAAGAAATCGCGGCGATGCTGGGGCCGCTGGCGGCGAAAACCATCCTGCGCCAAATCAAGCAAATCGCGCAGCAACTACGGTCGATTGCCGCCGAACTGTCGGAGCCGTCCACGCCGGATATTGGCTTGAGCGGCGGGGAAACAGCTAACGCCAGCGCAGGCAGCGCAACGGGTGGCGAAACAGGCGGCGAAAATGTTGCGGGCGCCGCGAACGGAAATTCCGGCGCAACGACAGGCGAGGGCGAAGGCGAAGAAGACGCGCAAGCATCGTCGGAAGACAACGTTGCCGCCGAAGCCGCCGCCGCGCAACAGAAAGAAGACGCAGAGGAAGCCAAAGACGCGCCATCAACCGACAAAGACGCCGGAACAGAAGCGGCGGCGGCAGAAGCGGGCGCGGCGGCAGGGCAGGCGGAACAAGCCGCCCGCGCCGCTGAAAGTGAAGTCAAGGACAAGGAACAGAACAAAGGTGTCAGCGGCAATGACGAACTTGCCAATCTGCGCCGCGCCCAGGGTATGCAGGAACGTCAGGACGCCAGGATGATCAGCGAGTTGGCCAAGGAATTGCGTCAACTGGCCAGCTGGGCAAAAAGCATGTTGATCCGCAAAGACAAAGAAGACAAAGAAACCATCGAAGAAATCGAAAAGCAGCTCGCAGAAACCGACAAACTGGTGCAGGAACTCAGCGACGCCGCCGACGTGCATCTCAACGACGCCGATATACTGGCGGGCATGGACGCCTCGGCAGACGGGGCGGAGCGCGTTGATGCGGCGGTTTCTGTTGGCGATGTCGCTGCTGTTTCCGTATCGGTTTTTGCGTGACGAACATGCGGCGCGTCCATTCCGGGCTGACCGCGCGCCCATGCTAAAATCGCCGCCTTGTTCATCCCGCCCCGCGTTTTACACGCGCCACCATCATCATGTCGCAAAACCTCCGCACTGACGACGCGCTGCCCGCGCGCTCCTCGCTTTCTTACATCCGCGCCATTTCCGCCTACCAGCCCGGTAAACCCATTACCGAACTGGCGCGTGAAATGGGGCTGCCGATTGAATCCATCGTCAAGCTGGCTTCCAATGAAAATCCTTTGGGCATGAGTCCGAAGGCGAAGGAAGCCGCCATTTCCGCGCTGGCGGGCGGCGAGCGTTATCCCGATCAGTTTGAATTGACGGCAACGCTGGCGGCGCGGCATGGCGTGGCGGCGGGGCAGGTGGTGTTGGGCAACGGCTCCAACGACGCGCTCGACCTCATCGCCCGCGTGTTTCTGGATAGCGGGCGTTCCGCCGTGTATTCGCAATACGCTTTTGCCGTGTATCCCATCGCCACGCTGTCCGTGGGCGGCGAAAACATTGTCGTGCCCGCCAAAGATTTCGGGCATGACCTCGACGCCATGTTGACCGCCATTCGCCCTGATACCCACGTGGTCTGGATTGCGAATCCCAATAACCCGACCGGCACACTGCTCCCGGCGCAGACGTTGCGCGATTTTCTGGCGAAGGTTCCGCCGCATGTCATTGTTGTGCTGGATGAGGCGTACAGCGAATACCTCGCGCCGGAAGACCGCTACGACGCAATCGCCTGGGTGCGGGAATTCCCCAATCTGGTGGTGTTGCGGACGTTCTCCAAAATTTACGGCATGGCGGGCTTGCGTATCGGCTACGGCATCGCCGCCGCGCCCGTGGCGGATTTCATCAACCGTGTGCGCCAGCCGTTTAACTGCAACAATCTGGCGTTGGCGGCGGCGGCGGCGGCGCTCTCTGACCATGAATTCGTGCAACAAAGTTACGAACTCAACCGTCAAGGCATGGCGCAAATCATCGACTGGTTTGCGCGGAAGGGGCTGGAATACATCCCCTCGCATGGCAATTTCATCACCTTCAAGGCGGGTAAAGACAAGGAAATCACGGCGGCGGTGAATCAGAAGCTACTGCGCCAGGGCGTGATTGTTCGCCCCCTCGTGGGCTACGCCATGCCGGAATGGTTGCGCGTGACCATTGGCACGGCGAAGGAGAATGAACGGTTTTTGGCGGCGTTGGAAACCGCGCTGCAATAATGGTTGGCGTCTATGCGGGCAGCGCGTCAAAACGGGGGATGCGCGCCAGTGTTTGTCGCATAAGGTCGCGGGCGCATTCCGTGTCGTAGTGATTTTGCAGATTCAGCCAGCTTGCGGCATCGGTGCCAAAAAAAGTCGCCAGCCGCAAGGCGGTATCAACGGTGATGGCGCGTTTGCCATGCACGATTTCATTGATGCGCCGCGCGGGAACACCGATGGCTTTGGCGAGCAGGTATTGGCTGACGCCCAAGGGTTTCAGCCAGTCTTCCAAAAGAATTTCGCCGGGATGGGCGAGGGGGATTTCGCGTGTCATGGCGTACTCCTTAATGATAGTCCACGATTTCAACATCAAACACATCGCCGCCCTGAAACCGGAAGCAGATACGCCACTGTTCATTGACGCGGATGCTGTAACCGCCTTGCCGGTTGCCCTGCAAGGCTTCCAGCCGATTGCCCGGCGGCACACGCAAAAAATCAAGTGTGGCGGCGGCATGAAGCTGTTGCAATTTACGCATGGCAACGGCGGCGATGTTCACAAACCGCAAAACGCGACGACCCGCGAAAAGCGTTTGTGTATCGTGGCATTTGAAGGTTCGTATCATGGACGCGATAATGACGTTTCCCGTTAATAACGTCAAGCGACCAGCAGGCAACGTGGTAATATCCGCCCCATTCCATTTCACCGTATTTTTACCCTTTTTTCATGGAACATTCCCCTTTTGCGGCGTTTTCAAAAATCGTCATTTTCGGCGTCGGGCTGATTGGCGGTTCTTTCGCGCTGGCGCTGAAATCCGCCGGAGCGGTGCGGGAAGTGGTGGGCTTTGGTCGCCGCCCCGCCAGCCTTGCCGCCGCGCGGGAATTGGGGCTGATTGACCGCGCGGGCATCCATCCGGCGCGCGAACTCTTTGACGCGGATTTGGTGCTGGTCGCCACGCCCGTGGGACAAATGCCCGCCATCTTCGCGCAGATTGCGCCCTGCATCGGCGCGGATACGGTCGTGACCGATGGCGGCAGCACCAAAACCGATGTGGCGCGCGCCGCCTACGCCGCATTTGGCAACAAAGTCGGGCAGTTTGTTCCCGCGCATCCCATCGCGGGCGCGGAAAACAGCGGGGCTGCCGCCTCGAAAAGCGACCTTTATCAGGGGCGTAAAGTTGTCATCACGCCGCTGCCGGAAAACGATGACAGGCAGTTGGATCGGGTGAAACGCGCATGGGCGTTATGCGGCGCGGAAATCCGCGAACTCACGCCGGAGCAGCACGACCGTGTTTTCGCCGCCGTCAGCCATTTACCGCATCTGCTGGCGTTCGCCCTGGTGCGCGATTTGGCTGAACGCTCCGACGCCAGACTGTTTTTCGATTTTGCCGCGTCCGGCTTCCGTGACTTCACCCGCATCGCCGCCAGCCACCCGGAAATGTGGCGCGACGTTTGCCTCGCCAACCGCGACGCCCTGTTGAAAGAAGTCGAAACCTATCAAAAACAGTTAAATGAATTCAAAACCGCGCTGGAACAAAACGACGGCGCGGCGCTGGAAGAACGCTTCGCGGTCGCGCGCAAGGCGAGAAGGGAATGGGGGGAGAGAACGCCATGAGGGTCATTAACGGCGAAGCCGCCCGAAATTTGCAGGGGGTTTGACATGAATTACGGCAAAAAAATCAGCGTTATCGCGTTTCTGGTCATGCTGTTGTCTTCTGGATGCAGCACGCTCGGCACTCTGTCGTCGGATGATGACGCCACCGCCGTCGGCGTCAATGTCGGCGCGCTGTCTTCGATTCGCACCATCGTATCCGCGTCGGATATGGAAAATCAGGCGGACAAGGCATACCGGAAGCGGCTGAAAGAGGCGCAAGACAAGGAAAAACTGGCATCAGCGAATGACGCGCAGGCAAAACGCCTTAATGCCATCGGCAAACGCATTATTCCCGTCGCCGTGGCAGCCAGCGCCGACACTGAAAAATATGCCGATGCCACGCAATGGAACTGGGAAGTCAATCTGATTCGCTCCGAAGAAATCAACGCCTTCTGTATGCCCGGTGGCAAAATCGCCTTTTACACCGGCTTGATGGACAAGCTGGAAGCCACCGACGACGAACTGGCGATGGTCATGGGACACGAAGTCGCCCACGCCCTGCGCGAACATGCGCGCGCGCAAGCCGCCAAGGGGCAGTTGACCTCAATCGGCGCGACGGTATTGGGTCTGGTCGTCGGCAAGGGGCAATTCGCCAGGGTTTTCGATTTTGCCAACGACATGCTGAACCTGAAATTCTCACGCGGCGACGAAAGCGAAGCCGATCTGGTCGGTCTGGAACTCGCCGCCCGCGCCGGTTACGACCCGCGCGCCGGTGTCAGCCTGTGGCAAAAAATGGACAAAGCCAATTCCGGCGCGTCCATCCCCTGGTTCTCTACGCACCCATCCAGCGAAAACCGCATCCGGGAAATCGAAGCCCAGTTGCCAAGAGTGTTGCCGCTGTACGAACTGGCGCAAAAGCCGAAACCGAAACCGAGACCGGCAGCGGAACAAAATCCGCAAGCCACGAAAAAATCAGTCAAGGGCGCGAGAAAACCCGCGCAAAAAGCTGCGAAAACCCCCGCGCCATAAACAGGAAAACAAACAGATTAAACCTGTTCAGCAGAAATGCGTAAGTTTGGCGGAACGCTTGTTGGGTTCGCCTGAAGTTTGGGCAACTTGTAAGCCATGCGCGGTGCTCGCAGATTTCAATCTTCAAACCAGTCAATCACCCGCAAGCCCGCAACGCGAGAAAACTCTCGTACATTGTGCGTAACCAACGGTGCCTGGTGGCAAAGCGCCGTCGCAGCAATCAAAATGTCATGCGGCCCGATGGACATTCCTTGCGTTTCCAGAGCACAGCGAATACTGGCGGCGCTTTGCGCGCAGGCAGCGTCAAAAGACAGGATTTGCATGGGAGCGAGCAATTTTTCCAGAACGGCAAGACGTGGCGCAGCGACTTCCGGCGGCAGACGCAATAGACCATAGCGCAACTCGTACTCAACGATGGCTGGAATTCCCACATCAGTCGGCATGGTCGCCTGCAAGCGGCGCACAACAGGAGGATGTCCCCGGAAGTAATAACTGACGATATTGCTGTCCAGAATTAACATGCATTCCCCTCAAAACCCGATACGTGGCGCATCCGCCGCCGGATTGGGCTGGTTCAGGTCATCGCACAACGGGAAATCGGGAAACGCGCCAGCCAGCTTCAGACATTCCGCAGGCCATTCGTGACGCGCATATTTACGAATCATCTCCGCCACCCAACGACTCTTGGACAAACCATTGGCTTCTGACGCTTGCTCGACCAAGGTTTGTGTTGCGTCATCAAGATAAAGTGTAATTTGTGACATGACCGCTCCCAAAAGTATATGTCAAAGTATAAGTGCTTAATGAAGAACAGGCAACTTCTGTACGGAGGAGAAGGCAGCGATACCCTGTATGGCGATGATGGCGACGACATATTTTACGGCGACGACACCCATAAGCTGAACAGCCTCCATCAAGCCGCCTTTGCCTGGTACGGTATTGATATGAGAATTTGCGCTTTACATGATGAGCGGAACTCATTTAGGATTCGCAAATCGAATTTTTCCACAACGTCACAAAGATCATAAATATGCGATCAGAATTTAAGTATGGTTTGAGTGGTATTGCCGGGTTGGTCTTCCCTGCTGCCGCATCGGTGAGTGAATCTGTAAAAAAATTTTGAGGAGAACACCATGACCCTGCCTACCGCCGAAGAAGTTACAAATATGTTTTTGTATGGCGTTGAAACGAAGCCAACCAACATATTGGATTCTGCGTTACTTGAATCTCTGCGGGAGATCGGGGTACGCCCCAAATTCTGCGCTAACTGAGGGGGATTCACATGATCTGGATTATATTGCTCATACTGCTTTGCTTCAGTTCATTGATTGCTCTTTGTGTTCTTCCTTGGATAGTTTCGTGGATGGCTCGTCGGTATGGAAAACGTGGTTGGTCGTATGGGTTGACGGTTTTTCTGGCAGGAGCTGGATTGCTGTTTTGGGATTGGTTGCCGATGGAGATCAGCTACAAAAATGGTTGTGAGAAGAAAGCGGGGCTGACTCAGTACAAGACGCTCGAAGAATGGCAAGCGAAAAATCCTGGGGTGTGGGAGACGTTGACGCCTCAACCTTGGGAACGCAGCGAACCAACTCCGATAAAAGGAGGTTATTGGACAAAACGGCAGTTGAATGAGCGATTCTCAGAAATATCCTATATAATAAAGCGTCGATTCTCGATTGTTGAAAATCAGATTGATATCATTGATATGAAAACCGGAGAGCAGATGGCTGTTTATGTCGATTTTTATACAGATTTTCCATTTGGCGAAACTAAGCTAGACTCACGACTATTGAGATTCTGGATGGTAAAAGGAAATTGCTCTGCTGCAAATGAACCCTTGGGATGGCAGAAGCCTCGTGAGCTTCGCGATCGCTTAGATATGGAAAGACGTCGTTTTAACACTCTCAAAACAATATTTGCAGGAGGTAGCAACAAATGAACACACAAGACTTTGGATTAATGGCTGAATTGGCAGAGGAGGGTTTTTGTGGATGAAAGCAGCACTGCTTATACACGTAGGAAATGGCACTTTGGAAACCATGTTGGCTGTTTTTGAAATACAGGCTGTTGTTATTTTTGGCGCCGTGGTGACAGCGGCATTTCTTTGTTGCTGGCGAGACTGGTTTTTGTTTGTTTACGAAAAATTGAGAGGAAATTGAATTATGACTGAAAGTGGAAAACAGGACAAAAAACCTTCTCGTTGCATCCCAATTTTTATTTTGGTCTGGCTATATTGCATGTATGCGAGTTCTGAAATGATATTGATCTGGCTCTTCAGACCCATTCTTCTTATGATATTTGTAACGATTTTTCTTAATGTACTTGCAGGAATAACATGTGCCCCGTCTTGTGTACACAAGATCATCTTAATCTGTTCAGGTATAATTATTCTTTTGTATATGATACATGGGGATATTTTTTATGCTTATACTAAAGTACCAGAAAAATCAATGCTGCAAGTGTACGAAGGAAAGGTTTCTTTCGATTATGAAAAAAGGATAGGAAGAAAGAAAGCTACTTCCTGGCTTATCGTTGACAAGCAAGGTAAATCGCACAGACTTTTTTGCGCCATACCAGGCTCATTTTCTATGAGCGGGTGCGGTGCAATCGGCACGCTTGAGAGAAAAAATTTTGAACGCTATAGTAATAAACCGGCTATTGTTTACTATTCAGATAAATTTGGAATTATGGAAGCGTTCATAGATGGCGAAGAGATTTACAATTACGAAAATCAGGTAAAAAAATTTACTCGTCCTCCCGACACATTCACTTATATTATTTTGTTTTTTTCTGCAATTCTTTTTCTATATTTAATTGTAGAAATTTTCAAAAATCACAATTTGTTAGCAAGTTTTTTCTCCAATCCGATACGCTGGCGTCGTCAATGGATTCTACGCCACCAACAACTTTTAGAAAAGGAAACGCAACATGTCTAATGTCAATCAATTTGCAAAAAAAGGGGGTGCCTACGCGTCCGAACATGGTTCTCCATTGACGGCTCCTTTTCAAGCGATTGGGTCGGTCTGAATGGTTGAGTCATAGGAAGCGAAATAAAACCCGCTCCCTCTTTCCAAAATTTCCTGCAATAATCACAAATTTGCCAGAAGCGGCATGACGCAAAGTACGATAACATTTCAAAGCCAGACAACAGGAAACGGACACATGAATTTCATCGACCTGCCCCAGATGCTTGCCGCGCGTGGCGTGATGCGGTTGCCGGGGTCAAAGAGCATTTCCACTCGGGCGTTGCTGCTGGCGGCGTTGGCGGAGGGGGAGACGGATGTTCGCGGTTTGCTGGCTTCCGACGATACGGCGCGGATGCTGGAAGCATTGCGGGCGTTGGGGGTGGAACTGGTTG
>JAITSU010000024.1 GCA_031287525.1 Zoogloeaceae bacterium | reverse complement strand
CGTGAATGAAAAGATTGAAAGATTCTATTCGCTCTGTATAAAAGCGCAAGACACAATTCATCCGCGCCCAAAGTGGCGGGAGCATCCTGCTCCCGCAGGGTAGAAGGGTAGGGCGGCATCGAAGAACGCGCCGCAGGCTGCTGACAAAGTTGTACAGAGCGTTTTTTTGAGTGAAGGTTTTCCCGGGAACGCCAGCGTCCACGCTGGCAGCGGTGTTTGTGCGGCAATCTGCGCTCAAAGTCGGCGTACCGCCGACGTGGACATCGGCGTTCCCAGAAAGTCTGAGGGGCGGTTCACGAATCGCCCCTACGTCTGGCGTAATCGCCCTGCCTGTGTCACCTGTCACCTGATTCAGAGGGCGACCCTTGCCGTTTGAAGGTAGGGCTGTTTCTCCGAAACAGCCGGACGTTATGAACGGCGCGTTCGGAGAACGCGCCCTACCTGAAACTGTCCCCTGCTTTTGCGGTTGTAGGGGTGGTTCGCGAACCACCCCTACGTCTGGCGTGATCGCCCTGCCGTTATCTGTTATCTGATTCAGGGGGCGACCCTTGCCGCCTGAAAATAGAGTGGCGGGAGCAGGATGCGCCCACGACGGGCGAACGCAGTTCGCCCCTACGCCGCAGGTAAGGTCACGAACGGGAGCAGGATGCTCCCGCTACTTTGCGCCCCTCGTAGGGGCGGGTTTCAAACCCGCCCTGCGCTCCGACAATGCCACTGCGGGCAGGTTTGAAACCTGCCCCTACGAAATATCCCCTTACCTACGGTGTACGCCCACAAGGGGAATGGGGAGACAATCGCCGAACGCGCCGTTGTTGACGGCGGCGGTTTCTTTGATGCCGCCGGACGTTAACATTCGGCTGTTTCTTCGATGCAGCCCTACCTGAAACAATGCGGGCGGTTCGCGAACCGCCCCTACGTCTGGCGTAATCACCCTGCCGTTACCTGTCTGCGGGAGCAGGATGCTCCCGCTACGCTTTCAAGGGCATTCACGCGATTGCCTTGTCCGTATCGCCAACCCCATCTTTGCCCGTCGCTCGTTATACTCACGTGATGGACACCGAAAATACGACCGTCGCGCTTGCCAATCTTCCCGATGAAGACCTGATGACATTGGTGACGCAGGGCATCATTCAGGAACCTATTGCCGAACTGTTCCGCCGTCACAATCGCGCCCTGTTCAATTTCATCGCATGGTGTTGTCAGGGCAAGCGCGACGAAGCCGAGGATATTTGTCAGAGGACATGGGTGAAGCTGATGAATTGCGCGAGTTACCAGCCGACAGCGGCTTTCCGCACTTTTTTGTATCAGATTGCGCGTCATCTGCTGCTCGACGTGAAGAAAAGCGCCTACGCGCAGCACGCCTCGCTCGACGGTCAGGAAATCGAAATTCCCGCCGACGACCTCTCGCCGGAAGCTTATTTGCATCTGGTAGAAAACAAGGCGCGTGTGCATCAGGCGTTGATGGCGTTGCCGATTGCCCAGCGCGAAATCGTGGTATTGCGCTTTTTCAGCGAACTGTCGCTGGAAGAAATCGCCGTGTCGGTCGGCATCGGCTTTGAAACCGCCAAGAGCCGTCTGCGCTACGCCTTCGCGCACCTGCGCCACAGTCTGGGAGCCGTCGAATGAGCGCCGTCGACCGCTTCATCGCTGGCGAAGACCGTCTGAGCGCGGCGTTGAAAGCGATCCCCTTTTATGACGCCTCCGACACGTTGGCGGCATCGGTGCAGGCGACGGCGCGGCAAACCGAACGCGCGGCATGGCATGTGGCAAACGCGCTCACTTTCGAGCCATCGGCGGCGCTGGCAGACGCGGTGTCGCGCGAGGCAAAGCGTATGCAAGCCGCGCAAACCACGCGGCGCGAGGCGCTCCTGAATACGCTGGCAAAAACAGGCGTCGCCGAAGCCTTGGGCGTACCAGTCACGGCGGCGACGGAAAGCTGGTTGCGACAACAGGCCGCGCGGCGCGAAGCGTCAACACCCGCGCGCAAGGCGCAATACCGCTGGTGGACGCTGCCACGTCTGGCGTTTGGTTTCTCCTGCGGTCTGGCGCTATTCATCGGATTCGCCACCTATCGCGCGGGAATAACGCCCGCGCCGCAGATAGATGAAGCAGAAATGCCGTCGGAAATCGCGGGCATCGCGCAGGAAGCGTCGCCCGCGGAAGAAGCGCCCCTGCAAATCGCCGCCGCCGCGCCGGACGCGAAAGTTCGGAATGGCGTATTCGCGGCGAAAAAAGCGACGCAGGAAGCATCGCCCGCCGCCGACAAGGTCGCCGATCTGTCCCACCCCACCGCCAAACCGCAGAAGAATCAACAGCGCGACCATGCTGAATATCCGATGCCTGCGGCGGCGGCAGAACCCATGACACTTGCCGAAGCCATGCCCGCGCCCGTCGCCGCGCAACCGCCTGTCGAAGCCGAAAGCGCGGCACTCCCGCCGCCAGCCTCCATCGCCGCATCGAGATTGCCCTCGCCACCCGTTGCCGCCGCAAGCGCGGCGCGTTCCGTGGCGAGGACATACACCTATCTGGCGCGCGCCGCAGAGTGGCAACAGCTGGCGAACTCATGGACAACGGCAAGGCAGCAGGAAATGTCCCGCGCCAGCTCTGCCGCGTTTGCGGACAAGGCAGGTCGCGCGGACGCCGCCGTTGCGGGGGGCGCGGATATTGCCACGCCAATCGTCTGGTATCTGGAAGCCGACAACCCGGAGACAGAAGACATCCGCGCCCTCGCCGCCCTGCTCCGCGCCGCGCTCCCCCCCGGCGTAACCCTGACCGTGCGCGCCCACGCCGAAGTCCCCAGCGGGTATGCGCGGTTGGCGCGGTAATCTGTCTGCCCCACCTCGCGCCCAAAACCATTACGGAGGGATACTGCCTATTCCAGGCACAACCCGCGCTCCCGACGCAAAACCGCTGACCGCATCCCTGAATAGCGCGCGACCTGCCCTTGTACCCCATTTGCGTATGCGATGACCCTGTGGCACCGCGCTGCCCGAAAACCCCGCCCAAGCGAATCGGTTACAATGTTTGGCTATCTTTCGTTGCCCCATCTACATGGACACTTCCCCCCTCACCACGCAGTTCCCCGAATGGTCTGCCGCGCTTACGCATAGCCGGTATTTGCGCCAGTTGTTCTCGGCGCGACCGGAGTTGCCCGCGGTGTTGCAAGACCTCTGGCGGCAGCCGCTTTCGGAAGCCCTGTTGTTGTCTTTGCTCACGCCGGCAGCGGCGGATGACGCGGGATTGCAGCGGCAGTTGCGGCGGATGCGGCAGCAGGCGATGGCGCATCTGGAATTGCGCGACCTTTGCGGGCTTGCGGATTTGTTTGAGGTCATGGAGAGCATGACCTTGCTGGCGGATGTGGCGACCAACGCGGCGCTTTCTTTCCACCACGCCGCGCTCGCGCGTGAGTTTGGCGAGCCGCTTGACCGCGAGGGCAAGCCGCAACGCCTGATGGTGGTGGGCATGGGCAAGTTGGGCGGACGGGAATTGAATGTGTCTTCCGATGTGGATTACATCTTTGTTTATCCCGAAGACGGCGAAACGGACGGGGCGCGCAGTATCGAGAATTTCGATTTTTTCAACCGTCTGGGCAAGCGTCTGATTGCGGCATTGGGCGAGATAACTGCCGACGGGCAAGTATTTCGCGTGGATATGCGGCTGCGTCCCAATGGAGATTCGGGTCCGCTGGTTTCTTCGATTGCGGCGCTGGAAAATTATTTCATCACCCAGGGGCGAGAGTGGGAGCGTTACGCCTGGATCAAGGCGCGGGTGATGAATTCGGGCGACAACGCGCAGGATAACTGGATGGATACGCTGAAAAATACGGCGCGTCCTTTTGTGTTTCGGCGTTATCTCGATTTCGGTTCCATCAACGCCATGCGCGACCTGCACGCGCAAATCCGGCGCGAGGTGGCGCGTAAGGACATGGCGGATCACATCAAGCTGGGACCGGGCGGCATCCGCGAGATTGAATTCATCGCGCAGGTGTTTCAACTGATACGCGGCGGGCGCGATACCCGTTTGCAGATTCGCCCCACTTTGGGCGTGCTGGAACAACTGGCGGAGCGCAGCATCATCCCCGCCGACACCGAAGCGGAATTGCACATCGCCTACAAATTCCTGCGTCGCCTCGAACACCGGCTGCAATATGTGGAAGACCGGCAAACCCACATGCTGCCGGAATCCGCCGAAGCGCGTCATGCCATCGCCATCAGCATGGATTGCGCCGATTGGAACGAACTCACGATTTTGCTCGCCGCGCACCGCGAAAAGGTCAGCGCCCATTTTGAAGCCGTATTCTCCGATCCCGGCGAAGACACGAATCCGCTAAGCGACCTGTGGCTGGGCGAACTGGACGCGGAAGCGGGCGCGGCGAAGCTCGCCAGCCTGGGGTTTCGCCAGCCCGCCGAGTCCTGGGAACGCCTCGCCGCCCTGCGTGAATCCGGTCGCTACCGGCAGTTGCCCGCCAGCAACCGCGAACGGCTGGATGTGGTCGGCCCGCGTCTGATTGGCGTCGCCAGCCAGCAGCCCGAACCCGATTTGACGTTGGGGCGCGGGCTTGACCTGCTCGAACAAATCGCCAAGCGCGGCGCGTATCTCGCCCTGTTGCAGCAATATCCGCAAACGCTGGAAAAGGTCGCTCACATCGTCGGCGCGTCTTCATGGGCTGCCGCCTATCTCAATCAGCATCCTTTGCTGCTCGATGAATTGATCGACGTGCGCTTGCTGGAAACGGCGACCGAGTGGCCGGCATTTCGCGCCGAACTCGCGCGGGCGTTGGCGGATGTGGCGGGCGACACCGAACGCGAAATGGATTTGCTGCGCGAACTGCATCACGCGCAGGTTTTCCGCCTGCTGGCGCAGGATTTGGCGGGGCTGCACAGTATCGAGCGCATTTCCGATCATCTCACCCAGTTGGCGGACATCATGCTGGAAACCACGCTCTCGCTCTGCTGGCAGAAAGTCACCCACCATCACCGCGAGCAGCCCGCCTTCGCCATCATCGGCTACGGCAAACTGGGCGGCAAGGAACTGGGTTACGCCTCTGACCTCGATCTGGTTTATCTGCGCGACGAGGCGGATGTCGATCCCGACGCCGAGCGCAATTACACCCGCCTGGGGCAGCGCATCAACACCTGGCTCTCCAACCGCACATCGGCGGGTCAGCTTTTCGACACTGACCTGCGCCTGCGTCCGAATGGGGATTCCGGTCTGCTCGTCTGCACGCTGGAAGCCTTCCGCGATTACGAACGCTCGCACGCCTGGGTGTGGGAGCATCAGGCGTTGACCCGCGCCCGTTTCGTGGCGGGCGACGCCGTGTTGGGACGGCGTTTTGAGGCGGTACGCAAGGAAGTTCTCTGTCAGAAGCGCGACCTTGCCGCCTTGAAAACCGAAGTCATCGCCATGCGCCAGAAAATGCTCGACGCCCACGCGCGGCATGATGACGCGTGGTTCGACCAGAAACAGGATCGCGGCGGTATTATCGACGTGGAATTCATGGTGCAATATCTGATTCTGGGCTACGCCTCGACTTATCCGCAACTGACCGCCAATCTGGGCAACATCGCCCTGCTCAAAATGGCGGCGAGTCTGGGACTGATTCCCGTAGAACAGGCGGAAGCCGTGCGTAACGCCTACCGCGATTACCGTCGCCTGCAACACAGCCAACGCCTGAACGAAGCGAAAACCCGTCTGTCGCGCGTCGAAATCGAGCCGCAAATCGCCGTCGTGCGCGAACTCTGGCGTTTCCTGTTTGAGGAGTAACCATCATGCCACCGCGCTTATTACCCACCCCCCTGCAATCCCCGCTGCGTCGTCTGCGCGTGAATGCCGGGGAACAACTGGAAATACTCGACCAGACTCTGCTGCCCTGGCACAAAGAATGGCGGCGTGTCACGACGCTGGCGGATGCCGAACACGCCATCATCGCCATGCAAGTGCGCGGCGCGCCGTTGATTGGCATTATCGCCGCCTACGGCGTCGCTCTGGGATTGCAGGAAAGCGACGCCAGCGACAATGCCTTAAATGCCATCTCCGCCCGCCTCGCCGCCACCCGTCCCACTGCCGTCAATCTCGGCTGGGCGTTGTCGGTCATCTGCGAACGCCTGCGCCCCATACCCGTCGGTCAGCGCGTCGCCGCCGCCTGGCTCGAAGCGGATGCCATCGCTGAAGAGGACGCGCGCAACAATCAGCTCATCGGCGCGAACGGTCTGAAACTCCTGCAATACATCGCCGCCAGCCATCCCCCCCGCACCCTGCAAGTGATGACCCATTGCAACGCGGGCTGGCTCGCCACCGCCAGACACGGCACCGCCCTTGCCCCCGTTTACGCCGCGCGGCAAGCAGGTTTGCCTGTGCATGTCTGGGTTTCCGAAACCCGCCCCCGCAATCAGGGTTTGCTCACCGCCTGGGAATTACAGGAAGCGGGTGTGCCGCACACCCTGATTGCCGACAACGCCGCCGGATTGCTGATTCTGCAAGGCAGGGTGGACGCGGTCATCGTCGGCGCCGACCGCGTCGCCGCCAATGGCGATGTCGCCAACAAGATCGGCACCTGCCTGAAGGCGCTGGCGGCGGCGCATCAATGTCTGCCTTTTTATGTTGCCGCCCCGTTCTCGACGCTGGATTTCAACGCCGCCACTGGCGACGACATTCCCATCGAAACCCGCAATGACGACGAATTACGCCTTGTCACGGGCGTGGACAATCACAATCAGGCAGACTGCCTGCGCCAGATTGCCGAAGGACATTCCGTATACAACCCCGCCTTCGACATCACCCCCGCCGCGCTGGTGACGGGCATCATCACCGAACTCGGCGTCAGCGCCGCCAGCGAACCCGCATTGGCGCGTTTGCGGGAATCAGAGGACAGGTAGCAGGTGACAAACATGGAAAAGGCGCTGATCGCCACCGCGCAAGCCATGAACGCCGCCGGTCTCAACAAGGGCACGGCGGGAAATCTGAGTTGCCGCCTTGTTCGTGAGGGCAGAGAGGGCTTCCTCATCACCCCCACCGGCATGGACTACGCCACGCTGACCCCGGAAGACATCCCGTGGGTCGCCGTGGATCGCGGCGAATCCACAGGCAAACGCAAACCTTCGTCCGAATGGCGCTTTCACCGCGACCTCTACGCCGCCCGCCCGCAAGTCGGCGCGATACTGCACGCCCATTCCCCCTTTGCCGTCAGCCTCGCCTGTCTACGCCGCGACATCCCCCCCTTCCACTACATGATCGCCCGCTTCGGCGGCGACAGCATCCGCTGCGCCCACTACGCCCTGTTCGGCACACAGGCATTATCGGACGCCGCCATCGCCGCGCTAAAAGACCGCGCCGCCTGCCTCCTCGCCAACCACGGCATGTTGGTCTGCGGACGCGACCTGAAACAGGCGTTCGCTTTGGGCGTGGAACTGGAAAGTCTATGCGAACAATACTGGCGAGCTTCGCTGCTGGGCGAGCCGGTTTTGCTGGATGCGGGGGAGATGGCTGCGGTATTGGAGAAGTTTGAAGGGTATGGGGCAGAATGAAGAAGATGAAAAATTGAAAGCAGAAACCGCAAATTTATGAAAACGGGCTGCTGCTAGCCGCCCCTACGAAACCCCTGCGAAACCCCTATGAGTGCCTCCGCGACAGCTCGTGCTGGCGCTGGTTAATCATTTTGCGGTTCATGGACGTAAAAACAATCATCAAGCCAGCTAACTGGATTATTGTCAATATATTCCCATATCCTCACATAATCCTGTTCGTTACGAATGATATGGTCGTGAAATGAGCGTTGCCAAATAGAAGTATTACATTGTTTTGAAATATACATCTTGAACTGCTTGATAACGCTGGATATCGTCACATGATGGGTCGCCGAGGCTGTCGTAGGGGCGGCTAGCAGCCGCCCGTTTTCACCCGCGCTCACACCGTGTTGCGCCAATAAAATCAAATGAATATGATTGGGCATAATCACATAATTCCCGACCTTGATACCGGAATAATGAACTGGAATTTCCTTGATGACAGTATCGACGACCCGACCGATTCTTGATAATTCAACCTTTGGATGGACACCTGTTGAAATTTTCCCGAAAACGCATTCCCTGTTTTTGGAACACATGGTTATGAAATACGCGCCGTTCGATGCGTAGTTATAATATTTCAATCGGTTAGGTTTGCGAATCGGGAATGTTGTCGTGTTTTGGGGAAGGGGGGTCATGGTGTTGGATGCCACTCGATTTATCAATGGGCATAATTTTACACGATGACGGGCGGCTGCCAGCCGCCCCTACGAAACCATCAAAGCAACTCCTCAATCCTCATCCCACTGCTTCGCCCCGTTCCCGACCAGCCCCAGGCAAAGCCGCAGCAAGCCGTAGCTTGACCAGCGCAGCAGGCGGGAGAGCAGGGATTGGCGGCGGATGTCCTGCCGTGTGAGTTCTTTTGCGCCCTCCTCAATCGCCGCCTTCAGGCTGGCGGTAAGTTGGGCGGCGAAGGTTTTGTCGTCGATGACGACGTTGCCTTCCTTGGAGAGCAGGAGGCTGAACGGGTCGATGTTGGAGGAACCGACGGTTGCCCAGTGGTCGTCCACCACGGCGACTTTGGCGTGCAGGCAGCTTTTTTTGTATTCAAAAATGCGGACGCCTTCGGAGAGCAGGATGTTGTAGAGGGCTTGGGTGGCGTAGTGCAGCAGGGGATGATCGCTTTGTCCTTGCAGCAGCAGCGTGACTTGCGCGCCGCGCGCGGCGGCGGCTTTGAGGGCGTGGCGGAAGCGGGTGCCGGGCAGAAAATAGGCGTTGGCGATGAGCACCGATTTTTTGGCGTTGTGGATGGCGGCGAGGTAGGCTTTGGCGATGTCGTTGCGGTGGCGGATGTTGTCGCGCAGCAGAAAAGCGGCGCGTTGGCTGCCCGAATTTTTCGGCGCGGCGGGAACAATATCCACATGCGGCAGACGGTAGCGACGTTTGAAGCTGGCCCAGGCGACGTTTTCCCACATCCTTCGCATCGCCTGTCGAATGGGGGCGACGAGTTGCCCTTCCACTTTGACGGCGTAATCGTAGCGGGGACGCAGGGCAGCGGGGGCGTTGTCGTCGTCGATGATGTTGATGCCGCCGACGAAGGCGATTTGTCCGTCGATGACCACCAGCTTGCGGTGCAGACGGCGCAGGTGAAAGCGTTGCAGGGAGAAACGCCCGATTTCCTTGCGGTAGGTGAGGTGATGCGCGCCCGCGACTTCCAGACGCGCGCCAAAAATTTTCGGAAAATCGCGCGCGCCAAAGCCATCCACCAGCACCCGCACGGCAACGGCGCGATCAGCGGCGCGAACAAGGGCGGCAATCACGGCATTGCCGACTTCATCATCGGCAAAGATGTAGCTCTCCAAAAAAATCTCCCGCCGCGCCTGATTGATGGCGTCAAGCAGCGCGGGAAAATACTCCGCGCCGGAATTCAGGAGCGTGACGCGGTTGCCGTTAGTGAATTCGGTCATGGCGTTGGCTTCTTGACTCCCCTCTCCCTAACCCTCCCCCACGAAGGGGGAGGGAACATAATTTGCGGCGGCTTGACCGCCGGTAATTGAACTGACACCTGACATCTGATACCTGTCACCTGAGTAACAGCATCCTCTCCAACGCCAGTTTCGCCAGTTTTGCCTCGTGCGGCGGGACGATAATGGGGTTGACGACCTGCCCTGCCGCGAGGTTTTCCAGCGTCCAGGCGAGGTGTTGCGGGTCGATGCGTTGCATGGTGGAGCACATGCAGATGATGTCGGACATGAATTGCGCGGTTTTGCCTTGCGGGGCGACTTCCCGCGCCAGACGCTCGACGAGGTTCAACTCGGTGCCCACCAGCCAGCGTGTGCCTGCCGGGGCTTCCTTGATGGTTTTCACGATGAGTTCGGTCGACCCCACGTAGTCGGACGCGGCGCAGACTTCAAAGCTGCATTCGGGGTGGGCGATGACGATGCCTTCGGGATGTTGGGCGCGGAATTGATCAATCTGGCGCTTGTTGAACATCTGATGCACCGAGCAGTGTCCCTTCCAGAGCAGGATTTTCGCCTTGTTGATGGCGTCCGGCGTCAAGCCGCCCAAAGGCAAATCGGGGTTCCAGACCTGCATTTCGTCCAGGGGGATGCCCATGTGATGCCCCGTCCAGCGTCCCAGATGTTGGTCGGGGAAGAAAAGGATTTTGGGACGCTCTGCGAACGCCCATTTTGCGATGATGCCAGCATTGCTGGAGGTGCACACGATGCCGCCGTGTTCGCCGCAAAAGGCTTTCAAATCGGCGGCGGAGTTGATGTAGGTGACGGGCGTGAAATGCGCCTCAACATCCAACACTTCGCCCAGTTCCCGCCAGCAGCGTTCTACCTTGGCGAGATTCGCCATGTCCGCCATCGAGCATCCGGCGGCGAGGTCAGGCAGGAGGGCGGTTTGTTCGGGGCGCGACATGATGTCCGCCACTTCCGCCATGAAATGCACACCGCAAAAGACGATGTGGGGCGAATCCGTTTCTGCCGCGAGGCGGGAGAGTTTCAGGGAGTCGCCGGTCAAATCGGCGTGTTGATACACGTCGGCGCGTTGGTAGTGATGGCAGAGCAAGACCACTTCCCTGCCCAACTGTTTGCGGGCGGCGCGGATACGCTCCTGACATTCGGCGTCGGGGAGCGCGGTGTAGTCGTCGAAGGGCAACGGCGTCATTGTCGCTTACTGCACCCAGGGCAAGCCCGCCAGTTTCCAGCCGCCGAGTTTGCCGCGTTGTTCGTGAGCATCCTTGTCGCCCTCGAAGCCTTCGAGCACGTTGTAGCAGGAGGCATAACCCTGCCGCGCCGCCTCACGCGCCGCTTCGTCGGAACGATTACCGCTGCGACAAATCAGCAGCACCACCGCCTCCTTGTCCACCTGGGTACGCAGATGGCGGAAGAAATTGGGGTTTTGATTGCCATTTGGATAGAGTTCCCATTCGATTTCCACCGCGCCGGGGATGCGACCGACGAAATCCCATTCGGGACGGGTGCGGATGTCGACCATCTTCGCGCCGGGCGCGAGTTGCCATACATCGTTGGCTTCGGCGGGCGTGAGCGCGCCCGCGTAGGGGAGATTCATGGCCTGAGCGCGTTCCTGGGCCAGTTGCAGGATGTCATTGAGTTTTCCCATGATGGGGGCTGAACGTGTAATGGAGGTTGAAATGGAGTGCGAGTATAGCCTTATCAGGGGACAGAGAACAGAATTCTGGCGGCTACACCGCCGCGCATCCAGAATCTGCGCGCCCAAATCAGATGCACGATTTTGGTGCGCCCCGGAAGGGTGCTTTGCACGTTTTTGGTGCGAATTTATCGCCCTATAAATGCTTCAACCCGTCTTCTTCCCTTGTGGCACAATGCCAAGTTCGTCGGGAAGACTTGGGCATGGTTTCTGCTAACCTTCTCGTCACTGTTTTTTCATTCGCCGGCAGCGCCGGTTTCCCGTTTAGGAGAGTTTGCAAAGATGACTACCGTTCAGGACGTTCTGAAGCTGATGAAGGACAACGACGTCAAGTTCGTTGATTTTCGTTTTACCGATACACGAGGCAAGGAACAGCACGTTGGCGTGCCCGCCAAGGTCGTGGATGAAGACAAGTTTGAAAACGGACACGCTTTCGACGGTTCTTCCATCGCGGGCTGGAAGGGCATTCAAGCCTCCGACATGCTCCTGAAACCGGATCCCGACACTGCCTTTATCGACCCCTTCTTTGATGAAACCACGCTGGTGCTCACCTGCGACGTGGTTGATCCCACCGATGGGCGGGGCTACGACCGCGACCCGCGTTCCATCGCCCGCCGCGCCGAAGCCTATCTGAAATCTTCCGGTCTGGGCGATACCGCCTACTTCGGTCCCGAACCCGAATTTTTCATTTTCGATTCCGTGGAATGGAAAACGGACATCTCCGGCTCCTCCGTCAAAATCTTCTCCGAAGAAGCCGCCTGGGCTTCCGGTGAAAAAATCGACGGCGGCAACATCGGGCATCGCCCCAGCGTCAAGGGCGGTTACTTCCCCGTGCCTCCCGTGGATTCCTTCAACGACATCCGCGCCGCCATGTGTCTGGCGCTGGAAGAATGCGGCGTTGAAGTCGAAGTGCATCACCACGAAGTCGCCACCGCCGGTCAAAACGAAATCGGCACCAAATTCGGCCCTCTGGTGCGTCGCGCCGACCTGACGCAGGTCTTGAAGTACGTAGTGCACAACGTCGCGCACCAGTATGGCAAAACCGCCACCTTCATGCCCAAACCCATCGTTGGCGACAACGGTTCCGGGATGCACGTGCACCAGTCCATCTGGAAAGACGGCAAAAACCTGTTTGACGGCAACGGCTACGCCGGTCTGTCGGAACTCGCCCTGTATTACATCGGCGGCATCATCAAACACGCCCGCGCCCTGAACGCCATCACCAACCCCGGCACCAATTCCTACAAGCGTCTGGTGCCCGGCTTTGAAGCGCCGGTGAAACTGGCCTACTCCGCCAAAAACCGTTCCGCCTCCATCCGCGTGCCCTTCGTTTCTTCCGGCAAGGCGCGTCGCATCGAGACGCGCTTTCCCGACCCCATCGCCAATCCCTACCTCTGCTTCGCCGCCTTGCTGATGGCGGGGATCGACGGCATTCAGAACAAGATTCACCCCGGCGATTCCGCCGACAAGAATCTGTACGACCTGCCGCCGGAAGAAGACGCGAAGATTCCAACTGTGTGTTCCAGTCTGGAAGAAGCGTTAGGCTATCTGGACAAAGACCGCGAGTTCCTGACCCGTGGCGGCGTATTCTCCAACGACTGGATCGACGCCTACATCGCCCTGAAGGGCGAAGAAGTCACCAAGCTCAGAATGACCACGCATCCGGTGGAATTCGATTTGTACTACTCCTGCTAACCGGGAAAAAGCACACAAAAAAACGGAGCCGCAAGGCTCCGTTTGTTGTTGGGGATTCAGAAAATCTCCGTCCGGCAGAAAAAGGCAGTGCGGGCAATCATTGGAGAGGTGCCATGAATTTTTTAAGTTACAAAGGATATTCCGCTGTGATGGAATATGACGCCGAAGACCATATTATTGTTGGCAGGGTATCCGGTATCAAAGACATCATCGCCTTCCACGGCGAGACGGTCAGCGAGTTTGAAGCCGCTTTTCGGGCATCGGTAGACCACTACCTGCTCGCCTGTGAAAAATTCGGCAAGCCCCCCGCCAAACCCGCCAGCGGAAAACTCATGCTGCGTGTGTCGCCGGAGGTGCATTGCGCCGCGCTTGCCGCTGCCCAGGCTTCCGGAGTTTCGTTGAATCAATGGGCGACACAGGCATTGATTCAGGCTGCGGCATAGGGGATGGTCAGCCCCCATGAATGACGAAAATTCTGCGTTTCCCACATGGGTTCATGCGCTGGAACGCGAAAGTCCGCAGGAATGCGCGGGGTAGGGCTGTTTCTCCGAAACAGCCGCAGTCAACATCCGGCGCGTTCGGAGAACGCGCCCTACCTAGCCCTACCTGTCCACAACCAGCGGGGCGGGGCAGTTCAGGCTTTGGGCGAAGGCGCGGAGGAGTTCGGATTCGGCGGGGGTGATTTTGCCGTCGTGTTCGACGGCGGCGGCGCAGGATTTGAGGAATTTTTCGCGGAAGGGGCGTGAGGCCTGGCTCAGGTGGTTCAGGGCGTCGGAGATGGCTTCGGGGCGCAGGGTTTTTGCGGCGGGGAAGGCGCTCGGGTGGCTCATGGGAGAAAGGAGGCTGGCGTGTTCATAGGCGGCGCTGGCGGCGGCTTCGGTACGAGCGCCGGCGTAGGCGAGGAACGCCAGTAGACAGGCGATGTCGGTGTCCAGACGTTCCAGACGCAGCGAGGAGCGGACGGGAGAAGGCAGCAATACCGTTTGCAGGATTTGCCGGAACGCGAATTCCGAGGGGGAAAGACGACCGTCCGCTTGAATCAGGGCGTCGACGCTGCCCATGAAGGTTTGGCGTTCGTCGGCGGGCAGTTCGCGCAGGGCGGGTAGCGCCAAATCCAGAAGGGGCAGACGGAAGTGGACGCCGTGTTCGGCAAGCCATTGCGCGTGATTCAGGCTGGCGGTGGCAAGTTCGTCGGAATGTCGCGCGCGCAGGATGTCCAGTTGGCGCTGCTGAATTTCCGCTTGCGGGTGAATGAGCAGGGCGTAGACGGCGGCTTTTGCGCCCACAGAAGTGGGCAGGGCAGCGAGGAGTGTGGGCGGCAGGGCGGCGATGAGCGCCTGCGCCGCGCCAAGTGGCGCGGATTCAGAAACATCGGGAAAGGCGTCCGCGATGAGGTTGGCGATAACCGGGATAGCGGCGAGCGCAGCCGTGGACGCGGGAGCGGCGACGGGCGGGCTGGCGGGCTGCGCGGTTGCGGCGGGTGGCTTGACAGGGGGGCGCGTGGCGAGGGGAACGCGTTTCAGGCGGGCGAGGCGTTCCTGAATGGGCGGATGGCTGGCGAACCATCGCGAAAAGAAGGAAGGTTTTTCCCATGCGCCGAAAAACATGTGGCTGACGACTTCGGCGTTTGGATGGTCAATGCGCGAGCCGAATTGCTGGATTTTGCGTAACGCGCCCGCCAGCGCGTCAGGATTGCGGCTGTATTGCACGGCGGCGGCGTCCGCCAGAAACTCGCGTTCGCGGGAAATGGCGGATTTGATGAGACGACCGAAAAAAGCGCCGATGGAACCGATGATGTAGAACGGAAGGCAAGCCAGTATACACACGGGTAGGACGAGAACTGCTCCTACTCCAGGATCATCATCCTCATCCAACTCCTCTCGTGCAATCAAGCCATTCTTGTACATCTGCAAACACAGTCGCTCAGGCAAGGACAGCATCAATATGCCATGCAGCCAGCCAATCAAGCGTAGATTAAGCCGAGCGTCGCCATTAACAAGATGACTCATTTCATGGGCAATCAGCGCCTGCAATTCGTCGCGGGAAAGCTGGTCGAGCGCCCCTTGTGTCACCGCAATGAGATTATCGGATGCGCCCAAGCCAATCGCAAAGGCATTGACGCCATGCTCATTTTTGAGCACAAAAATCAACGGTGCGATAACACCTGCCGCGATGGATATTTCATCGACTGTATTGAACAAACGCCGTTCGAGTAAATTATCCGTGTTGCGGAATACACGCTGACCGCCCAGTTGGATGGCAATAGATTTTGCGCCTTTCCAGACAATTTGAGTCGTTTTGTAAATTGAACCCAACGCGACGCCACTACCCACCGCCAGAAATGTCCAGAAAAATCGACTGGAATCCAGCCATGTGAATTGCCGGAATGCGTTTTTCAGGAGGAGCGATGTGTCTGTTAAATCGGTGTCCCCTCCCCCCGAACCCACGATGAACAGGGTTAGCGGTACAGAAATTAGCAGCACAGAAAAAAACCAAATCCAATTCAAACGGTTCAGAGAGCGTGAACAATAAGAATAGACCATTAAATTTAATGCACACAAGCAACCAAAGTACAAGCTAATAGCAATCATTCTATCAACGAGAGAACCATGAATGAGAGAGCCATTCGTGTCCCAACTACCCACTGCCACAGCAATAATTGCGCTCACCCCAAAATACGTCACCACCACCGTCCCCAACACCGCCAGCGTGAACCAAAGCGCCAGCCAAAAGCTGTTCCGCTTTGCGCGGATTTGCGCGCCGAAAAAGTCCATGAGTTCCGTCCTTGTTAAAAGGTGTGTTTTGAATTTGAGCAACTATACGGCGCTGGACATCGGATGTCAATCGGTTTCATCGGGGCAGGGTTTCAGGATGTGCAGGGTTGGAATAAGGTAGGGCGCGTTCTCCGAACGCGCCGGACGTTAACCACGGCGGTTTCGGAGAAACCGCCCTACCTGAACACGGAGCCCTACCTGAATAAAGCTTTAACGCCCCAGCGCCAGCCGCAGTTGCTTGAACAATTCGTCGATTCTGGGTTTCAATGCCACCTCGTCCGGGCACGCCGCGTTGCTTTTTTGATGCTGAATCAGCCCTTGCTGCATTGCCGTTTTGAAAATTTCGTCATAGGTGGTGTCTGTGGTTTTGGGCAGGGTCTTTTCCAGCTCTTCCGTAACGCGGTTCATCGTTGTGGATTGCCGGCAGGCGAGCGCGACGCCGTTTACTTTGCCCAGTTCTTCCACCTCATTCGCGCCCAGAGGCGCGGCGGACGCGGGCACGGCAAACAGCAAGGGAACGAGGGCGCAGACAAAAATCACTTTTTTCATTTATGTACTCCCAATAAAAAAACATGTGGTTGATTGCGTTATCATACGCCGCTCACGCCGCGCATGGGGCAATCCGGTTCACATTTCGCGTCGCTTCTCTGGAAATGATTATGAAAAAATACATCTTCGCGCCGCTCGCGGCGTGCCTCTTCGGATTTGGAACCAGCATATTGGCGGAGCAGACCGCAATGGATGACATCGTATTCGGTATGGGTTGCTTCTGGGGCGCGGAAAAGCACATGTCGGAACTTCCCGGTGTGCTGGACGTGGAAAGTGGCTTCGCCGGTGGCGACGCGGCGCGGGTTGGCTATCAGGATGTGCTTGCCGCCGAGAAAAAGTCGCGCGCGGACGCCCGCCAACGCAACCACGCCGAAGTCGTGCGCGTGCGCTTCGACCCCGCGCGGGTCAGTCTGGAAGACGTGCTGATTCACTTCTGGGAAAACCACGACCCCACCCAGGGCAATCGCCAGGGCAACGACATCGGCAGCAACTACCGCAGCGCCGTCTATTACAAAAACGCCGCCCAAAAAGAAGCGGC
>JAITSU010000004.1 GCA_031287525.1 Zoogloeaceae bacterium | reverse complement strand
CGCTGGCAGCGGTGTTTGTGCGGCAATCTGCGCTCAAAGTCGGCGTACCGCCGACGTGCCTTTGTTGCCGTCGGCGTTCCCAGAAAGCGACTTCGGAGGTTTGTCAACAGTCTGGGGCGACCACCCTCGGTCGCCCGTTCCATTGTACGTTGAATAAAGAGTCGCCATGACCCACCAAACCCTCACCCCCGGCATTATCGTGTTGCACGGCAACCGGCTGGAAGCGTTGCGCGATGTGGCGGTGGCGTGGATGCGGCGACATCCGCTGGCGCCGCTGGAAAATGAGGTGCTGCTGGCGCAGAGCAATGGCATTGCCCAATGGTTGAAGCTGGCGTTGGCGAGCGATGAAGGCTGCGGCATCGCGGCGGCGTTGCAAATTGATCTTCCAGCGCGGTTTCTTTGGCGGGCGTACCGCGACGTGTTGGGGAGCGCGACGATTCCAGAACACTCGCCGCTGGATAAAGCGCCGCTGACCTGGCGGCTGATGCGTTTGTTGCCTGTGTTGCTGGATGACGCGCGGTTTGCGTCGAAGTTTTCACCGCTGCGCCGTTTTCTGGGGGGTGACAAAGACCTGAAAAAACGCTACCAACTGGCGGAGCGGCTTGCTGACCTCTTTGACCAGTATCAGGTTTATCGCGCCGACTGGTTGAATGATTGGACGGCGGGGCGGGAGATTTCCGGCAAGTCGCCCGCGTTTGACGAGGTGGCGCATTGGCAGTCGGCGTTGTGGCGCGCCCTGCTCGCGGATGTCGGGCGGGAACATCTGGCGCAAAGTCGCGCGGGGGTGCATCAGCGGTTTCTCGAACGATTGGAAAAGCTGGACGCGCGTCCCTCCAGACTGCCGCGCCGGATTACGGTGTTCGGCATTTCTTCGCTGCCCATGCAAACGCTGGAAGCTCTGGCGGGCATCGCCCGTTTCAGTCAGGTCATGCTGTGCGTACACAACCCTTGCCAGCATTATTGGGGCGATATTGTTGAGGGCAAGGAATTGCTGCGGCACACCTACCGCCGCCAAAGCCATAAATCACTCGACACCGACGCCGCCTTTGCCAACAACCACACCGCCACGCAGCCCTTGCTGGCGGCATGGGGGCGACAGGGGCGCGATTACATTCATTTGCTGGATGCCTACGATAATCCTGACCGCTATCGGGCGGATTTCGAGCGCATCGACATTTTTACCCCCGCGCCGGAAACCTTGCTCGGTCAGTTGCAAAACGACATGCTCGAATTGCGTTCGCCGCAAGAAAGTAAAGAGATGCATCCGCTCGTCGCGGCGGACGACCATTCGCTTTGTTTTCACGTCGCCCATAGCGCCCAGCGCGAAGTCGAGATTCTGCATGACCAGTTGCTCGCCGCGTTTGACGCCGACCCAAAATTGCGCCCGCGCGATGTGATTGTCATGATGCCCGACATCGACGCCTACGCGCCGCACATTGAGGCGGTGTTCGGGCAGTTCGCCGCCGATGACGCCCGCCGCATCCCCTTTACCCTTGCCGACCG
This sequence comes from Zoogloeaceae bacterium, assembly GCA_031287525.1. Classification (GTDB taxonomy): domain Bacteria; phylum Pseudomonadota; class Gammaproteobacteria; order Burkholderiales; family Rhodocyclaceae; genus Azovibrio. The sequence goes on along the minus strand of JAITSU010000004.1, from coordinate 7,794 downwards.
GGGGGCGCGCGGAAAAGCGCCGCTGGTGATCGCGCTGGAGCATTTGCTTGATTTGCCGGAAAGTCGTTTCGGCGTCGGGGAGATTTTCGACCTGCTGAACGTGACCGCGCTCGCCGCCCGCTTTGACCTGACGGAACACGATTTGCCCGTACTGAAACGCTGGCTGGAAGGCGCGGGCGTACGCTGGGGGCTGGACGCCGCGCAACGGGCAGGTCTTGGCATGGGTGACGCCAGTGACCCCTGTCTGGAACAAAACACCTGGCGTTTCGGCTTCAAACGCATGTTATTGGGTTATGCCGTGGGCGACGCGGGGGCTTATGCGGACATCGAGCCTTACGACGAAATCGGCAGTCTGGAAGCCAGATTGCTTGGCCCGCTGATGCGTCTGCTTGACGCGCTGGAACGAACGCTCACCGCCCTCAGCACGCCCGCGCCGCCTGACATCTGGGGCGAGCGTTTCCGCAGGTTGCTGGATGACTTTTTTGCCGCCGAAGACGAGCAGGACGTGGCGCTCGTCAGCCGTTTGCAGGACGCGCTGGAAAACTGGCTGGAACTTTGCAAGGTGGCGGAAATGGTCGACGAACTGCCGCTGGCGATTGCCCGCGAAGCGTGGCTGGGAACGCTTGACCAGGGGCATTTGAGCCAACGCTTTCTCGCGGGCGCGGTGAATTTCTGCACCCTGATGCCGATGCGCGCCATACCTTTTCAGCAGGTTTGTTTACTCGGCATGAACGACGGCGATTATCCACGTGGGTATGCGCGTTCGGATTTCGATTTGATGCAAAACGACTACCGCCCCGGCGACCGTTCGCGGCGCGAGGACGACCGTTATCTGTTGCTCGAAGCCCTGCTTTCGGCACGTCAGCGGCTCTACATCAGTTGGGTGGGAAAGAGCATCCGCGACAATCGCGTAAGACCGCCTTCCGTGCTGATTGGTCAGCTACGCGACCATCTTGAGCGCGTCTGGCGACGAGCGGATGAAGGCGATCTGCTGGCGGCGTTGACGACGGAACATCCCTTGCAGCCGTTCAGCCGCCGCTATTTTGGCGCGGCGGGCGACGATGACAAGACGCTGTTCAGCTATGCCCGCGAATGGGTTGCGAAGGACGCTGCGGAAGAAACGTTCGCTTTTGCCATCGACATCAACCCCGCCGCCGCGCGGGAAAACCAGACCATCACCCTGTACGCCTTGTCCGGTTTTCTGCGTAACCCCGTCAAGTATTTTTTCAACCAGCGTCTCAAAGTTTTTCTTGACGAAGCGACCACCGCCGTCGCGGATAGCGAGCCTTTTGCGCTGGAGGGTTTGCAGCGTTATCAAATGCAAAACGAATTATTGCAAGCCGCGCGTAAATTGCCGGATGGCGAAACGCAAGCCGCCTTGCAAGACGCCGCCGGAAAATTGCGGCGTAGCGGCAGTCTGCCCTTGTCCGGTTTCGGTGAGCGCCATCAAAACGACCTGCTGGAACCGCTGCCCGCGCAATTGCATGAATATGCGACACTCTGCCAGAACTGGTCACAAACGCTGGAATCGCCCATGCCGCTGCATTTTGAATACATGGACATCCGGCTGGAAGACGGAATCGGCAATTTGCGTCAGGATGACGATGGTCGTCTGGCGTCCATTGAACTGTCGCCCGGCACATTGAAAAACAGGCAATGGAAATGGCATCGCCTGTTGCCCGCCTACGTTCGCCATGTCGCCGCCGCCGCCTGCGGCGTCGAACTCACGAGCCTGTTGGTGGGAGAAGACGAAACGGTGAATTTTGCCCCCTTGCCCGCCGATGATGCCAGAAACATTCTCAATGACTGGCTGGACGGCTGGCGGGAAGGAATGCGTCGCCCCTTGCCCGTCGCCTGTATCACGGCGTTTGCCGCGCTCGCCGGCAAATCCCCCGATGACCCAATCAAAGCCGCCGCCAAAGCCTACGACGGCGATGATTTTACCGGCGGCGGCGAAGCGCGCCAGTCGCCCACGCTGGCGCGCGCTTACCCGAATTTCGCGGCGCTCGCGGAGAGCGGCGAATTCGGCGCGTGGGCTTGCCGCCTGTACGCGCCGCTGCATATCCAGATGCAGAAAGCATGAGCATGACCGACAAATCCGAAAATCTGGATGCCCTGACTTTTCCGCTTTACGGCAGTCGCCTGATTGAAGCCAGCGCGGGTACGGGCAAGACCTACACCATTGCCGCGCTGTATCTGCGGCTGATTCTTGGTCACGGCGGCGACAACGCGTTTCACGCGCCGCTGCTGCCGACGCAGATTCTGGTCGCCACCTTTACCGACGCCGCCGCCAGCGAACTGCGCGAACGCATCCGCGCCCGGCTGGTGGATATGTCTTCGGTATTGCGCGAGGAACGCGCGGGCGACCCGCTGGCGCAAGCCCTGTTCGCCAGCATCCCCGCCTCCGAACGGCAAAACAGGGCGCAATGGCTGGAACTCGCCGCCGGGTGGATGGATGAAGCCGTCATTTCCACCATCCACGGCTGGTGTCAGCGCATGTTGCGCGAACACGCTTTTGACAGCCGCAGCCTGTTCAACCTGACCCTGCAAACCGACCATAGCGAACTGCTGGCGGAAGTCACGCGCGATTACTGGCGCGGGCAGTGTTATCCCTTGCAGGGCGAGGCGCTGGACTGGGTGATGCGACACTGGCAAACGCCCGACGCGCTGTACAAACAACTCACCGATTTGTTAAAAGAAGACGCGCCGCCGCCTGACAGCGCGTTGAAACCCCTGCTGGACGCGGCGTTGCGACAGCGCGCGCAAATCCTGACCGCCTTGAAAGCGCCGTGGCGGGAATGGGCGGATGAACTGGAAAGCCTGCTGGATGCCGCCGTCGACGCCGGTCAGGTTGATGCCCGCAAAATTCAGGCGCGTTACTACAAACCCTGGTTGCAAAAACTGCGTGACTGGCGCGACAGCGCGGAAGCCGAACTCGACCTTGGCGCGGGCTTCACCCGCCTGACGCCCGAAGGTTTACGCGAGGCATGGAAGGGTAACGCGCCACACCACCTTGCGCTGGACGCCATGCTCACCCTGCCGCAACAACTCGCCACGCTCCCTGACCCCACGGAAGCCGCCCTGCGCCACGCCGCCGCCTGGACGCGCGACCGCTTCACGGAAGAAAAATCAAAGCGCGCGGAAATCGGTTTCGACGACATGCTCACCCGTCTGGATGCCGCCCTGAAAAACGAAGACGGCACAGATGGCAGCGGCGAGCGACTGGCAAGGGTCATCCGCCAGCAATTTCCGGTGGCGCTGATTGACGAATTTCAGGATACCGATCCGCTGCAATACCGCATTTTTGACCGCATTTATCACGTCGCCAACGCCCCTCTTCCCCCCGTGGAAGCGGAGCAGGGGAGAGGGGGGATGAGCGGGTTGTTCATGATTGGCGACCCCAAACAGGCGATTTACAGTTTTCGTGGCGCGGACATCCACACCTATCTCGCCGCCCGCAACGCCACGGCGGGTCGCCATTACAAGCTCGACACCAATTTCCGTTCCAGCGCCGACATGGTGGCGGCGGTCAATCACCTTTTTCAGCAAGCCGAAGATCGCGGGGGTGACGGGGCGTTTGGCTTTGGGGAGGAACTGCCTTTTGACAAGGTGAATGCCAACGGCAAGAATGAAGTCTGGACGCTTGACAATCAGGCGCAGACAGCCCTGACGGTCTGGCATTTGCCGACGGAAAAAGCCATCGGCAAGGGCAGGTATGTACAAGCGATGGCGGACTATGCCGCTGAAGAAATCGCGCGGCTGCTCACCCTTGGGCAGCAGGGTCGCGCCGGATTCAGCCGGGACGGGCAACTGACCAAACTGCAACCCAATGACATCGCCGTATTGGTGCGCGACGGAAACGAGGCAAGCGCCATCCGCGAACAACTTTCCCGTCGCGGCGTGCAGAGCGTTTATCTCTCGGACAGGGATTCGGTTTTCGACAGTCAGGAAGCCCGCGACCTGCGCCTGTGGCTCTCCGCCGTCGCCGCGCCGGAAAACGACCGCGCCCTGCGCGCCGCGCTGGCAAGCCAAACCCTCAATCTCGACCTCGCGGAACTCGCGGCCTTGACCCGCGACGAACGCCAATGGGAAGCGCGGGTAATCCAGTTCCGCGAATACCGCCAATGCTGGCTGAAACAGGGTGTGCTGCCGATGCTGCGCCGCCTGCTGCATCAGTTCAAACTGCCCGCGACATTGAGCGAACGGGCGCTCACCAATCTGTTGCATCTCTCCGAATTGCTGCAACAAGCCGCCGCCGAACTGGACGGCGAGCAGGCGTTGATTCGTCATCTCGATGAACGTCTGAATGGCGAACAGCGCGGCGATGAGCAGGTTTTACGACTGGAAAGCGACGCGGCGCTGGTGCGCGTCATCACCATTTACAAGGCGAAAGGGCTGGAATATCAACTCGTCTTCCTGCCCTTTATCTGCGCCTTCCGCCCGCTGGAAGGCAAAAAACCTTTCGTGGCGCGTGATGACGAAGACCGCCGCCGCACCATCTTCCACGCCGACGCCATCACGCTCGCAAACGCCCGCCGCGAACGTCTGGGCGAAGACCTGCGCCTGTTGTACGTCGCATTGACTCGCGCCCGTCACGCCTGCTGGCTGGGCGTCGCCAATCTGAATATCCGCAAAAACGATGGCGAGGAACATTCGGCGCTGGACGAGCTATTGGATGTCCCGCGCGTACCGCTTGCCGAGGCGCTGCAAAGCTTGCGGGACGCGCCCGGAAGCCGCGTATTGGACATTGCGGAGCGCGCAACCGCAACACGTTACCAAACCGCCGACAACGCGCTGACCGCCCCCGTCTGGCGCACGCCGCGCCGCCGCGCCGCCGCTGAAAACTGGTGGATTGCTTCGTACAGCGCCTTGCGTCAGAGCGAAGCAACAAACGCGCAGTACGCCCGCCACGACGACGCCGCGCCGGAAAGCCTGTCCATGCAAAACGCCAGCGATGACGACAGCAACCATGCCGCAGGGCTGTCACCTGTCCCCCGTCACCTGACGCCTGACACCCTGCACCGCTTTCCACGCGGCACCAATCCCGGCACTTTTTTGCATGGTCTGCTGGAAATCGCCGCCGCCGAGGGCTTTGCCGATACCCCCACGCTACGCGACCAGATCGCCCGTCGTTGCCAGCGTCGCGGCTGGAAGCAGTGGATTAACCCGCTTACCGACTGGCTGCTGGCATTGCTGCAACAACCCTTGCCCCTGGGCGATGGGCGCAGCGCGCGCCTCGTCGACCTCAAATGTTCGCAGCCGGAAATGGAATTCTGGTTTGAAACCCATCATGTCGACGCGGGCAAACTGGATGAATGGGTGCGGCAGTATGAGTGCGCCGGGCTGCCCCGCCCCGGACGCGGAAAAGGCGATATTCTGAATGGCATGTTCAAGGGCTTCATCGACCTGACGTTTGAACATGAGGGGCGCTATTACGTTGCCGATTACAAATCCAACTGGCTGGGCGCGGATGACGCCGCCTACACGCCGGACGCCTTGCGCAACGCCATGCTCGAACACCGCTACGACCTGCAATACACGCTCTACCTGCTGGCGTTGCACCGCCAACTCAAACTGCGCCTGCCGGATTACGACTATGACCGGCACATGGGCGGCGCGCTCTACCTGTTCCTGCGCGCTCCGGCGGCGCAAGGCGTTTATCTGGCGCGTCCGCCGCGTACATTGATTGAAAGTCTGGATGCCCTGTTTCAGGGTAAGGACGTGGGAGTAGAAGCGAGGGGCGCGGCATGACCCCATCCTCCCCCCTCGCTGACCGCAAGCAACTCCTCGACCTGTTGCGTGACTGGACGAAACGCGGCTGGCTGCGTGAACTGGATTTTGCGCTGGCGCGTTTTTTCGCTGACCTTGACCCGAACGCCGCGCCCTTGCTGTTGCTCGGCGCGGCGCTGACCAGTCATCAACTGGGGCAGGGACATGTCTGTCTGGATTTGGCGGCGACCTTGCAAGACCCCGACGCCGCCCTTTCGCTATCGCCGGAAGACAAGGCGGCGAACACCGCGACCTTGCTGCCCGCGCAGCTTTTGCGCGGTATCCGTATTGCGGCATGGCAGGACGCGCTCACTGGCGACCTGCTATCGGCGACAAACGCGCCCCTCGTCAGCGCGGGCACGCGCCTTTATCTGCGCCGTTACTGGAACTGTGAACGCGCCGTCGCTGACCGCATCGCCCTGCTCAGGCAGGTGGCGGCGGATGTTCCGCCCAATCTGGAAAGTCGTCTGGAACCACTCTTTGCGGACGACAGCGCGGAACAAAAACAGGCTTGCGCCACGGCGCTGCGGCATCGGTTCGCCATCATCACCGGCGGTCCCGGCACGGGCAAAACCACCACCGTCGTCCGCCTGCTCGCCCTGCTGCAAACGGCGGCGATGGAAACGGGTCGCCCCCTCGCCATCAAGCTCGCCGCGCCCACCGGCAAGGCAGCGGCGCGGCTCACCGAATCCATCCGCGCGCAGGTCGACAAGCTGGCGGTTGACGAAACAGTACGGGCGAGCATCCCGCGCGAAGTCGCCACCGTACACCGCTTGTTAGGCTCACTGCCGAATACCCGCCACTTCCGCCATAACGCGCAAAATCCCCTGCCGCTGGATGTGCTGGTCATCGACGAAGCCTCAATGGTGTCGCTCGAAATGATGGCAAGCCTGCTCGCCGCGCTACCTGCCACCGCCCGCCTGATTCTGCTCGGTGACAAAGACCAGCTTGCCTCGGTCGAAGCGGGCGCGGTGTTGGGCGACCTCTGCGCCACGCCGAACGCCGGACATATCGCCGTACTGACCCGTTCGCACCGCTTCGGCAATGACTCCGGCATCGGACAACTGGCGCAGGCGGTCAACGCGGGCGACGCTCAATGCGCGCGCGCGCTTTTCAGAGGACAGAAGACAGAGGGCGGGGGGCAGATTTGCGCGACGCGTTTGCGCGACGCCGACGACCCCGCGCTGGACGCCCTGTTACGCGAAAGCTACGCGCCCTATCTGAACGCGCTGAACGCCCGTTCCACGTTTGCCAATGACGAAGCGTGGGCGCTCGAAGCGCTCAAAGCTTTCGACCAGTTCCGCCTGCTCTCTACGTTACGCAAGGGCGCGTGGGGCGTTGAAGCACAAAACCGGCGCATCGTCAAAACCTTGTTTGGACACGAAGACCAGGGCTGGTACGCCGGTCGCCCGGTGATGGTGACGAAGAACGATTACAGCGTAAACCTGATGAACGGCGACATCGGCATCGCCCTCGTCCTTGACCCCGACCTGCCGGACGGCTTGCGCGTCGTCTTCCCGAAAAACGACGGCGACCCCGACGACGCGAAATCCGGTCTGCGCTATCTCCACCCCGGTCGCCTGGGCGAAGTCGAAACCGCCTTCGCCATGACCGCGCACAAATCGCAAGGTTCCGAATTCACCCACACCGCGCTCCTGCTCCCCGACGCCAGCAATCCGGCGCTGACAAGAGAATTGCTCTACACCGCCATCACCCGCGCCAAAGAAAAATTCAGCCTGATTGAAAGCGGCGAAGGCGTGTTTGAGGAAGCGGTGGGAAAACAGGTGGCCCGCTATAGCGGACTGCGAGAATAAGCCTGCCGCAGATACTCCGGCTTAAAAGTGGCGGGAGCATCCTGCTCCCGCTCAGGCTGCTGACAAAGTTGCACAGAGTGTTTTTTTGAGGAGTGAAGGTTTTCCTGGGAACGCCAGCGTCCACGCTGGCAGCGGTGTTTGTGCGGCAATCTGCGCTCAAAGTCGGCGTACCGCCGACGTGCCTTTGTTGCCGTCGGCGTTCCCAGAAAGC
>JAITSU010000033.1 GCA_031287525.1 Zoogloeaceae bacterium | reverse complement strand
GGTGTGTTCGGCTTTGCGGATGGCTATTGCGCAACGCCAGCCCCCGGAGAAGATGATCGTGCATTCCGATCGTGGGAGCCAGTACGCCAGCGAGCTTCATCGCGCTTTACTGGCACGCCACGGCTTACAGGCCAGCATGAGCCGCAAGGGGAACTGTTGGGACAATGCCGTGATGGAGCGTTTCTTCCTGAACCTCAAGAGGGAACGTATCTGGCAGAAGGACTATGCCAACCCGGCGGAAGCCACTCGGGATATTACGGATTACATCGTCGGCTTCTACAACAGCGTCCGCTTGCACTCGACTTTGGGCTACCTGCCGCCCAATGTCTATGAATCACTTTCGGCAGGTCAGCAACCTATCGAGGTGTACGATATTTGTTGACCACTACATGGAGTGCATACCAGCCATTGAGGTTCTTGAAAAGTCAAGTCCTGACGCAGCTGCGTGGTGGCGTTCCAACACTCCAGAGCTTCTGCAACCAAGGCGATGCTTTATGTTCCATGTGGACGCTGGTCATGTCGTATCGTCGGGCGCGCCCTAACAATTCATTCAAGCCGACGCCGCTTCGTGGCGCGGCTTAATTCAGGCGTTAGCCTCATCCAATACCGCAAGCATTTTTTCGGGGTATCAAGTGGCGTATCTCCGCTGTGCCGCAAGTTGTCTGCGCGTTCTGGTCATATCAGCGCGGCGAATGCGTCCCCATTTCATTTCGCGCTGTTTCAAACCCTCACCTCCCGGCGTTCTTGCTTCGTGGAGCGTTTCGTGCGAGAGTCTAACTTTTCGTCCAAGCGGACGCTGCTGTCGCGGCGCCGCTTAACTCTAACGTTAGATGCCAAAGGTGCCCATGCCTGAAACGGAAGAAATGCTTCAGCTCTTTCGAGCCTTTTATCCGCAGGAGTTATCCTCGCGCTGGGCAACACTTTTGTCATTGGAACCTCGGCGCTGGTCAAAGATAGATCCCTGGAAGACTTGGGAATTATTACCTTCTGCTTCTGGCGAGTTGCTTGAGGTTTCACAAAACCTCAATACTCTGCTGCATTCCTTGCCTTTTGCCAGGTATGCGCAAGCAAAGGCAGTGGCTCTTCACTGTGGTCATTCATCTCCTGCTATACAAACCGTGCTGCTTAGTGATGCTCTTTGTGGAGAGCAAGCTGTCTTTGAAGGGTTTATATCAATTGTCCCCGGAAAATTGGGTTTTTCGATCAATCATGATGGAGGTGTTTGTGTTCTCAGAAAACCGGGCATCTAACCATCCGGTCCAGCGGACAGTCGGTCAGCTACGCTGTCCGCCTGCCGCGACCTTCACCGTTAGGGTACTAGAGAGCATTCAATGAAGAAACTCATTCTCGTCGCGCTAGTGGTCGCCGGCGCATGGTGGTACTTTGTCGGGGGGCGCAATCTGTCCGAAGAGCATGTCCGGGGCTTCTACCGTGGATTGGAGGTCGCCACCCTCGAAAGAAAGCCGGAAAACCTGTGCTCGTTGCTCGCGGATGACTTCGAGTCCACGGGAACCATGGCAATCGGCGGCCAAAGTCGCACGGACACGCAGAACAAGACCAGAACGTGTGAAGCGTATCGAGGTCTCTACGAAAGCTGGGAGAAACTCGGCGAGAAGATGGGCGGGACGCTTCAACTCGATTCCACTTACACGATTCACAGCGTTGCCATCTCGCCTGACAACAAGACAGCCACAGTTGACATCAGCAGTTCACTGGACGTCGCTGGCTCAATCATGAACATTCGCTCTCGTAGCACGGACACCTTGATACGCAGGAACGGAAAGGTCCTGTTGCTTCGTAGTGAAGGCAAAGGGTCAATAGGCAGTGGGTCGTAGCGCAAACCAGTGCCCTAACCCTTCCATCGAGGGGACGTCCAACATCTGGCTTCGCCAGCTGTCGACCGCCCCTCATGTCAAACGTTATAGGCACCATCTATGAAGTTCCTCGTCGGTTTCCTTCTTGTTTTGGTTGTCGGCGTCGCCTGCGCGGATAACCTCACTGTCAATGATGTCCAAAGTTTTTGGCAGTCCGACTTTCCGACGACATCCGGTGAAGTCGATGAGCTTGAGTTCTACCCGGATGGGCATGTCCGCTTCCTACGGATATTCAAAGACAATACAAAGCAAGAGTTCATGTCTCAAAACGCTTTTCGGCTCAACGATCTCGAAATAGTTGAGCTTTTCGATAACGGGGTGCTTCGCTATAAGCTTGTTCTTGCCGGTTGGCGAACCGGTCGCACAAAGAAACTGTTTGGAACCATGTTCATGTATGAGCCAAACGGTTACCTGTTTAACGGATTACCCGTTTCCTTTCGGCAAGAAATCCGCTAAGCAACCATAGTGCCTAACTATTCGTTGCCTACGACAGCCGCTGAATTTTGACGATAGACGCCCCTGCGAAACCAAGCTCAAAACGGTTTATTCACCATCAGGAAAAAAATCACCGTCACGGCGATAAACGCCGGATAGCCGAGCATTTCCCAGATGCGGGCATAGCGCCAGTAACGTTCCGGCAGCGCTTGCGCCTCTGTCACCTGCCCCTTATTCCCTGCCACCTGTAACGCCATATCGCGCAGTTTGAGTTGCAGCCACACTACCGGCAGCCAGCAGACTCCGGCGAGGATAAAGAGGGCGAGCGAGGTGGCGACCCAACCCGTCGTCAGCGTCCAGCCGCCTTCACGCATCAGCCACAAGCCGGAGAGCGGCTGAAAAATCACGGTGGGCGTGGTGAACCAGGTATCGGCGCGCACCACCAGTCGGCTGACTTCGCATATGGCTTCCACATTCTTCGTGCGGTTGATGAAAAACAGGTAAAACGCCGTGCCGAATCCCGTGCCGACCATGAGCACGGAAGAAATGATGTGCAGCCATTTAACGATCAGATAGGTATTCATGGTTTCGACTCCTCGGCATACAGTTGAACCAGCAACGCCGCCACCGCCAGATTTTTGAGAATGGGGGCGAAGGGATGCAGCAGAAATTCCGGCAAACGCCAGCCAATGAGCAGGGTGTACCCCGCAATCAGAATGAGTTGCACAAGCCAGAGCCGTCGACCGGGTTTAACGAGGGTAAGCACACCCATCACCGCATCCAGCCCGACCGCCGCTGCGAGCGTGACTTTTGCCGCCATGCCCGTCAGCCCGAAAGGGGTCAGCAACGCGAGGCTCTCTTGTATCGGGAACACGCCAGCGGAAAACAGCGCGGTCAAGAGCCAGATCGCCGCCAACACGCCCAACAGCAAGGGTCGCCGCCAGAGCGCCAGCGCGTTCAACCGTAAACCCGTTGCGGATTCGGGCGGCGCGAAGCTTGCCGGGTCGCGTAATGGATGCCCCAGCAATGCCACGGCGTCTTTGGCGTCGCCGCAATTTCCCTGCGTCAGCATCGTCCAGGTATCCGGGCATAACAGGGAGCGCCGCGAAAACCCCGCCAATCGCGCCGTCGCCGCCATGACAAAAGCGGGAATGGGCAGATGCGGCGCGGGCGGCAATTCCATCAGACTGCGGTAAGTTTCCAGCCATTCTGCATAAGTGAGGGCGCGCGCCCCCGGAAGAGGGATGATGCGGCTTGGGGTTGCAGGGTTCGGAAGTTCCAGCGCCTTCAATACCGCCGCCGTCACATCCTCAACATGCACCGGCTGCACCTTGCCCGCGCCCTGGGGGATGGAGAGCAGCGGCAAACTGGCGAGCGCCATGAAAAACTTTGTCGATGCGCCGTCCTGCCCGAAAATCAGAGTGGGACGCAATACCGTCGCGCCGCAGGGCAAACATGCCAGCAAGTCGGCGTCGGCAGCATGTTTGCTGCTCAAATAAGGCGTCACGTCCGTAACCCCCAAGGCGGAAATCTGCACGACTTGCCGCACACCTGCCGTAGCGCAAGCGCGAAACAAAGCGGCAGGGGCAAGATGGTGAATCCGCCCAAAATCCCCCGCCTGCCGCTCGCGCAAAATGCCCACGGCGTTAATCACCGCATCCACGCCCCGCAAGCGCGGCAGCCAGACTTCCGGCTCCAAATCGCGGCGGTAGTCGATGGCGATGTCATCGACTTGGCGCGGATGATGCGCGCCTCGAATCACCCGATGTCCGGCGGTAGTCAGGCGGCTGGCGATGGCGCGACCAAGAAAACCGTCCGCGCCGCAAAGAAGGATGTTCATGGTGAAATCTCCGCAGAAACAGGGGTTGCCGGACGTATCCGGCGTAAAACGCGCTCTTCATGAATGGGCGCGCCCCAGAAATCGAACAAGGTTTGTGCTTGTGGACTGGATGAGTGAGCGCGGCGGGAACGTAGAAATTCCCGTATTTCCGACCACCACACCCGCGTTGCGCGGCGGATGCACCAGCGCAAGGCGCGGCGAATGTCCGCGTCGGGATGGCAAAACAGCCGCAGCAGGGCGCGGGGGCGCAGGTGGATGGCGAATTCCAGCGCCTTAACCGCGAGAAAAACCTGCCACGGCGCAAGGTGGCGGGTCGCCAACACCTGATGACGATAATCCCAGTGGGATGGATTTTGCTCAATCACAATACGCTCGCCTGTTTCGGCATAAAACGGCGTCCATCGATGCGGCGTCATGAACATGCCATTGAGCATGTCGGGGTCGTAAATCCGCAGACGACGCCAGGTATGCCAGTAATCCCGCCAACGTTCTTCCGCCAGACCGAAAATCTGCGTCACCATCGACAACATGCCATGACGATGAAGCAGGGCAATCGCCTGTTGGTCAGTGGTTTGCGTTGTCCCCTTGCGGATGTGTTCAAGCAACGCCGGATTGGTCGTTTCCAGCCCGATAATGAAGCACTCAAAACCGGCAGCCTTATAGAGCGGCAGCATGTCGGCGTCGCGCACAATATCCGTGGTTCGCAACGAGGCAAACAGCTTGACCGGGACGGCTTCGGCAATCATCGCGTCCAGAAAACGCCGCCAGAGACGGGGTGAAGTGGTCGGGTTTTCGTCTGCTAGGTCAACGAAATTCACCCCGTAGGTACGATGTAGCCAGGCGATTTCCGCCGCAACCTTCTCCGGGGTGCGATAGCGCCAGCGCGTCCAGAAACCACGCTGCCCGCAATAAGTGCACTGGTGCGGGCAGCCACGCGAAAATTGGACAATGGCGGCACGTCCTGCATCCCAACACTGATAAACATCCCAATCTTCAATCAACTCCCAGCCGATGCGATAGTCATCAAGACGCTCAATCATCAACGGCATAGGCGTGGTGATCACGCCCTGTTCGCCACGCAGGAACAATCCGGGCACATGCTCGCACGGACGTTGCGCGCTCAAGGCGGCGAGCAGATTCACCACCGTCTGTTCTCCCTCGCCACGCACAATGAAGTCAATCGCCGCCTCCGCCGCCAGAATTTCCGCGCCGTGGTAAGTGGGATACACGCCGCCATAAACCATCAGCACATCCGGGCAGGTGCGCTTGATCGCGGCTGCCATCGCGCACACGGTCGGATGCGCGGGCGTTGAGCCGCCGTGACTGGTCATGACAACATCGGGCGCGAAACGCTGAATTTCCGCGATAATCTGCGCGAATGACAAATTGCGAATTTCGGCATCCAGCAGACGTACCGTATGCCCCGCATCCAGCAATGGTCCGCCGATGGCAAGCAAGCCCGATGGCGTTTGCACACCAAGACCGTAAGCGCAGGAAATGGCGTGATAAGGTGGGTTAATCAGCAAAATACGCATAAAAATCTCCCGGGGAGGCAAAATTCAGCGTTGGGGAATGTGGCAAACGCCGTCTTCGCAAGTCGGCGTGAGGCGGGTGAAAATGCCGCCGAAGCGACGGGAGAGCGCCGTGCGGTTGCGGGCGAACCAGAAATAGGCGCGTTCGGTCATCTGGCGAAGAACCGGCAAGCGCGTCGGCGCAACCAGCCAGCCCAAACCAACCGCAGCCAAAGACAGCCGGAACACCTCCGCCCCCTCGACCATGACGCCATCGGCGCGACGGGCAGCGATACGCGCCAACAGTTCTTCTTTTCTGCGTCCATAGGGTGACGGGTCAAAATCCGGCGCGGTGATGTCGATGAAAATCAGCCGATGCCGCCAGTCACGACGGCGCAGCTTCGCCACATCAAAACGACAGATGGCGCAGCCGCCGTCATAAAGAAATTCCAGCGGGTAAATTTGCGTTTGCATTTTCGTGTCCTTTCAATCTGTAATTTCTGTAAATATAGAAATTACGTCTGGTTAAAAAAGGCGGGTAAAAAAGACCGCCTTGTACTGCGACAACCACTATTTTCTGCGCTTACCTGCCCTCTCCCCTTGTGGGAGAGGGGAATTGCCCTATTCTCCCCGCACAAAATTCCGAATCTTCGCCCCCATTTTCAGCATCTTCATCAGCGTTTCCGGGTCTTGCCGCAGCATCTCGTCCGCCCAGGTCGTGAGCACCTGAATAAACTCCTGCGTTTCCTGAATACGTTGCCGCGCGCCCGCCGTTTCCAGCGTCATGTCGGGACTTTGCAGACATTCCCCCAACACCGCCAGCGTCGGCTCCACCTCGCGCTGCTTGCGCCCTTCGACAATCAGCTTGAACAATTCCCAGACATCTTTGGAAGTTTCAAAATGGTCGCGCCGGTCGCCCATCAAATGCGTCACCTTCACCAGCCGCCACGCCAGCAGTTCCTTCAAACTGTTGCTGACATTGGAACGCGCAACCGACAAGGTTTCCGCAATCTCATCCGCCGCCAGCGGCGTTTCCGCCAGATAGAGCAAGGCGTGAATCTGCGCCACGGTGCGATTGACGCCCCAACGCGCGCCCATCTCGCCCCAGTGCAGAATGAATCGTTCGGTAATTGGTGTGAGTTTCATGTAGGGCAGTGTAGCAGTTCATTTGTTTCTGTCAAGACAGAAATTTTAGAAATTTTTGGGAGGCAGAGCGCGTTCTCCGAACGCGCCGGACGTAAACAGCCCTGCCTCACACGCCGCGCTTCGGGTTACGATTCACGCGCAGCACGGACTTTTTCACGTACCTGTTTCAGAAAATCCGCTTTTTGAACAGGCGATGCAAAGGCACGGTTGGGAATAATGTAAGCGTTGTGTTGCGTTACATAAATAGCAATAAAGCCTGGACAAGAAACCACTTTGACAATCCCCGACCAATAAGCAAAGTTTTTGTTGAATTTTGTTTCTTCGAGCAGCGCATCGTCCAGCACTTCAATCGTACATGCTGTAAGCAAAGTTTTATTTTCACCCAAGAGAAGGATAACACCAAGAATCAACTGGGCTAACCACAAAGCAAGATAGACCAAGCAAGCTATGGCTAGCGTGGTAACAATAGCGATGCCACCGACACTACCGCTGATACTCAGCATATCAAGAGAAATGGAAGCAGACAGGATAACGAAAAATCCTTGAAGAACAAGCAACTTAAAGCTATGCACAAAATTAAAATATGCATAATCGAAAAACCTGAGTGTGAATTTAATTTGCATGGCGTACAAGCTCCAGCGAAACAGATGAAGACTAAATTTTACCCAAATAATGTGCGCCTGGATATGAGCAAGCGATGCCATACCGCCACCACAAATATTGACCTACACGCTCTGCTCTTTCCTCGCCGCCAGCAAGGTATAAACCGTCGGCACGACAAAGAGGGTGAAGAAAGTTCCGAACAGCAATCCGCCCACAATCACCCAGCCGATTTGTTGGCGGGATTCCGCGCCTGCGCCGGTTGCGAGCGCCAGGGGAATTGCGCCCAAGACCATTGCGCCGGTGGTCATCAGAATGGGTCTGAGGCGCAGTTCCGCCGCTTCGATGACGGCTTGTTTCAGCGATTTGCCCTGTTCTTGCAACTGGTTGGCAAATTCGACAATCAGGATGCCGTGTTTGGTAATCAAACCGACCAGCGTCACCAGCCCAATCTGGCTGTATACATTCAAAGTGCCGCCGGTGACGTAGAGGGCTGCCAATGCGCCGGTCATGGAGAGGGGTACGGTGAGCATGATGATGAAGGGGTCGCGGAAGCTCTCGAATTGCGCGGCGAGCACGAGGTAGATAAAGGCGAGCGCGAGCAGGAAGGTGATGGCCAACGAGGATGAGGATTGGCGGAATTCCCTCGATTGCCCGTCGTAATCCACGGCATAGCCGGGTTTCAAAATGCGATTGGCAGTGGCATCCAGGAAATTCAGGGCTTCGCCGACGGAGTAGCCGGGCGAGAGATTGGCGGTAATGGCCACGGCGCGACGCTGCGCGAAGTGGTTGAGTTCGCGGGGGCTGACGGTTTCGTTGACGAAAAGCAGGTTGGCAAGCGGAATCATGTCGTTGTTCTTGCCGCGCACGTAAAGGTCGCTGATGTCATCGGGTGTGGTACGGTCAGCGTCTTCTATCTGCACGATGACTTCGTATTGTTCGCCGTCGCGTTTGAAGCGGGTGACGTTCCGACCGCCCAACATGGTTTCCAGAGTGCGCCCGATGGTTTCTACCTGTACGCCCAAATCAGCCGCCCGTTCGCGGTCGACATTGACATTGAGTTCCGGCTTGTTCATGCGTAAATCAGTTTCGATATTGTTGAGTCCGGGATTTTTGCGAATTTCATTGACGAATTCATCCGCAACCTGCGCGATTTCCGTATAGGTCGCGCTGCTGACGATTATGAAATTGATCGGGCGGAAATTGCGTCCGCCCCCCAAAGAAGCGGGCAAGCGGGGAACAACACGGATGCCGGGAATAGCGTCAAAAAGCGGGCGCAATTCTTCGGCAATTTCCTGCGCGGAACGTTTTCTTTCTTTCCAGTCGGAAAGCCGCGCAAATGCCATGCCTCCGTTGATGATGGAATAACCGCCCACCCGCACGCTGTAGCGTTCAATTTCCGGTATTTTGGCGTAAATATCTTCAATCTGATGGGCGTAGGTATTCATGTATTCCAGCGTCGCGCCTTCCGGTCCGGTCATGGCGCCCACCACCATGCCCCGGTCTTCGGTCGGGGAAAGCTCCGATTTCATGAGAGTGAGCAAAAATACGCCCATCGCCGCGACCATCAAAAAAAGCGACATGATCATCCAGCGTCGCATCAGGGAAAATTCAATGGCGCGCCGATAAGTCTGAGTGATTTTATCGAAGAAATTTTCTATAAGAATAAATACCCGATTATGCTTTTCTTCGTGTTTCAAAAGCTGCGAACACATCATGGGCGAGAGGGTAAGCGCCACAAAACCGGAAACCATCACAGCCCCGGCAAGAGTGAGCGCGAATTCAACAAAGAGCTTGCCGACACGCCCGGTCATGAAGGCGACGGGCGCATAAACCGCCGCCAGCGTGATGGTCATGGCAACCACGGCAAACCCGATTTCCCTTGCGCCTTTGACAGCGGCTTCAACACGCGACATACCGCTTTCAATATGGCGGAAGATATTTTCCAATACCACAATGGCATCATCGACAACCAGCCCCACCGCCAATACCAGCGCGAGAAGGGTCAGGGTATTGATGGTAAAGCCCATCGCAAACATCAGGGTAAATACGCCAATGAGCGAAACGGGAATGGTCACCAGCGGAATCAGGGTTGCCCGGAAATTTCTGAGGAAGAAAAAGATAATCAGAATCACCAGCGCCACGGATTCAATAATCGTGGAAAACACCGCCTGAATGGAACGGTCAATGAAAATGGCGTTATCGTAGGAATACTCAAAAGACATTCCATCGGGCAATTCAGCGGTTATTCTGGGAAGCTCCGCTTTCAGGGCATTGGAAAGCTCCAGCGGATTGGCAGTGGATTGTTTAATCAGCCCCAGAGATATCGCCGTTCTGCCCTTGAAGGTATCGCTGCTGCGCTCGGATTCAGCGCCGATTTCCACCCGCCCCAAATCACCCAGGCGTACCGAATAGGCATTCACCGTTTTGACCACAATCGCGGCAAATTCTTCGGGCTGCCGCAAATCGGTGTGCGCCACCACGGAAAATTCCCGTTTCGCGCTCTCGATACGACCTGCGGGCAATTCCACATTCTGACGGCGCAAGGCGTCTTCCACATCCTGCGCGGTAATCTGATATGCCGCCAGTCGCGCCCTGTCCAGCCAGATACGCATTGCATATTTGCGTTCGCCGCTGACCTGTACATCCGCCATGCCTGGCAGGGTTTGCAGCTTGGGTTTGATAATGCGATTGGCAAAATCGGTAATTTCCAGCGCCGAATGCCGGTCAGAAAAAAACGCCAGCCGGATGATGGGGTCGGCGTCCGCCTCCACCTTGGCAATCACCGGCTCATCCGCCTCATCCGGCAGCCGCCCGCGCGCGCGCGAAACCCGGTCACGCACATCGGAAGCGGCGGAATCCGGGTCGCGCTCGATCTTGAAGCGCACGGAAACCTGACTGCGTTCGGAACGGGAAGATGAAGACAGCACCTCAATGCCCTCAATCCCCGCCAGCGAATCTTCCAGCGGCTTGGTAATCTGCGACTCGACAATCTCCGCCGACGCGCCCCGATAGGTGGTAGACACCGTGACAATCGGCTCGTCGATTTTGGGATACTCGCGCACGGCAAGCCGCCCGTAGGAAACGATGCCGAGCAACATCACCACCAGCGACAACACGGTGGCGAAAACGGGACGTTGGATGCAGATTTCGGAAATTTTCATGATGGGACGGCAGGTTACGCCGGACGCATTTCCTCGAAACTGATGGAAATTTTCTTGCCAATCGCCCTGCCTGCCCTGGCGATGGTCGCCAGAGTAACGGACGGGTTTTCAGGGTCAAGCAGACGGTCGAGTTGAGCGCGACTTGTCCCCATCCTGCGAGCCATTTCGCTCTTGGTCATGCTGGTTTCGATCATCGCCTGTTCAATCATGCAAGCAACTACTTTCTTGATTGCGCCAGCCTCTACTTCCCCGAAAATACCTTCTTCCTGAAGGAAATCGTCAAAGTCAGACCCGATATGCTCATTGTTCATTTTGTGCCTCTCATCCGTTTCAGGCGTTCTCTGGCAAGCGCCAAATCCTGCGTTGAAGTCTTCTGCTCTTTCTTGATGAACCCATGCAGGAGAATCATGATATTTCCATCCACAACAAACAGGACACGCGCAATCCGGTTTTCCAGACGGGTACGTACTTCCCATATCTCCCCGCCAAGGTGGTCAATCAGCGGCAACCCAAGCGGCCATCCAAATTGAACCGCCTTGATGTCCTGCCCAATGGCTTTCTTTTCCGCCAGCGGCAATTCTTTCAGCCAGTCGCGTACCGGCTCTGAATTGGAAGCTTTCTGACGAAAAAATTTGACGACCAACTTTGGCCCTTCTCTTACCGCCACCATGATTCTGGATTGTACCATTTTTGATACCATTCCCGCCGAAAATCAAACCGCAAACATCGACCGCCCAATCTCTCCTACGGCAAGTCGTTCGTTTCACCGTACTGCACCAGTTGCCCGTCACGCAATTTCAGTTGCCCGGATTTCACCACGACATCGCCTGCCTGCAAACCTTCCAGCACTTCCACCTGCCCTTCCCTGTGTTGTCCCAGACGCACGAACACGGTTTTTGCGCGCCCCTCCTGAAGGCGAAACACCGAGGGCTGACTGCCGGTCACCACGGCTTCTTCGGGAATCGCCAACACTGCGGCGCGTTCGCCGAGGGTAAGCAGCACACGCACAAACATGCCCGGATGCAATTTGCCTTCCTGATTGGCGAGCAAGGCGCGGCAGGAAATGGAGCGTCCGCCCACATCCACCAGCGGGTCGACCGCCGACAAGCGCGCCGAAAACGCCTCGGCGGGCAGCGCGTCGGAGCGCACTTCCAGCGTTTGTCCGACATGCAGACGGTTCAGATGCGCTTCCGGCAGGCGGAAATCCACTTTCAGGGTCGCGGTGTCTTCCAGATTCACGAGGTCTTCGCCCTCTTTCACGTAATCCCCGACGCTCACATTACGGATGCCCACCACGCCGTCAAAAGGCGCGCGAATCCGCATCTTGTCCACCCGCGCCTCTGCCAGCGCCACCGCCGCTTCCTGCACTTTCAGCGCGGCGCGGGTGTTATCCAGCGCCTGCTGACTGATAAATTTTTTCTGGAACAGGTCTTCATTGCGACGCTGATTCGCCTGCGCCAGCGCCAGATTCGCCCGCGCCTGCTGCAATTCCGCCGCCTGCACGCCCGCATCCAGCGCCAGCAGCAAAGCGCCGCGCTTGACCCGCTCGCCGTCCTTGAAATAAATGCCTTCGATGCGACCGGAAGTTTCGGGGCGCAGCAGCACGGATTCATTGGATTTCAAAGTCCCCACCGCCGACGCTTCCGCCGGAAAACGCGCGCTCACCACCCGCGCCGTTTCCACGATGGTTGCGTCTTCCGCCCGCGCGCCATTGTCGCCCAACAACTTTTCCGACGGCGCGCGTTGCAGCCAGTAAGCCGCGCCAGAGAGCAAAAACAGCCCCGCCAGCGCCAGCGCGACAATCCCGACACGATGTTTTTTCATCCCCATAAACACGACGCTCCCAAACGCCATCGCACGATGCAAAGCGCGATTGTCCCACATCAGGGAACAAGCCTATCCTGTTTTTCCAGATAATTTTATGACGCAGACCAGACACGAACATCGGCGCATTTGTCGACAAACTGCGGCTGTACGCGCTCATATGGCATATGCTGGATAACGCGACGCTCATCCGTCCAGCAACGGCACAAACGCCAGCATCAACGCCACCCTCGCAGAAGCCGCTGAATACGGACGGGAATCGCGATAAACTATCTGATTCCCTGCCGAAGTCTGCCGCATAATGAGTTTCTCCCCCTGCCCGAAACGAAAGTTCCCCCCTGCCTGCGCCATGCTGCCCGCGCAAAATGCCACTGGCAGTGTGGGGCGTGGTGTGGGGGATGCTGAACCGAAAACGACTCAACGTACTCACAAAAAATTCGCTGACAAGCCGGTTCAACATTCAACGTCAAATCACGAAGGACAATAAATATGAAAAAATGGGATGAAACATTGGCAGCAGCAGCGCCACTAATTGAATTCTTACAGAGGGATAGCCTGTTTGATGCGCCTTATAACGGCAGCACCCAAGGCACCATGGTAATCACGGACGCCAAAATAGCAAACCATTTTGCGGTGGAAGATTGCGACGAATTTGATTATTGGCAGTCGGTAAGTGGTTCTGAATGTGATTTTCCTGAATCTTTCGAGTGGGATTCAGGAATGGATCGCAGGCTTCAAAAAAAACACAACGAGTATTTTGGTCTGCTATCCAAAAATTTCAATGGTGCCAAGGATAAGTTCGATGAGGTAGGTACTGGTCAGTTAATTGAACTCATGCTTAGGGACATCCATTACCTGTTCAACTGCTACGCCAACGACTACTTTCCTCCCATCTGGCAAAAAATGCTCGATGTCTATCTGCACAACGGCTTCCCCTGCGGCTGGAACGGTCACTACCCAGAGGGGCGTCTGGTTGTGTTCTCAAATTTCTAGCCGGTGAAACAGATTTCCATGAGTCCGATTACGCATTTTCTCGCCGGTTGGGTCGGTTTTGAATCCTGTCTGCGTAATCAGCGCGACCGGACGATTGTGTGTCTGGCGGGTCTTGCGCCCGATCTGGATGGCGCTGGCATCGTCATCGACCTGTTCAACAAACTGGCAGGTTTGCCGGAAAGCAATTTTTATCAGGATTGGCATCGCCTGTACGGACACGGCATCACGGCGGCGATTGCGCTGACCCTGCTCGCCGCCGCCATCGGACACGACCGCCTGCGCGTCGCCATTGCCGCCTTTTTCTGCGTACATCTGCATTTCCTCTGCGACCTGCTCGGCTCACGCGGCAGCACGCCCGATGATTTATGGGGGCTGTACTACCTCGGTCCGTGGAACGTGACGCAGGAAATGGTCTGGCGCGGACAATGGCAGTTGGTAAGCTGGCAAAACCTGCTGATTACGGCAACGCTGCTGCTCATTCTGCTGGAACGCGCCAGCCGCAAGGCTTATTCGCCAGTAGGCTGCATCTCGCAACGCGCCGACGCTGTTTTTATTGCCATACTGCAACAGTGGCGGCGCTCGGTGATGAAACTTTTAGCGCATTTGGGGTTCAAGACTTGACACATCGCCCGCCATCCCGTCGTCATTTCCGCGCAGGCGGAAATCCAGAATCGTCCCCTCCGGCGCAACGCGCCGCCTGTTTCAGGCAAAAGCAAGGAGGCAGGAAAAATACGCGCCCGGCTGCGTTTTCAATCGTCCGCCACATCCGCTGACATTTCAATCAGCATAATGTGCGCCGCGCTCCTGGCGGTCAGTTCGATGGGCGCATCCCTGATTTCGGCGGCGTCGCCATGTCCCAACGCCAAATCACCCAGCGCGATGTCGCCTTCCAGCACTTTCAGATAGGCTTGCCGCCCCGCTTGCAGTTCGTAGCGCAGGGATTGCCCGTCTTCCAGTTCGCTGACATAGGCGTTGGCGTCCTGATGAATCCCCACCGCCGCGCCGGAATCGCTGACATCGGCATCGCCCAACAAATGCAGCCAGCGGTTCAGCCGGTCAGCGCGGGTAAAGCGGCGAGAGCCGTAATTGGGAGACAGACGTTTCTGGCGGGGCAAAATCCAGGTCTGGATGAACCGCGCCGCTTCATTCCGGCTGCCGTTCATTTCGGAGTGCACAACCCCCGTACCCGCCGACATGTATTGCATATCGCCCCGTAGCAGGGTTTCTTCATTGCCCATGCTGTCGCTATGCGACAGTTCGCCCGCGAGTACGTAGGAAAAAATTTCCATATCCTTGTGCGGGTGCGCGCCGAAACCGTTTTGCGGCTGCACAATATCGTCATTCATGACGCGCAACACGCCAAAATTCATGTTTTTCGGGTTGCAGTATTCCGCAAAAGAAAAGTGAAAACGGCTTTGCAACCAGCCCAAATCGCTCACAAACAGGTCGGAAAAGTTGATTTTGCGAATCATGATGTCCCTCTGAACAGATATAGAACAGAGGTCATGCTAATACATACATCGCCCGCAGTCACCAATGCGTCACAGGGCAATCGCATAAACGCCACATTGAAATGCTGGACGATGCCTCGCCTGACCCCGCCCGGTCGTAGGGGCGGGTTTCAAACCCGCCCTGCGCTCCGACAATGCCACTGCGGGCAGGTTTGAAACCTGCCCCTACGAAATATCCCCTTACCCACGGTGTACGCCCACAAGGGGAGCGGGGAGACAATCGCCGAACGCGTCTTCTGCGGGCGTTTTGCGGTTGCAGGGGCGGTTCGCGAACCGCCCCTACGTCTGGCGTAATCGCCCTGCTGTTACCTGTCTGCGGGAGCAGGATGCTCCCGCTACGCTTTCAAGCGCATTCCACTCAACCCACCTGACGCCGGGCATTTTTGAACAGCGTGAACCACGGGCTATCATCGCTGCCTAATGCGCCCCACTCCGTCGGATGCCATGACATCTGCACAGCGCGAAACACCCGTTCCGGGTGCGGCATCATAATCGTGAAGCGTCCGTCGGCAGTGGTCACGCCGGTCAACCCGTCGGGTGAGCCGTTGGGATTCAAGGGATAGGTTTCCGTAGGCATCCCCCGATGGTCGACGTAGCGCAGCGTGGCGATGACCTGTTCAGGCGCGCCGGATTCAAACACGGCGCGACCTTCGCCGTGCGACACCACGATGGGCAGCACGGAACCCGCCATGTCCTTGAAAAAGAGCGAGGGCGAATCCAGCACTTCCACCTGCACAAAACGCGCCTCGAACTGCTCGACCAGATTCCGGCGGAAGGCAGGCCAGTTTTCCGCGCCGGGAATCAACGCTTTCAGGGCGCTCATCATCTGGCAGCCGTTGCAAACACCAAGCGCGAAGCTGTCGGCGCGCTGGAAAAAGGCGCTGAATTCATCCCGGCAACGGGCGTTCATCAGGATGGTACGCGCCCAGCCCAAGCCCGCGCCCAACACATCGCCGTAAGAAAAACCGCCGCACGCCGCCAGCCCCGCAAAATTTTTGAGGCTTTTGTTTCCAGCGAGCAGGTCGCTCATGTGCACATCCACCGCCTCGAATCCGGCGCGGTCAAAGGCGGCGGCCATTTCGTAATGACTGTTCACGCCCTGCTCGCGCAGAATCGCCATGCGCGGCTTCGCCCCTGCATTCACGAATGCCGAAAAATCCGCTTGCGGGTTAAAGGTGAGTTTGGGCGTGAGACCTGGATCATCCTTGTCCAGCAGAAGGTCATATTCCTGCCGCGCGCATTCCGGGTTATCGCGCAGGCTTTGCAAGCGGAAACTGGTTTCCGACCATGCCCGACGCAGTTCGACGCGCGTCGCCTGAAATACACGTTTGGCATTGCGGACGACGCGGATTTCGTCGCTGGCATTGGGATAACCCACGAAAAAATATGACGTTTTATAGTCGCGCAGCAGGGCGGTAACTTTTTCGCGATCGGCGCGGCGAATCTGGATCAGCGCCCCCGCTTCTTCGTTGAACAGCGCGCGCACAAGGCGTTCGTGGTCGCGTCCGGCGAGCAGATCGGGACGCTTTTCCGCGCCGTCGACATCCAGCGTCAGCGCGTCAAAACATAACCCGTCCATGTCCAGCGTCACGCCCACATGCCCCGCAAACGCCATTTCGGTGGCGGTAACGAACAAGCCGCCGTCGGAACGGTCGTGGTAGGCGAGCAACAGGTTTTCGCGGTTTAAGCGTTGCGCCGCGTCGAACAGGGCTTTCAGTCGCGCGGGATGGTCAATGTCCGGCGCGGCTTCGCCCGTCGCGTTGAACACCTGCGCCAGCGCCGAACCGCCCAAACGACCGCCTTGACCGCCGCCGCCCAAATCGAGCAGCAACAATTCCGTTTCTCCCGCGTCTGTCCGCAGTTGCGGCGTCAGCGTCCGACGCACGTCGCCGACTGGCGCGAAGGCGGTGACGATGAGGGAAACAGGCGAAACCACTTCCTTCTTTTCCGCGCCCTGCTCCGTCCACGCTGTCCGCATGGAGAGCGAATCCTTGCCCACCGGAATCGACAGACCGATGTCCTGACACAGGCGGGACACGGCAGCCACCGTGTCGAACAGGCGGGCATCCTCGCCGGCATAGCCGCAGGCCGCCATCCAGTTGGCGGAAAGTTTGACATCGCCCAGGTCGGCAATATCCGCCGCCGCCAGATTGGAGAGCGCCTCGGCAATCGCCATGCGCCCCGAAGCCTCCGCGTCAATCACCGCGATGGGCGCGCGCTCACCCATCGCGAAGGCTTCGCCCGAATAACCCTGAAAACTCATGCTGGTGACGGCGACATCGGCGACGGGAACCTGCCATGGTCCCACCATCTGGTCACGCGCCGTCATGCCGCCCACGGAACGGTCGCCAATGGAAATCAGAAAAGTCTTGTCGGCAATCGCGGGCAGGCGCAACAGGCGGCTGACGGCTTCCCGCAAATCGACCGAATCCGCCGCGAAAGGCAGCGTCGTGACGGGAACACGCGTCACCACGCGGGTCATGCGCGGCGGCTTGCCTAACAGCGCGTCCATCGACATATCCACGGGTTTGTTGCCGAAATGCCGGTCAGCGACCGTCAAATGCCCATCCGCCGTGGTTTCGCCCACCACGGCGAAAGGGCAGCGTTCGCGCGCGCAGAGGGCGGCGAATTCGTCCATGCGTTCGGCGGCAATCGCCAGCACGTAACGCTCCTGCGCCTCGTTCGACCAGATTTCGGCAGGACTCATGCCCGCCTCAAGAATCGGCACTTCGCGCAGTTCAAACCGCGCGCCCGCCTCGCCGGAATGGGCGAGTTCGGGGAAGGCGTTGGAAATGCCGCCCGCGCCCACGTCGTGAATCGACAACACAGGATTCCCCGCGCCAAGCTGCCAGCAACGGTCAATGACTTCCTGCGCCCGCCGTTGAATCTCCGGGTTGCCGCGCTGCACGGACGCGAAATCGAGGTCTTCGCTGTTCGCCCCGGCGCTCATCGAAGACGCCGCGCCGCCGCCTAACCCAATCAACATGCCCGGCCCGCCCAGTTGCACAAGACGTGTGCCAACCGGGAAATGGGTCGCCTTGAAAGATTGTTCCGCCTGAATGTTGCCCAGACCGCCCGCAATCATGATGGGTTTGACATAGCCGCGCAGCGTGCCGCCAACGGCTTGCTCGTAGGTGCGGAAATAGCCGGTGAGATTGGGACGCCCGAATTCATTGTTGAACGCCGCCGCGCCAATCGGCCCTTCCAGCATGATGTCCAGCGCCGAAGCCATGCGCCCCGGACGCCCCGCGTCCGTTTCCCAAGGCCGCGCCGCGCCGGGAATATGCAGATTGGAAACCGTGAAGCCGCACAAACCCGCCTTGGGCTTCGAGCCTTTGCCGGTCGCGCCCTCGTCGCGGATTTCCCCGCCCGAACCCGTCGCCGCGCCGGGAAAAGGCGAAATAGCCGTGGGATGGTTGTGCGTTTCCACCTTGGCAAGAATGTGCGTCAGTTCATCCCGATAGCCGTAATGTCCGTGGGCGTCCGGGTAAAACCGGGGAATGGTCGCGCCTTCGATGATGGATGAATTATCGGCATACGCCACCACCGTACCTTGCGGACGCGCCGCGTGCGTTTCCCGAATCATGCCGAACAGGGTCTTGTCGGCGGGCTTGCCGTCAATCACCCACGAGGCATTGAAAATCTTGTGTCGACAATGCTCGGAATTCGCCTGCGCGAACATCATCAATTCCACATCGGTCGGATTACGCGCCGCCTTCGTGAAAATTTCCAGCAGATAGTCGATTTCATCTTCCGAGAGCGCCAGCCCCAGACTGCCATTCGCCGCAACCAGCGCTGCCCGCCCGCCCGTCAGCACATCCACCGTCGCCAGCGGTCGCGGCGGAAAATGCTGAAAAAGTTGCGCGCCATCCGAAACCTTTGCCAGCACCGATTCCGTCATGCGGTCATGCAGCAAGGCGGCGACGCTGGCACGTTGCTCCGGCGTCATGTTTTTTGCGAGCACCTGAAACAAAATCCCGCGCTCAATGCGCTCGACCGCTTCCAACCCGCAATGTCTGGCAATATCCGTCGCCTTCGACGACCAGGGCGAAATCGTGCCGATGCGCGGCACAACAAAAAAAGTAGCGCCCTCCTCTGCCAAACTCACCGGCGCGACTTCTTCCAGCAACGCCCCCAAACGCTCACGTTCGGCGTCCGACAACGCCGCGTTCAGCGCCACGACATGCCAATACCCGGCACGCACCGCCGTCAAATCGGGTAGAACCTGTTGCAAACGGCTCTGAAAACCTTGCAGGCGAAACGCGGAAAAAGCGGCAGCGCCGCGCAGAAAAAGGAAATCAGCCATGAGAAAAACCATCGGGGGGAAAACGGGAATCCATGATTATACCGTTTCAACCGACGCGCTCGTGGGGGATTGCGGTAGGCGTCGGCAGGGCAATCGCACGAATGCCATTGAAATCAAAGTAGCGGGAGCATCCTGCTCCCGCTGGCAGGTCACGAACGGAAGCAGGATGTGTACTGTCTGTACAGTGGGAGCGCGTGATTTGGTAGACCGGGCTTCAAACCCGCCCCGCCTGACCCGCTCCGTGATTCAGGTAGGGCTGTTTCTCCGAAACAGCCGCAGTCAACAAACGGCGCGTTCGGAGAACGCGCCCTACCTGATACCGTGGTTGTAGGGGCGGGTTTCAAACCCGCCCTGCGCGTTCCGATGAGGCAACGGCGGGCAGGTTTGAAACCTGCCCCGACGAACCATCCCCTTCCCCGCAAGGGTAAAGGGGAATCACCGTTAAAAACTATACCTAGCCCTCAAACTCCCGGTCATACCCTCCCGTCTGCCATCATACCCTTGCACCCCCAAATCCACCGCCCAGCCCGCTTTGTGGGCGGCGGGCGTTACCGTCAGCCCGATTTCCGCCATTCCTGTATCTCCCTTCAGTTTCGGCGCGTCCAGTCTGTAGCCGTAGATGCTGGCGTTTGCCTTGCCGTCGTATTCGTGTTCCCATGCCGCGCCGAGGTAGGCGTGGGTTTTTGGGTTGATGGTGTGCGTCCACTTCATGCCCAGCCGGGTTCTTTGTGAATCTACCGCCTTGAATTTGACGGTTTCGCCGGTGGTGAGTTTTACGCTGTCTCCGTCCTGATGGCTCCAGAGGTATTGGGCATACAGGTTGATGTTGTTTTGTTCGTTCAGGTTCAGGAGATAGCCCGTTCCCATGTGGCTGCTCATGTAACGGGATTTGCCGTCGTAGGCGGCGGCGCGTCCGAAACCGTCGTAGAGGTTGCTGTTGAAGTCGGTTTTGATTTGTCCGCCTCTCATGCTGGCTTCGAGGTACAGGGTTTCGTTGAAGTCGAAACGCGCGAGAATGCCGCCGCCGGTGTAGCTTGTATCCCCCTTGCCGTGAATTTTCGCGGCATTCGTAAAACTGTTGTAGCTGTCGTAATTGCCTTCACCGTGTTCGATGAAAGCGCCAGCGGTTAAGGTACCGGCTCTGGTTTCTTTGACGCCGGCAAGCCCCGCGATGAGGGTGTAGCCGTCCACCTCCACCTGTGAGCCGGTGTGATGGGTGAGGCTGCCGCCGCCGAGGGCGGCGAAGCCGCGCCAGCCGGGTTTTTCGTCGTTCAGGGATTGGGCATTTTTAAGGGCGGCAAATCCTTTGTCGGCGACAAAATCCTGCGCCTGATTCAGAAACGCCATACCGCTTAAAAAGCCTTCGGCGAGGGCTTTGGTTTGCGGGTTCAACTGGATGCCGGGAGGTTTGGGTGGGTCGACGGGGGGATTCGGGTCGACGGGCGGATTGGGGTCTATTGGCGGATTCGGGTCGACGGGGGGTGTGCCTCCGGC
>JAITSU010000022.1 GCA_031287525.1 Zoogloeaceae bacterium | reverse complement strand
GTGCTCGTTCCCTGAAGCGCGATATTGACGACGCTGTTGGTGATGTCGGCGTCTCCGGTGACGGTGAGCAGGGTCGTTCCGCTCGTCGTGCCAGCGGGGACGTAGAAGTTGAGGGCTTTTCCGACGGCATTGAGGGGATTGCTGTCTGTGTAGGTCGCCGCGCCGTATACGTTCAGGGTGTTGAAGCTGAAATCCCCGCCGAAATAACGGCTAAGCGTCAGGGTATGCCCGCCGCCCAGATTGATGTTGTGAAAAACCACATCGCTCGCGTTGGTGGAGGTCAGATACAGGATCGTGTCGTTGGCGGTGACGTCCAGGACGCCAACATTCACAGTGAGACCGCCGTCAATTTTCGACAGGAGGATACGGGGCGCTGCCAGGGCGCCCGCCGTGAAGGAAGCCTTGCCGCCCGCGCCGCCTGCGTTTGCGCCATTAAAGCCGGAGACCACATGCAGCTCGGCATTGACGCTCAGTTTTCCGCTCACGCTCAGGGCAGCGTCGCCGCCCTGACCCGCGTCGTTCATCCCGCTACTCATTCCGCCCATTCCGCCGACAACCCGTATGTTGTCATACGCGCTGCTGTCGCCGGTTCTGGAGGCTGCCGCGTTACCTCCCGCGCCGCCGGAAACGGGAGAGACGCCATTGCTTCCGTCGGTGGCTGAAGTATTCCAGCCCGGGATCGAATCCGCATGATGCCCACCACCATTGCTTCCAGAGCCATCGCCGGCGAGACTGCTTCCGTCCCCCACGTAGCCGCCGCCGCCGCCGCCGAAGTTACCGTCGCCATTGCCCGCATAGTCGCCTCCTTGGCCGCCTGTGGTGGTGGGAGAACCACCCCCGCCGCCGCCGCCGCTGATATAGAGGTCATCCGCCGACGCGCTCAGGGGGAAAACCAGCGCAAGAAAAAGCCCGATGACGCTGCGCGTCATCGGGCGGAATGGCTTACCGGGGAGAAAGGACGCCGTTACATGACCGCGCCCCGGACTAGACTTGCCCGCTTGCTAGCTTGCTTGCTTGCTTGCTTGCTTGCTTGCTTGCTTGCTTGCTTGCTTGCTTGCTTGCAAAAATTGTTGCGCCGGTTTTTGAAATGTCAAGGGAATTCGTCAGATTTTTCATGATTTATTCATCTTTATGAATGAAAAGATTGAAAGATTCTATTCGCTCTGTATAAAAGCGCAAGACACAATTCATCCACGCCCAAAGTGGCGGGAGCATCCTGCTCCCGCAGGTAAGGTCACGAACGGGAGCAGGATGCTCCCGCTACTTTCTCCCCTCGCTCTCGTAGGGGCGGGTTTCAAACCCGCCCTGCGCGTTCCGATGACGCAACGGCGGGCAGGTTTGAAACCTGCCCCTACGAAATATCCCCTTACCTACGGTGTACGCCCACAAGGGGAATGGGGAGACAATCGCCGAATGCGCCGTTGTTGACGGCGGCGGTTTCTTCGATGCTGCCGGACGTTAACATCCGGCTGTTTCGGAGAAACAGCCCTACCTGAAACAATGCGAACCGCCCCTACGTCTGGCGTAATCGTTCTGCCGTTACCTGTCTGCGGGAGCAGGATGCTCCCGCTACTTTCGCCCCCTCGCGGAGGAGAGCGGCGTTCGGGTCACGTTATGTGTTGCGCCGCAACAAAAATCCCGCTTGTGCCGCGTATTTTGCTAGAATCCAAAACTTTTCCTTTCGCAGTCCCTCTCCATGTCTACTGATAACACCCGCCCCATTCGCAATATCGCCATCATCGCGCACGTTGACCACGGCAAAACCACGCTGGTCGACCAGCTTCTGCGTCAGTCCGGCACTTTTGCCGCGCACCAGCAGGTGGCGGAACGGGTGATGGATTCCAACGACCTGGAAAAAGAGCGCGGCATCACCATCCTTGCCAAGAATACTTCCGTGGAATACGAAGGCATCCACATCAACATCGTCGATACGCCGGGACACGCGGACTTCGGCGGTGAGGTGGAGCGTGTGCTGGGCATGGTGGATGGCGTGGTGCTGCTGGTCGACGCGGTGGAAGGCCCGATGCCGCAAACCCGGTTCGTGACCAAGAAGGCGCTCGGTCTGGGGCTTTGCCCCATTGTGGTGGTGAACAAGGTCGACCGGGATGGCGCGGATGCCGACAATGCCGTGAATCTCACGTTTGACCTGTTCGACAAGTTGGGCGCGACCGACAAGCAACTGGATTTTCCCATTGTCTACGCTTCCGGTCTGAATGGCTGGGCGGCGTTGGAACTGGACGCGCCGCGTGAAACCATGCGTCCCCTGTTTGAAACCATCATGAACCACGTCCCCGCGCCCGAAGCGGATGTGAACGCGCCCTTGCAATTCCAGATTTCCGCGCTGGATTACAGTTCCTATGTGGGACGTATCGGCGTGGGACGCATTCGGCGCGGCAAGGTGAAAACCGGGCAACAGGTGATGGTGATGTTCGGCACGGATGAAGAAGCGGCGCTGCACGAACGCACGCCCTTCAAGGCGAAAATCGGTCAGGTGTTCGGCTTCAAGGGGCTGAACAAGGTGGAACTGGAAGAGGGCTACGCGGGCGACATCGTGCAGGTAACGGGTGTGGAAGATTTGGCGTTGGGCTGCACGCTCACCGACCCGGATCAGCCGGAAACCCTGCCGCTCCTGAAAATCGACGAACCCACCCTGTCCATGCAGTTCATGGTCAACACGAGTCCCTTGGCGGGTACGGAAGGCAAATTTGTGACCAGTCGCCAGATTCGTGACCGTCTGCATAAAGAACTGCTCACCGACATGGCGTTGCGCGTTGATGACACCGCCAATGGTGACGTGTTCGACGTGTGCGGTCGCGGCGAATTGCATCTTTCCATCCTGCTCGAAAACATGCGCCGCGAGGGTTACGAACTCGCCGTGGGTCGTCCCCGCGTCGTCAAGCGCGTCATCAACGGCGTTGAGCACGAGCCGTATGAAATGCTGACGGTGGATGTGGAAGAACAGCATCAGGGCGGCGTCATGGAATCGCTCGGTCTGCGTAAGGGCGACATGCTCGACATGACCCCCGACGGTCGCGGTCGCGTGCGGATCGAATATCGCATTCCCGCGCGCGGGCTGATCGGGTTTCAGGGCGAATTCATGAACCTGACCCGTGGCACGGGCTTGATGAGCCACGTTTTTGACGAATATGCCGCCGTCAAGGATGGCAATGTGGCTGACCGTCGCAATGGCGTACTGGTGTCGCAGGAAAACGGCGAAGCCGTCGCTTACGCGCTCTGGAAGTTGCAAGACCGTGGTCGCATGTTTGTCAGCCCCGGCGAAAAACTTTACGAAGGCATGATTATCGGCATCCACAGCCGCGAAAATGATTTGGTCGTGAATCCGGTCAAAGGCAAACAACTCACCAACGTCCGCGCTTCCGGCACCGATGAAGCCGTGCGCCTTGTGCCGCCCGTGGCGCTCTCCCTGGAATCCGCCATCGAATTCATCGCCGACGACGAACTGGTGGAAATCACGCCCAAAAACATCCGCATCCGCAAGCGTTACCTGACCGAACTCGACCGCAAACGGTCGCAACGCTAGGGTCGATGGCGTGACGGGGGCGGGTTTCAAACCCGCCCCAGACTGCTGACAAAGTTGCACAGAGCGTTTTTTTGAGTGAAGGTTTTCCTGGGAACGCCAGCGTCCACGCTGGCAGCGGCGTTTGTGCGGCAAGCTGCGCTCAAAGTCGGCGTACCGCCGACGTGCCTTTGTTGCCGTCGGCGTTCCCAGAAAGCTACTTCGGAGGTTTGTCAACAGTCTGGGCGGGTTTCAAACCCGCCCTTTTTCATTGCCCGACGACGGACGCTACCAGCCGCTCCTACAACCGCGTTATCATCCGTTTTTTGCAAGCGGGAGATACCATGAGCCAAACCAACCAGGTCGCCCTGTTCCTGATGGATGGCTTCGAGGAAACCGAAGCCATCACCACGCTGGACATCCTGCGGCGGGGCAAAGTCGCCGTCACCACCATTTCCCTGACCGGAAAAGCGTGGGTGACGAGCAAGCACGGCGTCACGCTGCAAGCCGACACGCTGTTTGAAGACAGCAAGCGCGACACATTTGACATGCTGGTGATCCCCGGCGGTACGCTGGATTACACCGAACACGCCGGATTGCTGGATTGGGCGCGCCAACACCATCAGGCGGGCAAGCAACTGGCGGCGATTTGCGCCGCCCCCGCCGTATTCGGCAAAGCCGGAATCCTGCAAGGCAAAAAAGCCGTCTGCTACCCCGGCATTGAACCCTGGCTGACGGGGGCGACCCTCGGCAGCGAAATTGTCGTCACCGACGGCAACATCACCACCTCACGCGGCCCCGCCACCGCCATCTTCTTCGCGTTCCGCCTGCTGGAAATCCTCCAGGGCAGTCAGGTCGCCAAAGAGGTCGGTGATGATTTCATGCTGCCATTGATTTTGTAGGGGCGGTAGGGGGGAAAGTGAAACGCCTTTCGCCATTGGGCGGTTCTGCGCGTACTTAAGCGACGGCGCAGCCGTCCCAGGCTGCTGACAAAGTTGCACAGAGCGTTTTTTTGAGTGAAGGTTTTCCTGGGAACGCCAGCGTCCACGCTGGCAGCGGTGTTTGCGCGGCAATCTGCGCTCAAAGTCGGCGTTCCCAGAAAGCTACTTCGGAGGTTTTCAACAGTCTGCGGCGGCGCAGCCGTCCGCCTTGAACGAGATGTTAGACCTCTCGGCGCAATCGTGCGTACTCATCTCTCGCGTCGTCATCTACGACCACCAGTGTTGCAAGCTCCCAAGGATGAACATTTGAGCCTCGCGCTTTCACTCCTGACACCCAAAACTCTTCGCCAGACTCTTTGTCAATAAAATTGCCGCGAATACCCCTGCCACCGATTGCCATGAGCGACCGCCCCCTGTAGTAAACCGTGCGACCTGTC
>JAITSU010000021.1 GCA_031287525.1 Zoogloeaceae bacterium | reverse complement strand
GTCAACAAGATGATGAAAGCGACCGATGTGACCATGACGATAAACCAGTGTCCATCGCCGAGCACCCCGCTCACCGCCTGCGCCATCACGACGCTTGCGCCGGAGATTTTCAGTATGCTGCTCAAGGCAAGCCCGCCGCCGAACAGGAGCAGGACGCCCCATTCCGTGTTCATCTGAATCTGCTTCCACGAAGCGACGCCTGAGACGCCGACCAGAACAGCGGCGGCGACGGCGACATACGAATCGAACTGTTTACCGCCCACAAACCCGCTGAGTTGCGAACTGAAAATCCAGCACAGCGCGGCGGCCAGAAAAACGGCAACGGCAATGACGCGGGGGCGCGTCCAGGTGAAATGGAGTTTTTCGATTTCCACGCGATGGGCGAAATTGGGGCGAAACACGCAATACAACACCCCCACCATGACCACCATCATGATGAGCGTCAACGGGATGCCGTACTTCATCCAGCCCACGAAGTCGATCTCGATGCCGATGGTTTTGAGATAGTTGATGGTGATCATGTTCGGCGGGCTGCCCACGGGCGTCCCCAGCCCGCCGATGCTGGCGCTGTAGGCCACACCCAGAAGCAGGAACACAAAAGTATTGCGTTCCTTTCCGGTATCCAGATTGCTCAGGATGCCCAGCGCCAGCGGCAACATCATCGCGGCGGTCGCGGTATTGCTGATCCACATCGACAGGGCTGCCGTCGCCACGAACATCAGAACTGCTGCCGCGCCGAAATTCCCGCGCGCCAGCAGCAGCACACGATTGGCGATCAGGCGGTCGATCCCCTGCACATGAAACGCGGTCGCCAGCACGAAGCCGCCGAAAAAGAGAAAGATGGTCGGGTCTGAAAAAGACTGGAGGGATTTCTCCATATCCATCAGCCCGAAAGTCACCGCCAGTACCGGCACAATCAGCGCGGTCAGGGTGATGTGAATGGCCTCGGTGAGCCAGAGTACACCGGCGAAAACCAGAAGCGCCAACCCGGCGTTGGTCTCGAATTTGTAAGGCAGAAACTTGAGCAAGGCCAGCATGACGAGAACGTCCGCGACCACAATGGCAAATTCGCGCCGGGTCATGATGGTATGCCCATGCGAAAGCGCCGGTTCCATGCTCTCCAACGGTTTGACCTGTTCAGGATTTTCGGTGTCAGCGTCCTGAACGCCCGCTGTGTTCAAAGTGGTCATCACGTATTTTTCCCCTGTGTAAATTGAAATTGAAGGATTTTCGACCAAGAAAAAATCCGGGCGATAGGGTACCACATGGGGGAAGACTTTCTGGCGGGCGCGGGTTCGATCAGCCGGAACCGGGGCTGTTAAACCATGGCGTTACAGCGCGGTATCGGCGTTCGGGCTTGTTGCGCGGTAGTGGCTGGCGGGGAATTGGACGGTGAAACGAGCGCCGTGACCGGGAACGCTTTCGATGGAGAGGGCGGCGTTGTGGCGGATGAGGATGTGCGTGAGCGTCTGTCTATCGCTTCCTCTCAAATGAGCGGGGCTGAATCAATCAACCGGGTTTCCGCGCATAAGACTGGCTTTTCGCGCAAGCGGACGGACTGCGGCTGCCGCATCCGCCCTCAAATCCAGCGACGGCTTCACAAAGCTTGCTGCCACAAATTACTGACCCCCTGATCAAATAATAAACCGGCTCACATCCTGCCCCAGTCTCTCGGCTTCGCCTTGCAGTTTGCCCGCGCTTTGCGATATTTCGCGGGTAATCTGGTTGGCGTCGGAGGTGGCCTGGACGGAGGAATCGACCTGTTCGCGCATGACCTGGGTGGCGGAAACTTGTTTGCGGGTCGCGTCAGCGATGGTGGTGACCGACGCCGCGATGTCGCGGGTGATGTCGTCGATGGCTTGCAGCGCCGCGCCTGCGGCGTTGGAAGATTCTGTGCTGCGCCGGGTTTCTTGCACCACATCGTCGATGGACACGCGCACGGCGGTGACACCGGTGGTAATCAGGTTCAGGATGTCGTCGATTTCGCTGGCGGATTGCGCGGATTGCTCGGCGAGTTTTCGCACTTCGTCGGCAACGACGGCGAAGCCACGCCCGACTTCTCCGGCGCGGGCGGCTTCGATGGCTGCATTCAGGGCGAGCAGGTTGGTTTGTCCGGCAATCGCGCCGATGGTTTCCACTACCTTGCTGATTTGCCGCGAATGTCCGGTCAGGGTTTCAACTTCATTCAGGGTGGACGCCACGCGGGTTTCAATCAGATGAATGGAGTCGATGACATTGCCTACCACCGCGCGCCCGTTCTCGACCTTTTCCACGGCGTCGCTCACATATTGATGGGCGTCGTCCGCCGAAGCCGCAATGTGGTCGATGGCGGTGGAAAGTTCGCCGATTTTGGCGCTCATTTCGCCGGAAGACGCGGATAACCCGTCGATACTCCGCGCGAGTTGCCGCATGGCGTCGGCACTGTCGACAGACAGGGCACCGACTTTTTCCACCGTGCCGCGAATCTTGCCAATCAGGTCGTGCATGGCATTGCGGGTATCGTTGATGCGAACTGCCAGCCGGTCGATTTCATTTCTGGAATCCGCATTCACGACAACATCATGGGTCAAATCGCCTTGTCCCATGTACGCCATGCCATCGGCAACGCCGCGCATCGGGCGCACTTGCCAGCGCACGAGCAGCGTCAGGCAGCCAATGAGCAGGATGACCGTGACCGCCAGCCCCAACAGCAGAAGGTAACGAATATGGTCATACGGCGCGGTGAATTCCGACTTCGGCACGGCGGCAGCGACAATCCAGTGCAGGGCAGGAATCTCTGCAAACGCCACCAGTCGGTCAGTGGAATCGCCGTTGGCATCTTTCCAGGTGTAGGGCAAAAAGCCTTTCTTCTGTTCCTGAATGTCGCTGATAATCTGTCGCGACGATTCCTCGACCTCGCTCACCAGTTTGTCCTGCATGGTGGGATGCAGGATAAAACGCACGTCCTTGCTGTCGCCGGAAGGCTGCTCGATGATGAACAGATAGCCGGTTTTGCCGACGACGACGGATTTCAAGCGCTCACGCAGGATATTCACGTCATTTGTGATGGGCACGCGCAAGGAAATCGCGCCGATGACATTGCTCGCGCTGTCTTTCAAAGGCTTGACCGCCAGCGCGTACATTTTACCGGAACGCTGGATGGTGCCGAGATACAGTTTGCCTTCCAGCACGGTTTTCGCGTAAGCGTCAACAATGATTTCGCCATCGCGGTAACGCCCGTTCGCGTCTTTCAACAGCGTGCTGGCGCGGTAGAGGTTGCCGCCATCCTGCAACAGAACCGCCATATCCGCCTGTGGATTGCGCTCCTTGTAAGCGAGCAGAAAGGCCTGATTGTGGATGCCGGGAATATGGTCACTCAAAACGATTTCCGGGCGTGTCGCGCCGCCCAATTCCACCCGTCGTCCGGTCAAACGTGGGGGTGGGAGTCCGTGCATGAAATTTTCCAGTTCCGTCCGCGCATTGTGTTTCATGCTTTCTTCGGCATATTCGAGGGTGCGCGAAACCAGGTCAATCTGGGTTTTCAATGTCGCCTCGCTCTCCGAAAGCGCCGTTTGCTCTGTGTAGAAAGACAACACCAGCGACAGCAAGAACGCGGCAATGATACAAATCAGCACCGTTCCGGCAAGGGTTTGCTGCACCAGCGGTTTGCAACGAATATCAAGGAACATGACCCTCTTCCCCAAATGTTGTTCAATTGCGTTCGGAGTTGTTCTGTTTCGTGTAATTGTGTGGCGAATTATTCTCCAATCCGGCGGGATAGTCCAATGTTCTTAGACGGGCGTCACGGTTGCCTCGTCCTGACTCGCCGTGCGGTAGTGGCTGGCGGGGAATTGGACGGTGAAGCGGGCGCCGTGACCGGGGATGCTTTCGATGGAGAGGGCGGCGTTGTGGCGGATGAGGATGTGTTTGACGATGGAAAGCCCCAATCCCGTACCGCCGGTTTCGTGCGAGCGGCTGCGGTCGATGCGGTAGAAGCGTTCGGTCAGGCGGGGGATGTGTTCGGCGGTGATGCCGGGACCGGAGTCTTTTACGGAAAATATCGCGTCGCCTTCCGGGAGGGATGTC
Organism: Zoogloeaceae bacterium; assembly: GCA_031287525.1. Taxonomy (GTDB): domain Bacteria; phylum Pseudomonadota; class Gammaproteobacteria; order Burkholderiales; family Rhodocyclaceae; genus Azovibrio. The sequence continues at coordinate 36,538 of JAITSU010000021.1, read as the reverse complement.
CAGGAGATTTCGATGCGTCCCCCCGGCGGCGTATAGCGCACGGCATTGAAAACCAGGTTGGTGAAGAGACTGAACAGTTCTTTTTCTGATCCGGCGAGTCGGGCGTGTTCCGGGACGGCGGGAAAAATAATCTGGTGGGGCGGCGCGTCCATGTTTTGCGTGAGTGTTTGAGACAGGGCGTAAGCGTCGGTTTCGCACTGATTCAGCAGGTCGCGAACGGATGTCCATTCCTGAAAGTCGGGCGGCGGGCTGTTTTCCAGATGGGATAGCGTAATTAAATCGCTGACCAGATGTTGCATTCGTTTTGCCTGCCGTTCCATCATCGTCAAATAGTATTTTTGCTGGGTTTCATCTGGCGGCAGGGTTTGCAGGGTTTCGATAAACCCGATGAGCACGGTGAGCGGGGTGCGGATTTCATGCGAGACATTGGCGACGAAATCGCGGCGCATGATTTCGGTTTGTTGCTGCGAGGTGATGTCCTGGGTGAGCATGAGGCGGCGATTTGAGGCGTAAGCGTGTAGCCATATTGAGAGTTTCAGGGGATGCGCGGGGGTGCTGGCGGGGCTTTCCAGTTCAAGCGGCTTGTCGAAATCCCGGTTGTCCAGATAGTCTGAAAACAAGGGGGAACGCAGCAGATGATGAATGGGTTGCAGAATATCCCGGACGGGTTTTAATCCCAGATGGTGGCTGGCGGTTTGATTAAACCATTCGATGCAGTTTTTTTCATCCAGCACAATCACGCCATTGGGCGAGGCTTGAAGCGCCGATTGCAGGTTTTTCAGGTTGTTTTCGACCTCCTGACCCCGCCGGATTTGCTGGCGCAGCGGACGTTGAACGCTGCTGATGATTTCAAGCCAGAATCCGCGCAACGGGGGCGGGGCAAGCTGCGGATTTTCCTGAAGCCAATAGAGCCAGCGCAGGGTTTGCGCGATTGCCCGGCAATCCATCAGAAACCAGCAGACGACGCCGAGGCTGGCGCCAAACCAGACGCCGAACGCCGATTCGCTCAACGAACTGACGATGAGGACGCCCGCGCCAAGCCAGAAAAGGAGCGCGCCCAAGCGAAGGATCAGAAAAAAAGCTGACATAAGAAAGATGCGAAAGACGCGAAAAATTCGGATGAGACGTTCATTTGCCGGGTTTTGTCAATTTGGGCAGGTCGGATGATGTGGCGAACCTGTAGCCGACGCCGCGCACGGTTTCCACCATGAAGCCGGCGATGTCCAACGCTTCGCGCAGACGCTTGATGTGCACATCGACGGTGCGCTCTTCGATAAACACATGGTCGCCCCAAACCTTGTCGAGCAGTTGCGCGCGGCTGTGAACCCGTCCCGGATGCTTCATCAGGTAATGGAGGAGGCGGAATTCGGTTGGACCTGGCTTGATTTCCCGCGACCCGAACATGACCGTGTGTTGTCCGGCGTCGAGCGAGAGTTTGCCGATGCTTACGTGGTCATCCAGCCGTTCCGGGCTGCGCCGCCTCAATACGGCGCGGATGCGCGCGACCAGTTCGCGGGGCGAAAAGGGTTTGGTGATGTAGTCATCCACGCCGTTTTCAAGCCCGCTGACTTTGTCACGCTCCTCGCTTTTGGCGGTCAGCATGAGCATCGGAATATCTTTGGTGCGTTCCTGCGCCCGCCATTGTTTTGCCAGATCGAGACCGCTTTGTCCGGGCAGCATCCAGTCGAGCAAAATGACATCCGGCAGGATCGTGTCCATCTCCCGACGCGCCGCGACGCCATCCGCGACCAGCACGGTCTGAAAGCCGCTGTAATCCAGATTGACCTGGATGAGGCGGGCGATGTCGGGTTCATCTTCGACCACCAGCACGCGCGTTTTCGGGAACGGAACGCAGGTTTTCGGCGAAGGGGCGACCAAGGCGGCGGCGACCATTTTGGGGGCGGTCATTCAACAATGGATTCGATGTGCGCCAACGAACTGTGGCGCACATCGGTTCCCTTGACAACATAGATAATGAATTCGGCGATATTTTTGGCGTGATCGCCAATCCGCTCCACCGCCTTGGCGATGGACAGCAAATCCAGACTGCTGCTGATTGTGCGCGGGTCTTCCATCATGTAGGTGATGAGTTTGCGGGTAAATCCCTTGAATTCGCGGTCGATGAGGTCGTCTTCCTTGAATACGTCAATGGCGGCAACCACGTCCAGACGCACAAAGGCGTCCAGGGCGCGCTGGATGAGATTGACCGCCAGGTCTGAAGCGACGCGCAGGTCGCTGATGGGGATGTTGCGCGTCTCGCCGCGTTCCATGATCGACCTGACCCGTTTGGCGATTTTGTGCGCCTCGTCGCCGGTACGCTCCAGATTGGTGGTGATTTTGGAAATGGCGAGCAACAGGCGCAGATCGCGGGCGGCGGGCTGGCGGCGGGCGATGACGGCGGTCAGTTCGTGATCAATTTCGACTTCCAGGGCGTCGACTTTTTCCTCGACTTTGATCACTTCCCTGATGATGTCGAGAGAGTATTTTTCCAGCGCGCCGACGGCGCGTTGGAGTTGCGCCTCAACCAGCCCGCCCATTTCCATCAGCCGCGAGCAGACTTCGTTCAAGTCACTGTCGAATTGGGAGGAAAGATGTTTGTCGTTCATGAAAAGGATTCCTGAAATCAGCCGAAACGGCCGGTGATGTAGTCTTCGGTCTCCGCCTTGGCGGGTTTCAGGAACATCTGTTCCGTTTTGCCGAATTCCACCAGATCGCCCAGATACATGTAGGCGGTGTAATCGCTGCACCGGGCGGCTTGCTGCATGTTGTGGGTGACGATGATGACGGTGTAGTCCTTCTTCAATTCCGCAATCAATTCTTCGATACGCGCCGTGGAAATCGGGTCGAGCGCGGAACAGGGTTCGTCGAGCAACAACACTTCCGGCTTGATCGCCACGCCGCGCGCGATGCACAGGCGTTGCTGCTGCCCCCCTGAAAGGCTGGCGCCGCTCTGGGTCAGTTTGTCTTTCACTTCATTCCACAGCGCCGCTTTTTTCAGCGCCCACTCTACCCGCTCTTCCATTTCGATTCGGGAAAGATGTTCAAAAAGATTCACCCCGAAGGCGATGTTGTCGAAAATCGACATGGGAAAAGGCGTCGGCTTCTGAAACACCATGCCGACGCGGGCGCGCAGCAAGGCGACATCCTGTTTTGAATCCAGCAGGTTTTCGCCGTCTAACAAAATGCTGCCTTCGGCGCGTTGATCCGGGTATAGCTCGAACATCCGGTTAAAGGTACGCAAGAGCGTCGATTTGCCGCAACCGGAAGGGCCGATGAACGCCGTCACGCAGTGTTCGGGAATTTCCAGATGAATCTGTTTTAACGCCTGAAATTTTCCGTAGTAAAAATTCAGATCGCGGACAGAAATTTTGGTGGGCGGGGGAGGGGATTGTGGTTTGTCGGTCATGCTCGGTCGTCCAAGGCTTGCGGAAGATTGGGTCAGGTCATTTTTCGCGGGAAAGCACACGCGCCAGAATGTTCAGCCCCAGCACCGCCAGGGTGATCAGAAAAACGCCGCCCCAGGCGAGTTGTTGCCAGTTTTCATAGGGACTCATGGCGAATTGCAGAATGGTCACGGGCAGGTTGGCGGTGGGGCCATCCAGATTGGCTTTCCAGAACTGGTTGTTCAAGGCCGTAAACAAAAGCGGCGCGGTTTCTCCCGATATACGCGCCACGGCAAGCAGGATGCCGGTCAATACGCCCGCGCGCGCGGCGGTGAGCGTGATGCGGGTAATGACTTTCCATTTGGGCGTTCCCAGCGCGTAGGCGGCTTCACGCAGTCCGGCGGGGATGAGCAGCAGCATGTTTTCGGTGGTGCGAATCACCACCGGAATCACGATCAGCGCGAGCGCCACCGCGCCCGCCCAGCCGGAAAACGCCTTGAATTGCACAACCATGATCACATAGACGAACAGCCCGATGATGATGGAGGGCGCGGAGAGCAAGAGGTCGTTGACAAAGCGCACCGTCGTCGCCACTTTTCCACGCGGGTCGTACTCCGCCAGATAGACGCCCGTGAGAATGCCAATCGGCGTGCCAATCAACGTCGCCAGAGCGACCATCATCAGCGACCCCATCATCGCGTTGGCAAGACCGCCTTCGCCAATGGCTTCATTGGGCGGCGGCATGTCCTGCGTCAGCATCGCCACGCTGATGCTGCCAAAGCCAAGGCGGAGCGTTTCCCACAAAATCCAGCTTAGCCAGAACATGCCAAACAGCATGGCGATCAACGAAAGGGCAATCGCCAGTTGATTGAAGCGTTTGCGGCGGTTAAATCGCGCGATTCGGGCGTGGTTGTCCGGCAGGGATACAGACGGATTCATACGCGCTTCCCTTCATTTTTTTGCAAACGCATGAGAAGGAGCCTTGAAAAAATCAGCACGGTAAACGTAATCAGGAACAAAACCAGCCCCAGATAAATCAGCGAGGCCTGATGCAGCCCCGGCGCGGCTTCGGCAAATTCGTTCGCCAGCGCGGAAGTAATGCTGTTGGCGGCCTCAAAGAGCGAAGCGGAATTCAACTGGTTCATGTTGCCGATCACGAACGTGACCGCCATCGTTTCGCCTAACGCCCGCCCCAGCCCCAGCATGATGCCGCCCACCACGCCCGTCTTGGTGTAAGGCAACACGACGTTCCAGATCACTTCCCAGGTGGTCGCGCCCAGACCATAGGCGGATTCTTTCAGAAGCGGCGGCGTGACCTCGAACACATCGCGCATCACCGAGGCGATGAAGGGAATGATCATGATGGACAGAATAATGCCCGCCGACAAAATCCCGATGCCCACCGGCGGGCCTGTGACGAGCGCCTCCAGGAACGGCACGCCTTTCAAAAGGGATTGCAGCGGTTCTTGCACATAACGCGCCAATACCGGCCCGAATACCATCAACCCCCACATGCCATACACGATGGAAGGCACGGCAGCCAACAGTTCAATGGCGGTGCCCAGCGGACGTTTCAACCAGGGGGGCGAGAGTTCCGTGAGAAAGAGCGCGATGCCAAAACTCACCGGAACCGCAATGGCAAGCGCGATGATCGAAGTCGCCAGCGTGCCATAAATCATGACCCGCCCGCCAAAATCTTCCTGCACGGGATCCCAGGCGTTGTGCGTTAAAAACCCCAGCCCGAACTCGTGAATGGCAGGCCACGCGCCCATGATGAGCGAGATGATGATGCCCGTCAGAAGCGTGAGCGTCAGAATTGCCGCGCCACGCGCGAGCAGCGCGAACAGGCGGTCAGCCAGCGCGTTGGAAAGGAGGCGACGCGCGCCGCCTGCCGCGTGGGGCGTGAGAGAAGAAGGCAAGGCAGAATCCATGACAAAAGGGTGAGGACGATTTTCGGGCAAAGCGCGAGTTTACCTTAAGGATTTCTGATCGGTTTGCCGGAAGCGTCCACGATGGATTTCCACGCGCGTGTCACGGTGTCTTTGACGCTTTGCGGCATGGGAATGTAATCCAGCTTGCGGGCTTCCGTGTCCCCGGATTGGTATGCCCAGGCAAAGAAATCGAGCGTGGCGACGGCTTTTTCGGGCTTGTCCTGTTTTTTGTGCATCAGGATAAAGGTCGCGGAAGTAATCGGCCAGGCGGTGTCACCCGGCTGGTCGGTCAAAATCTGGTAAAAACTTTTTTCCCATTCAGCCCCCGCCGCAGCCGCCTTGAAACTCGCCTCCGAAGGTTGCACAAACTTGCCCGCGCGGTTCAACAATTGCGCGTGCGCGAGTTTGTTACGCTTGGCGTAAGCATATTCGACATAGCCAACCGCGCCGTTTAACCGCCCCACAAACGCCGCCACGCCTTCATTTCCCTTGCCGCCAAGTCCGGTCGGCCAATTCACCGCCGTGCCTTCGCCCACTTTTGTCTTCCATTCAGGATTGACCTTGGAGAGGTAATTGGTGAAGCCAAAGCTGGTGCCTGAGCCATCGGCGCGACGCACCACGGCAATCGCCGTATTCGGCAACGCAAGACCGGGGTTGATGGCGGCAATGGCGGCGTCGTTCCAGTGGGTAATCTTGCCCAGAAAAATATCGCCCAGAACCGAACCATTCAATTTCAATTGCCCCGGCGCGACGCCCTTGATATTGACGATCGGCACGATGCCGCCCACAACGGTCGGAAACTGGATCAACCCTTTTTCCTGCAAGAGCGCGTCCGTCAGCGGCGCGTCGGAAGCGCCGAAATCAACGGTCTTGACCTCAATCTGTTTCAACCCCGCGCTGGAGCCAACCGATTGATAATTGATGCGATTCCCGGTCGCCTTGTTGTAATCCGCCGCCCACTTGGTATAGAGCGGCGCGGGAAAGCTCGCCCCCGCGCCCGTCACATCGCTTTGCGCCCATGTGTTCGCGCACAAAGTCAGCGCCAGCGCAACGCCGGGCAGGAATTTCAGGGTTTGTTTGATGCGGTGTTTCATGGCAGAGACCTCCTCCGGTTAAAAAATTTCACCCATTCTCGGCGCGGTTTGTGACAGGAAGATGACAACCGCCGCCGTCAACATCCGGCGTGTTCTTCGATCCCGTAATGCCATCAAGTTAAAAGTGGCGGGAGCATCCTGCTCCCGCATACTGGCCCCGACCGGGAGCTGGATGCTCCCGCCACTTTGACCGACCACTCATCCTCTTGTCAAAGAGGCTGCTACCGTTCGTCGCCAAAATCATACCGTTCGTCGCAAACGCTTACCGTTGACATAACCTTGGCGCATAATCCACGCAGTACAGAAGAATAGTGGCAGTTTACAGTCATAACTACAGCAGAATAGCGGCAGTATACGGGCATAACCCATCTGGAAATGGGGTTGCAGCTCGTCATTTGGACAGGACCTGGATTGAAATGCTTCAAACATTTTCACAAACATCGCGGAACATCACGGATACACGCCCAATCCGGCGTGCTTTTGTCATGCGCGAAGCGCGGGAAAAGTCTGATTTTTTTGTAAAAAACCTTGTAAAATCAAACGGTTGCCTGTATAATACGGCTACAGGCTACAGGCTACAGGCTACAACAGCAGCAACAAGCACACAGGCTTAGTTCAGCCTTCGTTTTCGCGCGGCTTCGCGCGTTTTCTGTCGCGTTTTTTCCCCCGGCTGTTCTTGACGCAGCGTCCTTTTTGGGTCGCTGCGTTTTTTGTCGTTCACATTTGCCCACGCAAAGCGGTGGTTTTGCCTTTTTGCGCGTTCGTTTGGGTTTGTTTCTTGCGTCTGCCGCGTCTGTCTGACGGGAGCGCGGTTTTTCAGGAGTTTTGATCATGTCAAAAAATCATGCCGGTTTTATGAAACGCGCTCTGCTGATGGTGCTGGCGGGCATTTTTTCCAGCGCCGCCATGCCGCTGGATATTTATCAGGGGCCGCTGGTGGAAGACAAGTCGATGGATCCCAACCTCATCTATTTCCACGACAACTCGGGTTCCATGACCTCTAACTACATGCCGATGGAAGTAGGCGGCACCACAGGCTCCACCTCCGTCCTGAGAAAAGCAAACTTCTTCAACCGGCTATACTACAACCCGGACGTGACCTACGTACCGCCCCTCAAGTACGAGGCGGGCGACGGGAGCACCCCGCCCAGACTGGTGAGTTGGCGCAATATGGATCAGCGTTGCACATGGCCGAGAGTGATGAGATATGGCATGAGCGGCACTCCCTACAGCTGCGAAATCACTCAAGCAGACAGGGATCGAGCTAGAACAGATTACGCGGAGATCGTAAGTGGTTCGATTGATCTTTTCAATGATTCGCTTGACGAACACCTTCGCAATACTCCTGATGGTGGCGATCCTCCCACCTATGGCACCATTAAGGAAGCCCGCATAGCATATGATGAAATGTGCATGAATGAAAACTGGCCAGCAAGCGCCACAAGGGCACGCCGGGAGTGGCAACGCACGACGTTGGGGACGGCAGGGAAGACTGGGGGGAACAACGCGTCTCTTCATCCCTTAACCACCATCGGCGGCTCTCCCATCGGCGCCACAGGCGGTTCTGCCAACACAGATAATCACACGCTTGAAACCAACTGCTATGCGCGCTCCGTCGGTCTCATCAACCATGAAAACTGGCAGGAAGCCCAGGCTAACTACATGGCAATCGTAAGCAGCCTCGCCAGCGATCGCGATGATGCCATCGCGCAGGCCAAGGCAGAACTCGATATTGCCAATGATATCCATAATACTGGTACCACAACGCTGACCGCCAGCACTGCCGTTTATTACGACTATGTGCCGGGGTTCAATTCCAGAATCGACAATGCGGCGGGTTACACATTGGCGGGTTACGAATGGGAACCGATTGTGATGGTCAATGGCGTACCGGTGATGGAGCACCCCGAGAGGGCACCCGAGAAGGTTGATGGCAACTACGAAACACATGCCTTCAGCTATGCTGATGGAAGCGGTGTCATTAGGGCTGGCGCATTGTTCAGGATAGGGGGTGCCAACAAAGTCTCTCAGACTGCGACAACCAACGCAGGCTTGGTATACTCCCGGGCTTGCCCGATACTGTTCAGGGATGTGTCGGATTCCAGAGCGTACTACAGTAACGAAGTTTCTCCCGAAGCCCCCGGCGATGACTATGCGGGCAACCCGCACGGTCACTGCCGGTACAGTTACCGGGCGGGGGATGTCGATTATCCAAGTAACTATCAGAGATGGAGCCGCTATGCTCCCTGGGGGATAGGCGGCGTCAAATCAGTCGGGGGGCTGCAAGCGGCCAATGGGATCGGTCGTCCGTGGTGCTACCGCACGACGCGCCTCAACAACATTACAACCGCCAATGTTGAGCGTTCCTGCTATCAGGGCAAGCACATCATCGGTGACACGGATGGCACCGCGAGATGGACAGCCGGTCGAGGTGCCACCAGCAGCTTGTCCAACAAGGATGTCGAGGTCAGCCACTATCGCCCCGATCTACACGTTACCGACGAAGAGAGAGATAACCTGAGAATCGCTGCCAACAGAGCTTTCAACGAAGGTCTTGATGAATACATCAATGTCACCGTGCCACAAGCCCGCGCAGCCTACGATTCGTTCTGCCGGAATGAAGAATGGCTGAAACCAGAATATGACAAAGGCACCACCGTTCAAAAAAATCAGCGCAAAAACTGGCAGTATTATGATGATTTTGGTAGTGAATCTTCTACTAAATGCCCCGCCCCCCAATTTGAGAGTCTTCAGAATGCTCTTGATAAAGATCATTTGGTGCCTCTAGCCAATGCCGCAACAACACCAGTCCGCGTCTCGGGTGCCTATACTGTTATTGGTGATTGTTGGACTTATCCTTCGAGTCCTGAAACTGATACGCATCCTGCAACTAATTATCCTAGGGGCACTCGCGGGTGGAATAGCAGACCAATCTTGGCAGATCTCATGCCGATATCAGAAAGGCAAGTTTTTGACCACACGGAGTCTCCTCGTACGATTCCAGATGATTACGACGTCATGTTTTTGATTGATGATAGCTGGAGGACCAGAAATGACCTCCACGTGGGTGTCGCCCCTGTTAGATCCGATGACACTACGTGTAACAGTTCTTATGTTGACGATGATGGGATCAGAGTTGCCTGTACTCCAACCTTGACCACTGGTGAGTCGGGTAGTGATAACTGCTGGGCGTACGTTAATCGCGCGACCACGGGGACAACCATAGAGGAATGGCGGAACGCCCGGAATGAGTACTATCTCGCCGTCAACTCGCTCGTCGGCGCGCAGGTGCAAGCCTATCTCGACGCCAGAAACCTGAAGTCGAGCATTGATCAATCGCTGGAACACCGGGTCAGCAAGTTCGTGGATGATGAGGGCAATTTGTATGAGGAGTCTGTTGCGCGACCAAGAACCGCCGCAGAAGAAATCCGCAATTTCGCCAACTGGTACAGCTATTACAGTTCCCGCAGTATGGCGGCAAAAACAGGCATCTCCCTGGCATTTGGCAATCTGCTGAACAAGGACAACACCTACGAACCGGGCAAAATCCTGAACGGCAAGTCCATCCGTCTGGGTTATGACGTGCTGAACGGTATGAATGCAAACGGTCCCGGGCAAAGAACCGGCACCGTCGCAAAAGTCGGACGGGGAGTTGTCCCCTTCCTGGATTTTCCCCGCGACGCCAAAACAGCCGATGGCGTGAAACATCCGTATGCCGGCGAGCACTTTGTGCGGGACTTTTACAACTGGGTTGCGTCGATCACGGTAAGGGGCGATACGCCGCTCAGGATACAACTGGACAGGATCGGGAAATATTACGAAACCGACAATCCGTGGCTTGAATACCCGCCTATCAAAAATGGTGGTCAAACAGCGTTCCCAGGTGTAGAGAATAAGGAATTCGCCTGTCGTCGTTCATTCACCATTATGATGACGGATGGTTACTGGAATGGCGCTCAAGCATCTACAGCGGATGCCCGGGCGGACGTGGATGGTAAAAACGGACCAGAAATCTGCCGGACAGACGAGAACAACGTAAAGCTGACCGGCAAAGAGAATTGCTACAAGTACACTCCGGCACCGCCCTTCTTTGGTGAAAACAGGGGTCTGGGTAATGGCACCCACCCTGTGAATAACAGCCTTGCGGATATCGCCATGTATTACTGGAACCGCGACTTGCGACCAGACACCCCCAATCTGATCGCGCCGACCAGGAAAAACCCTGCCTTCTGGCAGCACATGCAGACTTTTACCCTCGGTCTGGGTGTGCTCGGGCGGCTGTCTGACAAGGAAGTGAACCGGTTCCTGGCAAACGGCACGAACAAAAACATTTTGTGGACTTTCCCGACCGGACTGGATACGTCCTATGAACGGATCGACGACCTGATGCACGCCGGTTTGAACGGGCATGGCGGCACGGCGGCAGCGGAAGACGCGGGCGAGTTCGCGGACAAGCTGACGCAATTGCTGACCGAAATTTCCGGAGTGGACGGAACATTTACCACGCCCGCCGCGCCGAGTACCCTGACGAAGGACGCGCAGGTCTATGAAGCCAGTTACAGTCCCACCGACTGGACGGGCGAATTGCTGGCTTACGGCACCTGTATCAAGGGCGAATCCGGCTGCTCTGATGGATTTATCCAATTGCCGCCGTTGTGGAGCGCCAGTGAAAAACTGCGGGACATCAAGCACGACGAGCGCAAGATTTTCACGATGGTGGGTGGCACTGCAACGGAATTCAAGTCTGGAAATCTGAATAGTAGCGACATTGATGTCGATCTCACACACAATGGGGCTGGGGGGACGAGCAAATGCCCCTTCGCGTGGAGTGGCATATCCGGTCAGTGCAGGCTGGGTAAGGCGGGTGGCAGCGCGCCAGTGGTGGACTATATAGGAGGGAATGGATTTGAACACCTGATCAACTATTTGCGCGGTGACCAGCAGTATGAAGACACCACGACGGGCTTGGGGCTGACTGCGACATACTTCAACGGTTTCCGTTCGAGAAGCTTTATGGATGCCAATGGCGAAAAACAGGCGAAACTGCTGGGCGACATCGTGAATTCCAGCCCGGTACTGGTGACGCCCAGAAGAGACGGATGGAACAAATCGCCCGTGCTGGGCTACAAAGTGGACGCGGACGACAACGATGTCTCGACCGACGCTGCCCTCAGCTATGCTGAGCGTCTGGCAAAATCCTTCAAGGTGGATTCGACGACCAAGCAGATCACCATTGATACAGACAACCGCAAGCTGGTGGTGCTGGTGGGCGCGGGCGACGGGATGTTGCACGGCTTTGATGCCCGCCCGCTGGATGACACCTCCGCCCCTAGCGACAAAGAGGCGGCTGGCAAGGAATTGTTTGCTTTCATTCCGTCTGCGGTACACGGCATCCTGAAAAAACTCGCCGATCCGCAATATGGTCAGACCAAGGATCTGTCGCATTCCTTCTATGTCGACGGCGTCACGGTGACCGGCGAATATCTCTCAGGTTCCGACTGGAAAGCGGTTGCCGTGGGTTCCACCGGGCGCAGCGACGCGCCCGCGAGCAGTTACTTTGCCCTGGATGTGGAAAATCCCTTGTCCTTCAGTACAGGTAATGTCCTCTGGGAAATCAGGGATCCCAACCTGGGGACGCCCGCCAACGGTCAGGCAAGCATCGCCCTGTTGTGCAATTACGACAAGGATACGAATGAGTGCGCTGGCGATCCGGGGTTCTATGCCATCTTCGGCAACGGCTATAGCGTCACCGACGAGAACTGGACGTCAACCCTGTTTACCGCGCACATGACTACCGGCAGCGCCAGTCTCAGTCTCACTGGCGACAAGGGCGGTCTGAGCAGACCGACGGTCATCGGTTATAACAATGGGACGAGTGTGTTCGCGTATGCGGGTGACTTGCAGGGCAATCTGTGGAAATTCGACCTGCGGGAATTTTCGCCGAAAGTGGTGGGCAAGCTCATGGTCGCCACTGACCCGAAGGGCAACCCGCAACCCATCACGGGCGCGCCCAGAGTGGTCATCGACGGCGACGACATACAGGTGGTCGTGGCGACCGGCAAGTATCTCAGTCAGGAGGATGTCAAGGACGAGAGTGTGCAAACCATCTACAGCGTGCGCGATACGTGCGGTTTCAAGCGTGATTGTGACATATCAACTGCCAAACGGGATGGTTCTGGTGGCGGCGCGCTGGCGGAAGTCAAGGTCAGCACAGGTGAAGATGGCGGCTGGTCGCTGGAGAAATTCGCCGCGCCGCTGAACTATCCGAGTGTGCAAGGCTTCTTCATTGATCTGGACGCGCCCGGTATGACAGGTTTGCGCGGCATCGCCAAGGCAACGCCGGAACTGAGGGCGGGCACCAATCAGGTTGCGGTTCCTCTCCTGATGCCCAGCGTCGACCCCTGTGCCGCCGCGGTCGAAGGGGTCATCATGGAAGTTGACGCGATGAATGGCGCGCCGAAAAAGAGTTTGCTGTTCGCGTCACTGAAGGATGCTGCCTACAGGGAGGGGAATGGTCTTGATATCGCCATCAGCTACAGCATTGATGGTGGCCCCCCCAACTTCGGCGTCAACGACGCTGAAATCGGAGGCACCAACGATCCCAAGGATTGTCTGACGGCCAGGAAGCTTCCCGGCGGCGGGCTAGTCGCCGGTGCCCTCGACGGCTGCGGCGGTAAGAAGAAAGGCCGCCAAAGCTGGCGGCAACTCCGGTAAGCGTGCAAGCCAGACCGCACCACAAAAACCCGCCCACCCTGGGCGGGTTTTTTATGGGAAATACCCGCCCCGATCCCTTCGTAGGGGCGGTTCGCGAACCGCCCCTACCCGAACCATTTTCAATTTGCGATCAATATCTTGACCACCATCATGCGCCTCTTCCCCGCGCTCCTTTGCCCCCTGCCGCCTGTACGCCCGTGCTAAAATCACTGCTTTCATCCTGTAGTCTCTCCCCGAATATGTTTTCAGGAATTGTTGCGGCGGTTGGTCGCATTACTCGCTTGACCCCGCGTGAAGTGGGGTTTCGTCTGACGGTGGAACCTGCCGCGCTGGATATTTCCCGCGTCGCCCTGGGCGACTCCATCGCTCATGCGGGCGTTTGTCTGACTGTGGTGGAGAAAGGCGCGGACTGGTATTGCGTCGATGTTTCGCCGGAAACGCTGAATTGCACGGTCGGGCTGGATAAACCCGGCGAAGTCAATCTGGAAAAGGCGCTTTGCATTGGCGACCCGATTGGCGGTCATCTGGTTTCCGGTCACGTCGATGGCGTGGGCGAGGTGCTGCGCTTTGACGCGGTGGGCGACAATCGTCTGCTGGAAATCCGCGCGCCGCACGCCATTTCAAAATACATCGCCCGCAAGGGTTCTGTGGTGGTGGATGGTTGCAGCCTGACCACCAATACGGTAGAGGGCGATGTGTTCACCATCAACCTGATTCCGCATACGCTGGAAGTCACCACCCTTGGCAAGCTCTACGCCGGTTGCCGCGTGAATCTGGAAATCGACCTGATCGCCCGCTATACCGAACGGATGCTGGCGTGGGAAAAAGAATCCAACTGATGATAACAAGGAGTTTCCCCATGAATACCGTTGTTCCCTTGATTGCCCCCACCGCGTCCGCCATCGCCCCGACCAGGGAAATTATCGCTGAAATCAAGGCGGGTCGCATGGTGATTCTGGTCGATGAAGAAGACCGCGAAAACGAAGGTGACTTGCTCATCGCTGCCGAACATGTGTCGCCGGAAGCCATCAATTTTATGGTCACGCATTGTCGCGGGCTGGTTTGTCTCACCATCACCGAAGCGCGCGCCCGTCAACTGGGCTTGTCGCAGATGACGCATGACAACAGAACGCCCTATAACACGGCGTTCACCGTGTCCATCGAAGCGGCGGAAGGCGTCACCACCGGCATTTCCGCCTTTGACCGCGCCCGCACCGTGCAGGCGGCGGTGGCGAAGAACGCGACGCACGATGACATCGTGCAGCCCGGTCATGTCTTTCCCATCACCGCGAAAGAGGGCGGCGTGCTGGTGCGCGCCGGACACACCGAAGCCGGTTGCGACCTCACGCGGCTGGCGGGGCTGGAACCCTCGGCGGTGATTTGCGAAGTGCTGAAGGAAGACGGCACGATGGCGCGGCTGCCGGATTTGCTCATCTTTGCCAGGGAACACAACATCAAAATCGGCGCGATTGCGGATTTGATTCACTACCGCGCCGCCTCCGAAACCCTGGTCGAACGGGTCGCGTCCAAAACCATTCAAACCGCGCAGGGCGAATTTACCCTGCACGCCTACGCTGACAAGGCTTCCGGCGCGGCGCATCTGGCGCTGGTGAAAGGCGCGATTCCCGCCGATGCCGAAACGCTGGTGCGGGTGCATGAACCGCTGTCCGTACTCGATTTTCTCGATCCCGGCAGCCAACGCGCCGCGTTCAGCATCGAAGAAGCGCAAGCCGCCATCGCCAAAAACGGGCATGGCGTCATCGTGCTCATGCACCGTTCCGAAGCAGGCAGCGAACTGCTTGCGCGTCTTTCCGCCCCGAAATCAGTGGACAAGGCAGACAAGGGCAACCGCAATCTCAAATGGGACCCGCGCACGCACGGCATCGGCGCGCAAATTCTGCGTGACCTGGGCGTGCGAAAAATGCGCCTCATGTCCAGCCCGCGCAAAATTCCTTCCATGACCGGCTTCTCGCTGGAAGTCACCGGCTTCGCCGCCTCGCCGGAGGAATTGACCTGATGTCGAACGCTACGCCAACCTGCATTGCCAATCTGGACGGCGCGGGTTTGACGATCGGCATCGTCAGCAGCCGCTTTAACGCTGAAATCTGCCAAGCCTTGCAAGCGGCGGCAGTGGCGGAACTGCAACGCCTGCATGTCAAAAACATCCGCGCCTTCTCCGTCCCCGGCGCGCTGGAAATTCCGCTCACCCTGCAAACGCTGGCGCAGAGCGGCAAATTCGACGCCCTGATTGCCCTGGGCGCGGTCATTCGCGGCGAAACCTACCACTTTGAAGTCGTTTCCAACGACGCCTGTCGCGGCGTGATGGAAGCGCAACTCGTCACTGGCGTACCCATTGCCAACGGCATTCTGACCGTCGAAAACGACGCGCAGGCGCGCGCGCGGCAGCAGCAAAAAGGCGCCGACTGCGCCGCCGCCGCCGTGGAAATGGCAAGGCTGTTGCAAAATTTCAGGAACGAACGATGAACGCCATGAACGACACCGCGTCCCCCAAACCTGCCAAACGCAAATCCGGCAAAATTTCCAGCGAACGCCGCAAAGCGCGTGAACTCGCCCTGCAAGGCTTGTATCAATGGCGCATCGGCGGCGCGGATGCCGCTGCCATCGAAAGCCACATGCCGGAATGGGCAGTCTACGCGGCGGGCGGCGAACAGGCGAGCGACGCCGAAGAAAATACAGAAGCCGCCGCAGCCGCTGTCGAACAGGTCGACAGCGAACTTTATCTGACGCTGGTGCGCGGCGTCATCCGCGAACAGGCGACGCTGACCGCGCAACTGACCGAAGCCCTCGACCGACCTTTCGACGAGCTATCCCCCATCGAAGCTGTCATCCTGCTCATGGCGACCTTTGAATTCGCGCACTGTCCGGCGACGCCCTATCGGGTCGTCATCAACGAAGCCATCGAACTCGCCAAGCAATTCGGCAGCAACGAAGGGCATCGCTACGTCAACGGCGTACTGGACAAAACCGCCGCCCACCTGCGCGGCGCGGAAGTCGCCGCGAGAAATGCGTGAATTTCATGGAATACGAATTGTGTCCCGGCAATTTTCCCCGATGTCGCCCGGCTAGACATGGGCTACAATATACCACTTTCATTTCCTTCACCAGATTATGCGTAACCCCGTTCTCTCGCCGCGCAACGATTTTGTCTTCAAGCTCATCTTTGGCGACGCGCAAGATACCTCCATCCTCACGGCCTTCCTGAAATCCGCGCTCGACCTGCCGCCGGAAGATTATCAGGAGGTCATGATCGTCGATCCGCACCTGAAAGGCGAGGTTCCCGACGACAAACAGGGCATTCTGGACGTGAAGGTGAAGACGCCCACCGGCAAAATCATCGACATCGAAATCCAGATTGTCGAACACCCGCAAATGCGCGAGCGCGTGGTTTTTTACCTCGCCCGCATGGTGACGGAACAGATTGGCAGAGGCGAGGACTATCAGAGCATCAAACGCGCCATCAGCATCCTGATTACAGATTACGTACAAATTCCCGAAAATCAGCACTATCATAACTGTTACCGACTCCACGACCCGAAGACGGGATCGGAATTCACTGATTTACTGGAAGTCAACACCCTGGAACTCCCCAAGCTGCCGCAGGAAGAAGATGGCACGGCGCTGTGGGACTGGCTGGAATTTTTGAAAGCAAGACAAGAGGAAGAACTGATGAGACTCGCAGAAAAAGACCCGCAACTGAAAAAAGCGGTATCCCGCCTGGTGGCGCTTTCAGAAGACGAACAAACCCGCCTCCTCGCCGAATCTCGCGAGAAACTGCAACGGGATATTGTGGCGCGGGAGAATGCGGCGGCGTATAAGGCGCAGACAGAGACGCAGCTTGCCATAGCGCGAAGGCTGCTTAGTCGGGGGGTGCCGATGGATGAGATTGTCAGCATCACGGAACTTTCCCCGGATGCGATCCGAACCCTACACTGACAAGACAAGCGGAAGAACGAATGAGACGCGCAGAAAAAGACCCGCAACTGAAAAAAGCGGTATCCCGTTTGGTCGCCCTCTCGGAAGACGAACAAACCCGCCTGCTTGCCGAATCCCGCGAGAAACTGCAACGGGATATTGTGGCGAGGGAGAATGCGGCACGGGAGGAAGAGCGGCTTGCCATAGCGCGGAATCTTCTCAGCTTGGGATTGTCCGTAGATGAGATTGTCCGCGCTACGGGACTTTTACCGAAAGCGATCCGAACCCTACACTGACAAGACAAGCGGAAAAACGGATGAGACTCGCGGAAAAAGACCCGCAACTGAAAAAAGCGGTATCCCGTTTGGTCGCTCTCTCGGAAGACGAACAAACCCGCCTCCTCGCCGAATCCCGCGAGAAACGACATTAGAGTCTGGAACAGAAGTGTCTCCAGCCGTACTACAAATTGTTTGTTTTGGTGGGTGGTTTTTTTGCTGGTATGGTTCAACCGGGTAGACATCATCCAATTATTGGTTTATCCAGGAAAGTCTGGCAATCCGATCGCAGGGAAGGTAGGCAAAATTTCATTTAACGAAAACAAACCAGGGAACGCGCCACAATTCCATCTGGTGATTTTCAGCGCACAGCATGATTTTTTCTACTCGTCATTTCCTTGCCACAGTCGCTCGCCTTTCCCGTTGGTTATTCGTAACCGATCGATGTCCTCTCCGACGCGGAAAGCGGGAATTTATTTTGGAAACCGCATGACTGAATTCGACCTGATTTCTCGCTACTTTCAGCGTCCCGCATCCGGCGCGGTGTTGGGCGTGGGCGATGACTGCGCTCTGACGCGGGTTTCCAGCGGCATGGAACTGGCGCTCACTACCGACATGCTGGTGGCGGGGACGCATTTTTTCCCTGACGCTGACCCGCGCGATTTGGGCTGGAAAACCCTTGCCGTCAATCTCTCTGACCTTGCCGCGATGGGCGCGAAGCCGCGTTGGGCATTGCTGGCGTTGAGTTTGCCCGCCGCTGATGAAAACTGGCTCGCTCCTTTTGTCGAGGGTTTTTTTTGCTGCGCCCGAAAATTCGGCGTCGATTTGATTGGTGGCGACACCACGCGCGGGGCGCTGACCCTGTGCGTGACGGCAGCGGGCGAAGTTCCCGCTGGCGCGGCGTTGCGGCGGGATGGAGCGCGGGCGGGGGATGACCTCTGGCTTTCCGGTCATGCGGGGCTTGCCGCCTTGGGTTTGCGACATCTGCGCGGTGAAATTGAATTGCCGGAACCGCTCTGTCGCGTGTGCCTGAAACGTCTGCACACGCCGCAACCGCGTGTTGCCTTGGGGCTGGCGTTACGCGACCACGCTCATGCCGCTATTGATATTTCCGACGGTCTGCTGGCGGATGTCGGGCATATTGCCGAACGCTCCCGGCTGACGGCGGAAATCCTGCTGCATCAGCTTCCCCGTCTGCCGGATTCTGTGCCGCGCGCCATTGCGCTGGACGCATTGCTCACGGGCGGCGATGATTACGAACTCGCCTTTACCGCATCCCCGGAACAACGCCTCGCCCTTGCCCGAATTGCCGCTGAGCTGGATTTACCCTTGTGGCGCGTCGGGCGGATGACAAAAACAGACCTTGCGCCGCGCGTGCAAATTCTTGACCCGGAAGGCAAAATCGTGCCTTGGCACACGCAGGGTTACGACCATTTCAGAGAAGCCTTGACATGATAGAAACCGACGACCTTACCCCCGCCCTTGCGCCGGATCGCCTCATCGCGCCGCAAGCGCAATCCGCCCGCGAGGAGGCGCTGGAACGCGCCCTGCGTCCCAGGCGGCTTGCCGACTACACCGGACAGGTCAAAATCCGCGAGCAACTGGAAATTTTCATTCAGGCGGCAAGGGCGCGCGGCGAATCGCTTGACCACGTGCTGCTCTTTGGCCCGCCGGGTTTGGGTAAGACTACGCTGGCGCACATTCTGGCGCAGGAAATGGGCGTTAATCTGCGCCAGACTTCCGGCCCCGTGCTGGAACGGGCGGGCGACCTCGCCGCGCTGCTCACCAATCTCGAAGCGCACGACATTCTGTTCATTGACGAAATTCACCGCTTGAGTCCAGTGGTGGAAGAAATTCTTTATCCGGCGCTGGAAGATTTTCAAATCGACATCATGATTGGCGAAGGCCCCGCCGCCCGCTCGGTCAAGCTCGACCTGCCGCCCTTCACCCTCGTCGGCGCGACCACTCGCGCCGGAATGCTCACCAATCCCCTGCGCGACCGCTTCGGCATCGTCGCCCGCCTGGAGTTCTACACGCCGGAAGAATTGCAGCAAATCGTCCGCCGTTCGGCGCGTCTGCTTGCCGCGCCCCTGGAACCGGAAGGCGCGCTGGAAATCGCCCGTCGCTCACGCGGCACGCCACGCATTGCCAATCGTTTGCTGCGCCGGGTGCGTGACTATGTTGAGGTCAAG
Source organism: Zoogloeaceae bacterium (assembly GCA_031287525.1). Classification (GTDB taxonomy): domain Bacteria; phylum Pseudomonadota; class Gammaproteobacteria; order Burkholderiales; family Rhodocyclaceae; genus Azovibrio. The sequence goes on along the minus strand of JAITSU010000021.1, from coordinate 17,016 downwards.
GCGGATGGACGCATCACCCGCGCCCTTGCTGACGCGGCGCTGGCTATGCTGGATGTGGATTCGGCGGGGCTGGATGTGATGGACAGAAAACTCATCAGCGCCATCATCGAAAAATTCGCGGGCGGCCCCGTCGGCGTGGATAACCTCGCCGCCGCCATCGGCGAATCCCGCGACACCATTGAGGACGTGCTGGAACCCTACCTGATTCAGCAAGGCTACCTGCAACGCACCTCGCGGGGTCGCATGGCGACGCCAGCGATTTATCGGCATATGGGGCTGCCGCTGACACAGGACGGGGCGAGCGAATTGTGGGAAAAGGATTAGGCGGGGCGGTTTCGGAGAAATCCCCTACCTTGAAAGACCCAAATGCCATCGAGGATGGCGGTGTTCCCGACACGATATTTTCTCAACTTGATAACCCACGCGAGTACGATACATCGTTAAAAGTTTGTCATTCATTTTTCTATGGAGTCTGCCATGAACGTCTTTCGCGTCGTCCCCCTTGCCTTGCTCTCCCTCGTTTCCATCCCCGCTGCGCTGGCGGCGGGGCAGCCCGCGCTGGCTCCGGCGGTTTCCGTTGCGCCCGTGAGTCGCGTCATACTCTATCCCGGCAGCGCTTTGATTGAACGGGTTGCCAAAGTGAAGGCGGGCGATACGCAACTGGAAATTTCCGGTTTGCCCGCCAATTTCGATACCGACAGTGTGCAGGTCGAAGCGGATAGCGGCATCGAAATCGGAGAAATTGTCTGGCGCGACAGCGCCCGCACGCAACCCTTGAATGCCGAAGAAGCGCGGCTGGAAGCGGAGGTTCGCCGCCTTGCTGACCGTATCGACACGCTGAATGTGGAAAAACAGGCGGCGGAACGGGAACTGAAATATCTGGATGCGCTGGTCAAACCCGGCGAGGGCTTTCAATCCGGCAGTCCGGCGAAAACGCTGGAAACCATCCGGCAAGGCAGCATTCAGGCGCAGCGACGGATTCTGGCGGTCGACGCGCAAAAACGCGACCTCGAACGCGACTTGCAGGCAAGGCAGCGCGATCTCAGGCAGGTGCGACCGGATGTCGACCAGGTGCGTGTGCTGTCCGTGCGCCTGTCGGCAAAAAATGAGGGGCAGGTGCGCTTGCGCTATCTGTTTCAGGATGCGGGCTGGCGTCCGGCTTATCGCGCCGCGCTGGATTCGGAAAGCGGAACCGTGACGCTGGAACGCACCGCCCAGATCGCCCAACGCAGCGGCGAAGACTGGAATCGCGTCAGCCTTGCGCTCTCCACCGGGCAACCCCGCCAAAGCGCCAGCGGTCCGCAGCCGAACACCTGGGATTTGTCGTTGTATTCGGAAGACGAAGAGTTAATGCACGCCCCCGCCGCCATGCCTATACAGATGAAAATGCAGAATCAGGCGGGCAGGGTTGCTGCCGAAGAACCGTTGCAGCGCCCTTTGTTTGGAGTTGCGGTTACGCAAAGCGAATTCGCTACCGAATACGCCATTTCCGGCGTCGTAACCTTACCTGCCGACGGGCGCAAGGTCGCCGTGTCATTGGGCAAACTGCAAGTGCCGGTGACGCTGCAAGCGCGGATTGCGCCGCGTCTGGAAAAATCCGCCTACCTCGTGGCGCAGGGCGACTTGCCGGAAGGCGTCTGGCCGGTCGGGGATATGCGGCTTTACAGAAATGGCGCGTATGTCGGCGTCACCCGCTGGAACGCCGGTCTGAGCGCCCGCCTCGAATTGCCCTTTGGTCGGGACGCGCTGATTCGGGTGAGCGGCAAATCCCTCGCCGCGCAAAGCGGCAACAGCGGCTTTGTCGGACAAAATTCCGAACGCCACATTGCCGACATCTTCACCGTGACGAATCTGCACAAACGTCCGGTTGAGGCGCTGGTGCTGGACGCCAGCCCCGTGGGTCGGGATGAGAAGGTGGAAGTCGAACGTCGCTTCACCCCCGCCGTCAGTCAGGAAGACTGGAACGACCGCCCCGGCGTCATCGCCTGGAAAGCGCAACTGGAAGCCGGCGGCAGCAAGGAATTCTCCGCCGACTACCGCATCCGCTGGCCAAAAGATCGCCGCCTCATCGGATTGCCATGATTCGGGAATCAGGTGTAGGCGTTAAAACCGAAGCCGTTGTGCGTTGGTTTTGATACCTGCCTGCCATTTGGCGAATTCGGCAGGGCGTAGACCATAGCGGGCGATGACCCCTTCGTGCAGACGGCGGAGTTCTTCCACGACCAACGCCTGCACGTTCTCTTGTTCTTCCGCAGGGACATTTGCCGCGACAGCGGCGCGGATGACATCCAGCGCATCGCGTTCGGGATGTGTCACCACTTCGCGGATGCTCTGTTTGATGAAGATGCGCCATGCCAGCCGCCCTGGGTCGGGGTCTGCCATGTTTTGCCGGATGGTCATGTATTCCTGCGCCGAGCGTTCATAAGCCCAAAGATAGAGGTCGCGCAGCAACTCGACGCGGGTCATTTCATAAACGCCGAGCATGGCGTAGCTGTAAGCGCGTTCCGGTATGCCGATGAACGTCAGCGGACACAGGTTGGCGCGGAACAGCGGCAGGTTGGCAATCAGGCGCGAGGTGCGTTTATTGACATCAGCAAAAGGTTGCAGGTAAGGCAAATGCACCATCATGAAAAATGATTGCTCGAACGGATTTGCAATCTGGTCAGCTTTCTCCAACAGCATATCCAGTTCCGCGCCGATTTGTGATGGCGCTTCCAGAGGACGATATACACTCTGCCCGATGGCGACCACATGTTGACGTAGCCGCCCTTCGTCAACGGGATTGGGCAAGAGGTTTTCCGACAAGGCGCTGTGCAGGTTTTGCAAGGTATAGCGGTTGAATCCGGCGCTGTCGATATTGTCGACCAGTAACTCAATCGCCGCCTTGTGATTCAGAATCATCTGCGTTTCGATGGACGCCTTGCCATGCGCTGTTTTGCCGTGCTCAATCAGTTCACAGGTATCGAGCCGGGTATAGGTATTACCTTCCAGATAGCTGGATGCCCACGATAAATCAATTAACAGGCGATTCAACATGGCGCGGCTGAACGTGCCCGCAGGGGCTTCCACATGCGAAGTTTGACCGATTTGGCGCAATTGTCGGCGCAGGGATTCGGGCAGGTATTGCGTGCGGTTTGGTTGATAGGCGTCCAGAAAATCCCGCTGGTATCCCACCGGTTTGCGCGCCACGTAAGGGCGGTCGATGTAGGTCAGAATGTCCCGACTATCCGCCGAGATGGGGATGGACTCTGGAAAGTCTGCTTTGTCCATGACGCGCAGCTCGCCCATGTCCGTGTAGGACGTTGCGTTATTGACCGGATAGTAACGCCGCGCTCGCCCATTGCCGAGCGCGCGGATGCGTTCTGCCGCAATCAGTTGGTTAATCATGCGCTGTACGCTACGGCGTGCGAGTTGGGGGTGTTGCCTCAGCAATTCGGTCAGCGTCAGCCCTGCCGGAGCAAGCTGAATACTGTGTTGCAGTTCGTCGAGTGTTGGCATGATGATATGGCGCAGTTATTTGATGATGTGGCGCGATTGTGGCGCAGTTTTGGAAATTGCGCCACATTTCTTTTGGCGCAGTTGTGGCGTGTTTTTGGCAATATACTGATTTTTTGCATGACAGAGTGCTCCCTGTTGATGTGCTTCAAGCATATAATTTCTCGTGCATCTTTTACTCCAAAGGGGAAAAATAAATGAATCCATCCGTCTCTCGCCTCGGCGCTTTCTATCGAATGTTTGCTGCCCTTTTCATCGTTTTTGGCATGACGTTCCCCCTTGTTGCCCAAGCCGAACCGCCGGCGCAGGCGAAGACGCAGGCGCCGGGATTTTATCGGGTGAATGTGGGAGATTTTGAAGTCACGGCGCTCTATGACGGGGAGGTTCTGCTGCCGCAGACAATCCTGTACGGCTTGCAGGCGAAGGATATTCAATCCCTGATGGGGCGCATGTTTCAAAATCCGGCGGGTGAGATGCAAACGGCGATCAATGCCTACCTGATTCACACAGGCACGAATCTGGCGCTCGTGGATACGGGCGCGGCAGCGTGCTACGGGTCGGCCGGTGGACAGATTCAGGACAACATCGCGGCGGCGGGTTACACGGCGGCGGAGATTGACACCGTACTCCTCACCCACCTGCACGCCGACCATGCTTGCGGTTTGCTCAATCCGCAAGGCGAGGCGGCGTTTCCCAACGCGACGGTCTGGGTGTCGCAAGGCGATGCCGAATTCTGGCTGAATGAGGCGAATGAAGCCAGGGCGCCAGTGGAAAATCAATATGTTTTCAGGTTGGCTCGCGCGGCGGTCGCGCCTTATGTCGCAGCCGGAAAATTCAAAACCTGGCGAATTGGCGACCATCTGCTGCCCGGCTTGACCACTGTCCCCAGCCCCGGACATACGCCGGGGCATGGCGGCTACCTGTTCAGTTCGCGTGAACAAAATCTGCTGGCGTGGGGCGACATCATCCACAATCACGCCGTGCAATTCCCGCACCCTGAAGTGTCTATTGAATTCGACAGCAACCGCCCGCAAGCGATTGCCACGCGCAAAAAAGTTCTCGCCGACGCCGCAAAAAATCGCCTCATCGTCGCTGGCGCGCATTTGCCTTTCCCCGGCATCGGTCACGTCCGCGCCGAAAAGAAAGGCTATCGCTGGATTCCGGTCGAGTTCAACCAGTCGTTTGCGGGCAAATAGGTCAGACGCCCACATGTTTTCGGGCGGCGACCTGTGGTTTACTCAAACGCCTTGCGGATTTCCTCGTAGGCTTGCAACAAACCCGCGCCGGGATGGATGAAGGGCGCGCCATCCAGCGTGACGATTTCGGCGCTGGCTTGCGGAGCGATCATGCGGCAATACTCAGCGGATTCAGAGGTGAGCGCGACGACGATTTCCGGTCTGGTTTTGTCCAACATGCGCTCGATGTCGGGAATTTCCGCGCCCGCCACCAGATGGCGAACTTTGGGCGCGGTTTCCACGAGTTCAAATCCGGACTGCGTAAAAATATCGCCAATCACATGCTCCCGACCAAATGAAAACGGGCTACCCATGCAAGTGGAGAGCACCAGCACGCGCCGATGGCGGGCGATTTTCGCAAGGCGTTCCGCCGCCTCATGCCACTGTTGCGAGAACGCGGCAAGGGCAGCCTGGGCGCTATCGGGCGCGTTGGTTTCCTTCGCCAGCGTGGCGAGCATGTTTTCCGCATCCCGCATTCCCGCGAATCCGTCGACGACGACAAGGCGCGCGCCTTCCGGCGTAACGTCCGCCATCGTCTTCGCGTCTGCCCAGTTGGAGGCAATCAGAATGTCCGGTTTTAACGCCGCGATAGTCTCCTTGTCCGGGTCAAGCACGCCGCCCGTGCGCGGCAAATCGGGATATTCGCGTTCGTAGCGGGAAACGCCCACAAGACACTCCCCGCGCCCCAACCACTTCAACGCCTGCGTGAGATACGGCGACTGACTCACGATGCGCGGACAAACGGCAACTTCGTCCGCTTGGGCGGTCAAGGCGAAAGCGGCAATGCAGCAAGCGGTCAGCAAAGAAAAAATCTGTTTGTTCATGCAAAACTCCTTTCAAAATAATTCGCGGCAATGCCGCGCAAATCCGCGATGGCTTGCGAGTCGAAGCGCAGGTTTTTTTCCCGCGTCAGCTCACGTACCACGCGGATGCCGAAGGCGGCGTGCAGCACATCGTCGCGCATGATGTATTGAAACTGCTTCATCGTAAAACTGACGCTGGTTGAAACTCTGCTCTTTAGGGCGGTGGGAGCCATACCCCGGCCTGAAGACCGGGGCTTCGGCGACCGTTTTTGGAAGGGGATGCAAACCCCTTCCAGAACACGTTATGACCGACAGACAAGAATGCCTGTCGATAATTTCTTGCTGAACCTTTTCAGATCGTTGATGAAATTACGAGACACCCGCCAATCGCTTGGGGTACCGGGTACAGTAAAAGTCCTCTTGCCATCAGGCGACGTAACGCGCCCGTGCTTGGCGCCCCGATAATACGTCCATCCATCAGCTATCAGGCGACGAACATAGAGTTCGATTTCCTTGGATTTGCTGTATCTCATTTTTTCGCCTCGGCATCGTAGACAAGGCGAAAGCCGATTTTCATGCCCTTGTATTTTCCGGTGTTCGAAGAGGCGAAGCGAGCACGTTCTGCCGACACTGGCTCATGGAGTGTAGCCAGACTTTGTGCGCTATCTCCAAAATCCTTAGACTCACGTGCTTCCAAGAACGTAGTCGCAAGATATTGAGATTCTCCAAACAGGCCATTAATCGCCGCTCCTTCAAGTTGAAGCCATTCGCCAAACCAGACGGAGCGGACGACTTCAAGACCGGACTTTGAACGCTCCAATACCAAGTTACTTGGTTGCTTGTAGCGAAGTTGCCAACGAAAATCGAACTCCGACCACGCCATAGAAGGCGGGTGCCCTTCTGCGTATCTGACTCCTTTAGAGTCATAGAAATCACACAGAGGCTGACTGATCGCGTCTTCTTTATCTTTCAGGGTGATTTTGCCAGGAATCAGTTCCCCCGCAAGAAAGCGCCACTCTTCTTCGCCTGGAAGCCGTACAGGAATTCCAGCATGACATTTTTCATACCATCTGGCATATGCTTTGGCATCGTACCATGTAACGGCAGCCGGGGCTTCCGGGTCTTCATTGTCCAAATGCCCTAATGTGTCCAGAGCGTGCCATGTCGTATAGCGTTTAACATCATCAGGATTATTTTGCAGAAACTCCTTGAATTCACTCATCTTGAACTTTTGCAATGCATCCATGTTGCTAATGTCATCGAAACTTTCCAGCAGAAGTTCCCTGAACCTCTGCAACGTTTTCTTGTTGTCAGCGTAATCAGGATTTTCTTGCAAAAATTCTTGAAATTCCTGCAATGCATTCCTGTGTTTAACGTAACGGGGGTTTTCTTGCAGAAATTTTTTGAACTCCCTGACAGTTACGAGATTAGAAAAACAAAGATCGCGATCTGGAAGCGCTGCCCGAGAAAAACCTGGGCACAAAGAGTACCTGACGCATTTTGGAGTGTACCGCCCTGTCCTGATGAGATATTTTTTCAATATTTCATTTTCTCCAGGATATGAACGGGTGGTTCCTCCATTGGCATAAAACTCATTTTCGGCAGCGTGCCTGTCTGCCTCCAGCCAATCTTTGTACTCGAAGTAAAGCCAAGTATCGAATTTGCCTGAATCATCGATTTTCGTTGAAATATCTTGATACCGAAGGTAGGGAGCATGGGAATTCTGCTTGAATTCGGTGTCGCGAAGGTTTCTAAAAACGAAGTCATAGCCACCGTCAGAGGCCTTAAGGAAGACAAGCTTATCGTTGTAAGGAATTACCTCCACCCAACCGGCGGGGCAAAAGGGGATGATTTTTTGAAGGAGCGACCCGGCGTCCTTGGTCTTCGCCTCTGTTTCTTTGTCCATGCAGTAACAAAGAGCGGTAATTTGTACGTCATTGACCTTGCCCCTGAAATCACAAAGTTGATCTCCAATCAGATTCCTGAAATACCAATTTGCTTCAAATACATTCAAATGGGCAGAGCGGCTGAAAATGTTATAACGGGCAGGGGGAACGCGCTCGGAAATCTTGGTCGCCTCGATTTCATCGTAATTGCCAGAGCTATCTTCGCTTACCTTAAGCCCGTCAGTTGCGGCGACAGCCCTCAGCAAATCGAAGGTATCAATGCCGACGAAAATCCGTTTGGGTCTCGGGCGACCAGACACAAACAAACGGTCGGCGATCTGACGATGTGTTAAGCGAATGAACTGGTCAGGCAACTCGGATGGCAAGACATCCTTGCGCTCAACAAGACCATGCTCTTGCATGAAGCCTGAAAGTTTTTCCTCATATTCGGCTTTGTAGCGACCAAATCCCCCGCAGAAACCAAGAGTCTTGGCAATGTGGTTCAGGGCAGTTACGTGTTTGAGGTTTTCATCGCCCTGATAGTGGGTACAAGCAAGCTCAGCCGCACGCTTGACGGCTTCAGGACAAATATCGTCGATGGGAGCGAGATGATGGTTGTCAAAAATGACAAATTTTTTGCTGCTCATGGTAATTCTCCAATAAAGAAGTCACGCACGTCCGCCTGCGTAAACAAAGGTCAGTACTGGAGAAAAAACGAATGCGCTAAAAAGCTGGCATTTGCGACTATTTGTTTGCCGATGCGGACTTATCGTTGGCAACCACTGGCATATCGCGATCCGATGGCGATCATCCCAGATAATGAGATACTTGTCAACTAGGGCGTCTACGACAGGAGCATTCATGCAATCGCCCTGCATTTCTATTTTGCCTTGACAGGTGAAAAACACTAGATGTAGTAGAATCCGCCAGAACAACCACTACATATAGTTTCCAAGTGAGCCTGCATTGACCTCCTTTGCCCATCGCATCACGCACTGGCAGCGCCATTCGGGGCGTCACGACCTGCCTTGGCAGGGTAGCCGTGACCCATACCCGATTTGGCTCTCCGAAATCATGTTGCAGCAAACCCAGGTGACGACGGTATTGGGTTATTTTCCGCGTTTCATGGCACGTTTCCCCGATGTGCGCGCGCTCGCGGCAGCGCCGCTGGACGCGGTATTTTCCCTCTGGGCGGGATTAGGCTACTACGCCCGCGCCAAAAATCTGCACGCCTGCGCCGTCAAGGTGGTGGCAGAGCATGGCGGCAAATTTCCGGCGAGCGCCGCAGCCCTTGCGGAATTGCCGGGCATCGGTCGCTCCACCGCCGCCGCCATCGCTGCCTTTGCCTACGGCGAACGCGCGGCGATTCTTGATGGCAATGTCAAACGGGTACTCTGTCGCCATTTTGCCATCGAAGGCGTACCCGTCGGCGCGGTGGAAAAAGAACTGTGGACACTGGCAAACGCCCTGTTGCCCGCATCCACGGACATGCCCGCTTACACGCAAGGATTGATGGATTTGGGCGCTACCCTCTGCGCTGCCCGCAAGCCTTGCTGCCTGGAATGCCCGCTGGCAACAAGCTGTCTGGCGTGGCAACAGGGGCGAGTACAAAATCTGCCCACGCCCAGGGTAAAAACGCAAAAGCCAGAGCGTCGCAGCGAATTTTTGCTGATGACGGACGGCAAAAACATCCTCTTGCAACGCCGTCCCTCCACTGGTATCTGGGGCGGATTACTGACGCCACCGGAAGGGTTGGAACTGCTGCTTGACTTTGGCTTGAGCGAACACAAACTGCAAACCCTGCCCCCGCGCACCCATGTTTTCACCCACTTCCGCCTGGAAATCCACCCGCGCCTGTGTCGGGTCGAACAAATGCCGCTGTTCGTGAGCGAGCCAGGGCTGGAATGTCTGACGCTGGAAGATGCTTTACAGGCTGGCGTCCCCGCGCCGGTGTTGAGGCTTTTGCGGGAAGTGGTGGCTTTGACTGAAAAATGACGGCTTGGACGGATACCCGAAGAAGATTTCGATTTAGATTCGTTCGAGGAAATGTTTCGGGATTGGGAATGCTCTGGGAAAGATGAGCGGCGTGTACGAGCAGGAAAAGCGTAGCGTCTTTTTTACTGACAAAATAAAACGAGCCGGGTCTTGCGACCCGGCTCGTTCAAATCATGTCTGTTTTATCAGCCGCGCGATTGCAGGATGCGGGCGCGCATCCGTTGATGCGAGCGGCGCACGTTTTCTTGCGCCTTTTTGATGACCATCATCCGGCGTTGGACGAGATCATGCGCGTGTTGTGTTCCCATACTCATCATTGCGTACTCCTGTAAAAAAGTGGGCAGCCCTGCTTTTTGTTGCAGTGCACAAAGCGTGATTTTCCGCTTAATCCACAATAAATCAAGAGGGTTGTGCAGATATGGCGATTTTATTGTTGCAGTGCAACAACAGCAGCGCGGGAGCGTCAGGTGTGGCGCGGTTTCGCGTAATTTTGCTGCCGGAAACGGCTTTCCGTACAGCCAGACTTGCGCGTAGTCGATGTCAAGACCGGCGAGGAGTCGGGCTTCGCGTTTGGTGTTCACGCCTTCTGCGAGGATGTCGACGCTGGGTTTACGGGTATTTTATCTCTGCCCATACCGGCGCGTGGTCGGAAGGGCGTTCCAGTTTGCGCGGGGCGCGGTCGATGCCTGCCGCGACGCAATGTGCCGCGAGGGGCGCGGAGAGCAGGATGTGGTCGATTCGCAAGCCCTGATTTTTTTGGAAACCCAACATGCGGTAATCCCACCAGGAAAAACTTTTTTCCGCCTGCGGGAACAGCCGGAAGCTGTCGGACAGCCCCAAATCCAGCAGTTTTCGGAAAGCGGCGCGTTCGGCGTCGGAGCAGAGGATTTGCCCTGCCCACGCGGACGGGTTGTGCACATCTTCGTCTGTCGGGGCGATGTTGAAATCGCCGCAGAGCGCCAGTTGCTTGTGCGCTGCCAGTTCTTCGGTAAGCCACACAGTGAGCGCGGCGAGCCATTCCAACTTGTAGGCGTATTTGTCGCTGCCCACGGCTTGCCCGTTGGGGAAATAGGCGGAAATGACGCGCACATCGCCTATCGTCGCGGCAATCAGGCGTTTTTGCGGGTCGGGGAAATACGGATTGTCAATCAGGATGTCGCCCAACTCATGACGAGCGACGATGGCGACGCCGTTATAGGTTTTCTGCCCGCAAAAAGCGACCCGAAAGCCAGCGGCTTCCAGTTCGGCGCGGGGAAAATTCTGGTCTTCGAGTTTGGTTTCTTGCAGACAAATCACATCCACCTGCTGGCTGGCGAGCCAATCCAGCAGGTGGGGAAGGCGGACTTTAAGACTGTTCAGGTTCCATGAAGCCAGTTTCATTGCGTGGCAGCGGGGGTGCTTTCTGCCTTGGGATACCCTGCAAGGTCTAGCGTACTGTTGTAGGCGGCGGCATCGAAGCCACGTACCTTCTGCCGACCGACAGTAACGCTGGGCACGAAGGCGTCGCCCACCAGTTTGGCGAGTGCGGCTTTGTCTTCTTCGTTTTGCAGACTCTTTTCGGTAAACGGCACTTTGCGCTGATTGAGCAGACTGCGCGCCCGCTCGCAGCTTTCACAGGATGCGGAGGTGTAGAGCACGACCGGATATTTTGCCACGGCGTTGCGGGTGGCAAAGGGCAGGTCGGAATCGTCATTTATGGCGGTGCCTGCCACGTTGATACGCACCACATTTTTGGCGTTGCCCGGAGGCGCGCTGTCGGAGTACATGGTTTGCTCCGTTACAGGATCAGTCCAGCGATAGGTGGTCTGGGCGTTGGCGGCGAAGCCGATGGCCATGCAGAAGACGGCGAGGATGATGTGAGGCAGACGAAAAGGGTTCATGCTTCATTTCTCCAAAAATGTTATTTGCGAATCATACCACTGCACATCCCACTGTGGCGCAATAATGCGTCCGGCTTTGGCGCGCGTCCGCGAAAGGCTTTGAAGGATTCCAGCGCCGGACGGACGCCGCCCTGCGAAAGAATTTCATCGAGAAAACGCTGCCCGGTCGCCGCGTCCAGCGGGTCGCCGCTTTCCTCGAAGGCGGCGTAGGCGTCGGCGGAGAGCACTTCCGCCCACTTGTAGCTGTAATAGCCCGCCGCGTAGCCGCCGCCGAAAATGTGCGAAAAGCTGTTGGGGAAACGGTGCCATTCCGGGGGAAAGAGCACCGCGACTTCCGCGCGCACGCGGGCGAGCAGGTCGAGAATGGCGTCTTTTTGCGGGTCGAAATCGCTGTGCAGCAGCATGTCGAACAGCGCGAACTCAATCTGGCGCACGGTGATCATGCCGCTCTGAAAATTCTTCGCCGCCCGCATCTTGTCAAACAGGGCGCGCGGCAGCGGCTCGCCAGTGTCGACGTGGGCGGTCATCGCTTGCAACACCTCCCATTCCCAGCAAAAATTTTCCATGAATTGCGAGGGCAATTCCACGGCGTCCCATTCCACGCCGCTGATGCCGGAAACCCCCAGTTCTTCCATGCGCGTCAGCAGATGGTGAAAGCCGTGTCCCGCCTCGTGGAACAGGGTTTGCACTTCGTCATGCGTGAACGTCGCGGGTTGCGCGCCCACGGGTTTGGAGAGATTGCAGACGAGGTAGGCGACCGGCGTTTGCAGACCATCGGATTTCCGGTAGCGGCTGACGGCGGAATCCATCCACGCCCCGCCGCGCTTGGTTTCGCGGGCGTACAAGTCCATGTAAAACTGACCGACGAGTTCGCCCGCCGCGTTTTCGATGCGATAAAAACGCACGCTGTCATGCCAGACCGGGGCGCTATCCGGCTTGATGCGGATGCCATACAGACGCTCGACCACATGAAATAGCCCCGCCACCACCGCAGGCTCGGTGAAATAGGGGCGCACTTCCTGTTCGGAAAAAGCGTAGCGCGCCTGCAACAGTTTTTCCGAGGCGTAAGCCACGTCCCAGGGTTGCAACTCATTTAGCCCCAGTTTTTCGGCGGCGAAGGTGCGTAATTCCTGCATGTCTCGTTCCGCGAAAGGTTTGGCTTGCTTCGCCATGTCGCGCAGGAAGGCGAGCACTTCTTTGGATGATTGCGCCATCTTGGGCGCGAGCGACACTTCCGCGTAATTGCCAAAACCCAGCAACGCCGCTTCTTCCGCCCGCAGCGCCAGAATCCGCGCCATCAGGGGCGTGTTGTCCCATTCCGGCTGGCTGCCCGAATCGGCAAACTCCGAGGCGCGTGTCGCGTAGGCGCGATACAGGCGGCGGCGCAGTTCCCGATTATCGGCGTATTGCAGCGCGGGCAGATAGGAAGGCGCGTGCAGGGTGAATTTCCAGCCTGTTTCCATGCCTGAGGATTCAGCCGCTTCGCGCGCGGCGTTGATGGCTTCCGGCGGCAGTCCGGCAAGGTCTTTTTCGTCGCGGATAATTTCGGCGAAGGCGTTGGTGGCGTCGAGCAGGTTTTCCGCGAATTTCGCGGCGAGACTGGACAGTTCTTCCATAATCGCCTGAAAACGCGGCTTGTCGGTTTCCGGCAGTTCCGCGCCGGAGAGTCGGAAATCGCGGATTTCGTTGTCGACAATGCGCCGCCGCGCCGGATTCAGGGTGGCGAATTCATCGCTGGCGCGCAGGGTTTTGTATTTTTCAAACAGCGCGAGGTTTTGCCCCAACTCGCTGTAAAAGCGGGAAACTTCCGGCAACAGCGCGTTGTAGGCGTCGCGCCAGACGGGGACATCATTGACCGAATGCAGATGCCCGACCACGCCCCACGCCCAGGACAGGCGTTCCAGCCCTTCGCTCAACGGGGCGGCGAAATCCACCCATCTTGCGGGTGTCTTCGGGGCGGTCAGGCATTCAATCAGTCTGCGACCATCGGCAAGTAACCGCGTGATGGCGGGTTCAACCTGTTCCGGCGCGATGCGGTCAAAGGCGGGCAAGCCGCCGCCTTGCAGCAGGGGATTCGTGGTGGGGGGCGTCATATTTTGTTGTCGATGTCAATATTCCGAGGTGTCCATGTCCGAGAAAACCCATTCCAGGAAGCGGATAACCTGAAACAAAAGAACCGGCGGCACAAGGATGAGTGCAATCAGGAAACCAAAGCGGATGCTGCTTATGCCAAACGTCACGGCAAGCCTTGGGAACAGGGTGGTGAAACAGTAATAGCTCCAGGGAAGAATGCCGATGATAATCAGCAATACCGCCCATTTTGCAAGGAGCGAAAGCGGCTTCGATTCGGCTTCGGGCTGTTCCGTATACTCATATTCTCCCCCCCCCCCCCCGCAATGCGTGAGGAAAACGGGTCTTGGGCGTTGGTTTGGTTTTCGTGTTGCGTTTTCATTTGTGTTCTCCAGATTGTCAAGGATGGGGAGCACGCTCAGAAGACGGGAGCGAAGTTCCCGTCAGGCGTTCATAGGCTTCCACGTATTTCGCGCCGGTCTTGGCGGCGATTTCGGCGGGCAGGCGGGGGGCGGGCGCTTTTTTGTTCCAGTCCAGCGTTTCCAGATAATCGCGCACGAATTGCTTGTCATAGCTCAACGGGTTGCTGCCCTCGCGGTAACTGTCAGCAGCCCAGAAGCGGGAAGAATCGGGCGTTAACGCCTCGTCAATCAAATGCAACGAACCCGCGTGGTCGACGCCGAATTCAAACTTGGTGTCGGCGATGATGATGCCGCGAGACAGCGCATAGGCGGCGGCTTCGCTGTACAGCGCCAGCGCCGCGTCGCGCGCTTGTGCGCACAGGTCTTCGCCACGCTTGCCTGTACCTTGCAAGGCTTTTTGCAGATGCGCGGCGCAATGCTTTTGCGCTTCGGCAAAGGTAATGTTTTCGTCATGCTCGCCCACATCCGCTTTGGTCGCGGGCGTGAAAACGGGTTCCGGCAGACGCGAGGCGATTTGCAGACCAGCGGGCAGCGACACGCCGCACACCGCGCCGGTTTTTTGGTAATCCTTCCAGCCGGAGCCAATCAGGTAGCCGCGCACCACCGCTTCGATGGGCAGCGGCGTCAGGCGTTTGACCACCACGGCGCGTCCCGCCACCTGCGCGGCTTCGTCCGCCGCCACCACGGTTTTCGGGTCGATGCCGGTGAGTTGATTGGGGATGATGTGGGCGAGTTTTTTGAACCAGAAATCCGCGATGGCGGTCAGCACCGCGCCTTTTTGCGGAATCGGGTCAGGCAGGATGACATCGAAGGCGGAAAGCCGGTCAGTGGTGACAATCAGGAGTTTGTCGGCGGAGACGGCGTAAATGTCGCGCACCTTGCCACGGGAAATCAGGGGCAGGCTGCGAATGGACGTTTCAAAAAGGGCGCTCATGGAGAACTCTCGCGGGAATCAATAAAAAAGCAAAAACAGGAAAGGCGGGGATTATACGAGTTCGGACGCATTCACGCTGGCGCGGACATGACGCGATTTTTGCCGGATTTTTTGGCTTCGTACATCACCGCGTCGGCGCGCTGGATGATGGCGGCTTGATCCTCGCCCACGCGCAACTGGGCGACACCTGCGCTGAAGGTGATGAGCACCTTCTGATTCTGGAACAGGAAAATGCGGCGGGTCAGTTCGCGCTGCACGCGGGTCATGGCGGCGGCGGCGGCTTCCAAATCGGTTTCGGGGAAGATGATGACAAATTCCTCGCCGCCGTAACGCGCTACGGTATCCTGCGGGCGCAGGGTTTCGCGGATGACAGACGCAAGGTGAATCAGGGCTTCGTCGCCCGCGACGTGCCCCTGACTATCGTTCAGTTTCTTGAAATTGTCGATGTCCAGCATCGCCAGACAAATCGGCACTTCATGCCGTTCGGCGCGGGCGATTTCCTTGTCCAGCACCTCATCCAGCCCGCGCCGGTTGAGCGCGCCGGTCAGTTGGTCGTGGCGAATCAGGCGGCTGGTTTCCGCCAATTCCTTTTCCAGCGTCAGAATACGGTTTTCCGCCTCGGCAACCCGCGTCTGGGTTTGCAACAGGTCATCGTGGGAGCGTTGGGCGTCCGTCTGGATGGCGCGGGTTTTTTGCATCACTTCCGCCAGTACCGATTCCAGTTCCCCGATGTTGTTCGCCGCGCTGACCCGCTGGGCGCACTGCGCCATGGCAGCGTGATAGTCGGAAGTCGCGCCGGTGAAATTGGCGAGATGGTCGACGAACCCGCTCAACATGTTTTTCAGGGCGTCCCTGGCATCGCGCAAGCCGAGTTTTAACTGGCTCTGCTTGAAAACCACTTCTTTCAGGCGTTGCTCGGCATCATCCAGCGCGCGTTGGGAGAGCGGCTTGTCCACGATGTCGCGGATGAGGCTGATTTGCCCGTGCAACCATTGGTCATCCTGCAACAATTCCCCGATGTTTTCGACCACCAGCCGCAGGAGTTTCAACAAACTGGAACGCAGTTCGGTCTGGTCTTCGATGGCGAGCGCGAGTTTGAAAGCAAAGCGTTTCAAGGTGGCCTGCGCGCCTTCCAGTTGCTTCAACGCGGTGGCTTTGCGTAATTTCAGCGCCAGCGTTTCGGCTTCCTTCGCCAGCTTGGGCTGCTCGACCAACAATGGGGCGATGCAGCTTTCCAGCGTATAGGCGAGCAATTCGCGCAGTTCCGGCAACAGTTCGGCGGCTTTGCCAGCGGGGGCGGAAATAGAGGCGTCCGACTTGGGTATTGTTGCGACCGGCGACGCGTCGTTTTCCAGGTCGACATCCAGGCCAGTGTAGGTCATGTCAATGTCGCTTGCCGCGTCGCCGCGCGCCCAGGTGCGGTGCAGACCTTCCAGCCGCGAAAACAGGGTGCGCGGATTACCGGCAGAACCCGCGAGCACATGTTCCAGGGCTTCCCGCTTCTTGCCCGGCGTGATGTCCGATTTGTTTTCCCACTGCCGGAACAACTCGCCAATCAGCCGATTCCAGGCGAGACGCTGGACTTCCGACAGGCTGGACAAGCTATCCGCCAGCGCCTTGCGTATCAGCGACCAGTTCCGGTGACGGACAGCATCGCTCAAATCCCGTTCCAGACGCGGCTGTTCCGGCGCGGCTTGATGCAGTTCCTGCGCCAGGCGTTTCAACTCTTTTTCAGGAAACGTCTCGTCCGCCAATGTCTGCCCCGATATTTCGGCATACAGCGCGCTGTAATTGTCCGGCGTCGGCGGCACACGCCGCGCCGCCAGTTGTCGGAACGCCTCGCGGGCGATTTCGGTAGGGTTGTGAGGGGTTGTCATGGGGCAAAAGGATAAGCAAGACACACATTGTAGGCAAATGCTGGCGTTTGTGGGAATCTCAGGGCTATAATCGCGCCTCTTTCAAGGTCGCCCCCGTAGCATGAAGGTCGTGCAGTTGACTTGTAATCATCAGGAGTTGGTTCGATTCCGACCGGGGGCACCACGGGTGAGTTCAGAGAAGCACAGAACGATTTGTGCAAATGTAGTTGACAAGACTTTTTTGCGCTGTAGAATGCGCGGCTCTTCAACGGCGGCGGTGTCTGGCGGGGTTTGGTCAGGTGGGCGGGTTGGTTGGAGGATGCTCTTTAAAAAGTAGATAACCGATAAGGTGTGAGTGCTTCTGAAGTGTTTCTGACGCGTAGAGCGTTGGGGATGCGGCTTGGCATTCATGCTGTAATAGAGGAATGCTTGCCTGGTTT
>JAITSU010000020.1 GCA_031287525.1 Zoogloeaceae bacterium | reverse complement strand
TTCATCCGCTTTGCCCGATTCCAACCGCGCAGACAGCGAATCGCAAGGTCAGCGCAACAATGAGCCACATGAACATGGTTTTTCCTGTCGGAAATGAATTTAACGGCATTTTACCGACATCTTATCGACGCCGCGCGCTACGAATGACGGATGCCAGGGCAATCGCATGAATACCACTGAAATCAAAGTGGCGGGAGCATCCTGCTCCCGCCAGACTGTTGACAAACCTCCGAAGTCGCTTTCCGGGAACGCCGACGGCAACAAAGGCACGTCGGCGGTACGCCGACTTTGAGCGCAGACTGCCGCACAAACACCGCTGCCCGCGTGGACGCTGGCGTTCCCAGGAAAACCTTCACTCAAAAAAACGCTCTGTGTAACTTTGCCAGCAGTCTGCGGCGCGTTCGGAGAACGCGCCCTACCTGACGCCCAACTCTGTAGGGGCGGGTTTCAAACCCGCCCTGCGCTCCGACAATACAACGGCGGGCAGGTTTGAAACCTGCCCCTACGAAATATCCCCTTAACCACGGTGGTCGCCCACAAGGGGAGCGGGTCAGCAAGACGGGCTTGCTATGACAAAAACATTCACGCGATTGCCTTGGGCGTTTCACAGGAAAAAAGCCTGACAACCCGCCATGCGGGATGCCAGGCTTTGGCGATGGTGAGATGCGCGTAGGCGGCTAGCCGGTTCTCGCGCCCGGATTTTTGATTTTTCGTACCGCAGCCGCCAGCGCGTCCAGATCGGCGTGGGTGTTGTAGAGCGCGAGCGAGGGGCGCACGGTGGCTTCCAGACCGAAGCGGCGCAGGATGGGCTGCGCGCAGTGGTGTCCGGCGCGCACGGCGATGCCTTCCCTGTTCAGGGCCGCGCCGATGTCTTCCGTTTTGTGTCCGTCGAGCACGAAGGAGAGCACACCCGCCTTGTCCGCCGCCTTGCCAATCAGACGCACGCCGGGGATGTCTTCCAGCAAGCGTGTACCGTAGGTCAGGAGGTCGTGTTCGTGGCGGGAAATGTGGTCAATGCCAATGCGCTCAACATATTCCAGCGCCGCGCCCAGACCCACGGCGTCGGCGATGTTGCCGGTACCGGCTTCAAAGCGCGCCGGGGCGTCGTGGTAGAGCGTCTTCTCGAAAGTGACATCGCGGATCATGTTGCCGCCGCCTTGCCAGGGGTCGGTGGCGTTCAACAAGGCTTCCTTGCCGTACACCGCGCCGATGCCGGTTGGCCCGAAGACCTTGTGACCGGAGAATACGAACCAGTCGCAATCCAGCGCCGTGACATCGGTACGCATGTGCGAGACGGATTGCGCGCCATCCACCAGCACTTTCGCGCCATGCGCATGCGCGAGTTGGGTGAGCAGCGCGGCAGGCGTGACCGTGCCCAAGGCGTTGGAGACCTGGGTGAAGGAAACGAGTTTGACCCTTGATGACGCTAAAAGTCTTTCGTATTCCTCAATCCGCACCTGTCCCAAATCATCGACGGGCGCGACTTTCAGCACTGCGCCGGTCTGGGCGGCGAGTTGCTGCCAGGGAACGATGTTGGCGTGGTGCTCAAGCCAGGTGATGAGGATTTCATCGCCCGCTTTCAGGTGTTGTCTGCCCCAGCTTTGCGCGACCAGATTGATGCCCTCGGTTGTGCCGCGCGTGAAGACAATTTCATTGGTGGAACGGGCATTCACGAAGCGGCGCACGATTTCGCGCGCGCCCTCGAAAGCATCCGTGGCACGCGCCGCCAGCTCATGCGCGGCGCGGTGGATGTTGGAGTTTTCGCGCGCGTAAAAATACGCCAACCGGTCGATGACGGCTTGCGGCTTTTGCGTGGTGGCGGCGTTGTCCAGCCAGATGAGCGGGCGATTGCCGCTGACCGTTTCCCGCAGAATGGGGAAATCGTTGCGGGCGGATTGCGCGTCGAACGGCTGCCCCGGCAACAGCGTTTGCTGCGTCAGCGGAATTTCGGCGTAGGGCAGGGTGCCGGGTACGTTGATGCCGGACGGAAACGCCGGTTCTTGTGCCAGAAAGTAGTACGCCGGAGCTGGATTGACGGCAATATCGGGCGCATTCAAAAGCGTTTTTTCCAGTTCCCGGATTTCCGGCAGGGGAATATGCAGGCTGACAGGGGCAGCAAGCTGGCGCGAACTCAAGGAATCCGGCAAGCCGGTCGTGTCCAAACCCGCGCCCAAACCGGCAGGCGAGGCGAGGGCAGCCAATGCTTCCGCCGTCAGGCTGAACACATCCGGCGCTGCCGCTTCTCCGCCAAACGCTTCGGGGGCGGCGGAGCCTCCCTTGGCGACCACTTCGGGGCAGGTCTTGCCGGGTTCCCACTGGTTTGGCAGTTCGTTGAACAACCGGCTCGCCAATTGCGCCAATTCCGCTTCGCCGGGCAAGCCCAACGATTCCGGCGCGGGCGCGTGGTTGAATCCCGACTGTCCGCCCAGGCTGTTAGAGGTACTTGTTGGCGTAGTCATGGTACTTGTCCACTTCCACGTTTTCGAGCACGGCTATCGCGTCTTCGGTGAGCACCGCGAGCGAGCAGTAGAGCGAAATCAGGTAGGAGGCGATGGCCTTGTGGTTGATGCCCATGAAGCGCACCGAAAGTCCCCGGCTTTGTTCGCCCGGCAGGTTGGGTTGGTACAGACCGACCACGCCCTGACGGGATTCGCCGGTACGCAGAAGAATGATGTTGCTCTTGCCTTCCCTGATTTCCAGCTTGTTACTGGGCACCAGCGGAATGCCGCGCCAGGTGATGAATTGCGAGCCGAACAGCGAAATGGTCGGGGGCGGCACACCACGGCGGGTGCATTCACGACCGAAGGCGGCGATGGCGTTCGGATGGGCGAGGAAAAACGCCGGCTGTTTCCACACGCGGGAAATCAGTTCGTCAAGGTCATCCGGTGTCGGCGCGCCGGTCAGCGGTTGCACGCGCTGGGCGTCAGCGACGTTGTTCAGAAGACCGTATTCCGGGTTGTTGATGAGTTCGGATTCCTGACGTTCCTTGATGATTTCGATGGTCAGGCGCAGTTGTTCCTGAATCTGGTTATGCGGGCTGCTGTACAGGTCGGAAACGCGGGTATGCACATCAACCACGGCATTGACGGCGGAAAGCGCGTATTCGCGCCCCCATTCCTCGTAATCGACGAAGGTTTGGCGCAATTCTTTTTCATCATTGCGGGAGGAACAATCGACCGCGATGCTGCCTTCGTCCTTGACCTTGTTGACGCGGTAGATACCGGCTTCAACCGGCACCCATTGCAGAAATTGCGGCAACCAGCGCGGCGTGATGCGTCCCAGCATCGGCACCGTTTTGGTGGCGTTCGCAAGTGTGCGGGCGGCGATGTCGCCCAGGGCGGTTTGCGCCTCGTGAATATCATTCGTCATGTTTCAACGCTCCTGGTTTGGAAGTTTGGATCAAATGCCCTCGCCAGCGACAAAAACTTCGTTTCTGGTTTGGGCCTGGGTAATGTTGCTGTCCGGGGGGATGCTCTTTGTCAGCCAGACGCTACCGCCAATCGAGGAGCCGCGTCCGATGGTGACACGCCCCAAAATCGTCGCGCCGGCATATATCACGACATCATCTTCAACAATGGGGTGGCGCGCCCCGCCTTTGAGTAATTCGCCGTTGTTATCGACTTCAAAACGCTTCGCGCCCAGGGTGACCGCCTGATAAATCCGTACCCGTTCGCCGATAATCGTGGTTTCGCCAATAACGACGCCTGTGCCGTGGTCGATGAAAAAACTGCCGCCGATGGAAGCGCCCGGATGGATGTCGATGCCGGTTGCCGAGTGGGCGATTTCGGAAATGATGCGGGCGATGAGCGGCACACCCAGCGTATACAACTCATGCGCCAGACGATGATAGGTGATGGCGACGATGCCCGGATAGCAGACCAGCACCTCATCGACGCTGCGCGCCGCCGGGTCGCCCTGATAGGCGGCGATGATGTCGCTTTCGAGCAGGGCGC
The DNA here is from genome assembly GCA_031287525.1 of Zoogloeaceae bacterium. Classification (GTDB taxonomy): domain Bacteria; phylum Pseudomonadota; class Gammaproteobacteria; order Burkholderiales; family Rhodocyclaceae; genus Azovibrio. The sequence goes on along the minus strand of JAITSU010000020.1, from coordinate 8,758 downwards.
GTATTTTCGGAAGCCGCGCCGAAAAGCTCTGCACAATGGCGTTCGCCGGAGCGATTTCGCTTTGCGCCGCGCTTTCCGGCGTCAAATTTGCCGCGAAACGCAATTCCCGCCGCACTTCGGAATGCAAGGTTCGCAGGGCATTGTCCAGCGTGTGACCAACAAAATAATCCAGCCCTTCATCGGTCAATTCCGGCGTACCCAGACGATTGGGGAACAATGCCGCCGACAGCCCTTCCAGCACGCCCGCCAGCGCCTTGCGCGAAGGCAGCTTGGGCGGTCTGCCGATACGTTGCCGCGTTTGCAGCGAACGCACCCTGAGGGCGCGCAACTCATCCACGATGCCGTTGATGTCCAGATGCAGCGCGCTCGGCGGGATGGCGGACGCGCTGGCGGGCAAGGCGCTTTCCTGATCCGCCAAAAGCGGGAGAGGAATGGCGGCGCCGACACTCACAGCGCGGTACCCGTCGCGTCAAACACCCCCTCAAAGAGGATGGAAGACAGATAGCGTTCGCCGGAGTCGGGCAGGATGACCACAATGGTCTTGCCCTTGTTCTGCGGCAATCTGGCTTGTCGCACTGCCGCCGCAACCGCCGCGCCAGACGAAATGCCGGAGAGGATGCCTTCTTCCCTGGTCAACCTGCGGGCGTAGGCGATGGCTTCCTCGTTGCTCACCTTTTCGATTTCATCGACCAGCGACAGGTCGAGCACATCGGGTATGAACCCCGCGCCGATGCCCTGAATCTTGTGCGGGCCGGGCTGAATCGGCTGTCCGCTCTTTTTCTGCGTGAGGACGGGGCTGGATTCCGGTTCCACCGCCACAGAGGTGATGGCTTTGCCCTTTGTGTTCTTGATATAGCGGGAAACGCCGGTGATGGTGCCGCCCGTGCCGACGCCGGACACGAAAATGTCGACCTTGCCGTCGGTGTCGTCCCACACTTCCGGCCCCGTTGTGGTCTCGTGAATGGCAGGGTTGGCGGGATTCCTGAATTGTTGCAACAGCACATATTTCGGATTGGATTCAGCGATTTCCGTCGCCTTCGCCACCGCGCCCGCCATGCCCTTGGCGCCTTCGGTCAGCACCAGCTTCGCGCCGAACGCGACCAGCAGTTTGCGACGCTCAATACTCATGGTTTCCGGCATGGTCAGCGTGAGGGGAATCCCCTTCGCCGCCGCCACATAAGCGAGCGCGATGCCGGTATTACCGGAAGTCGGCTCGACGATTTCTTTCCCCGGCCCCAACAGACCGCGCTTTTCCGCGTCTTCGACCAAAGCGACGCCGATACGGTCTTTGACCGAATAGGCGGGATTGCGCCCTTCGATTTTTGCCAGCACAGTCGCGCCAGCGCCGTCGGTAACGCGATTGAGACGAACCAAGGGCGTGCGCCCGATGGATTGGGCATTGTCGGTGAATAAACTCATATCAGTCTCCATAAAAAGCGCCGGTTGCACCGGCAAGTTCCGGCACCGTAACAGGCGAACCGACAAAAACAAAGACTGAATGGTTATATGCTTTTTACGACTTTTACGGTCAGACGCCTGGCGTCGTCACAGTGGAGCGCGACGAGAGCCACGCTTTTTTTGCCATTGCTCATCGTTCTATCTCTGGCTCTTCCTTGCGCTTGGTGAGTCCCTTGGGTGTCCTGGGTGTCGCTTCTTTCGTATTGCCAGATTTCATAATTATTTTTAAGGCTGCATCAATTGCTGCGGGGTTTTGACCTTTTTCTATTGCATTGGCGCGAAGTAACTCTGCTGCCTTTTGTAACTGCTCGGCGTTCACTATCCTGGGTTTGGGTTTTGGGGGGTCGATGCCCAGCGCCTTGTATTGCAGCCCGATGTATTCCTTTTCTGCGATTCGGGTGTTCTTCTGCCGTTGCTGGATGATGGCTTTTTCGAGGTTGTCTGATTTCGACTTGTCATAGTTTACCAAGCGCGCATTGTGAGAGCGGAAAGCAATTCTTGCGCTATCCAGTGGCAAATCGCTTGAATCCCGTACCTTGGGCTGCACATGGGACGTGTTGATTTCCTTGTATCGCTTCGGGTCGCCTACCAAACCGATATTTGTTTCGATGGCTTCCAGTTCTTTTTGCGCCGTGGTCAGGCTGGACATCATAGTTTTTGCTATTGGCATATTCCTTGAGTTCAAACTTAACGATGCTTTTTTCGGCGGCGACAATGGTTTCCAGGCTGCCGGATTTTCCAATGTTTTTCAGTTCGGACAACATAGCCAGACGGTTCGTTTCTCTAAGCTGCGCAAGTTCTGTTGACTCGTGTTCAGTCGTCAGGGTCTTATCACGGGCAAGCCGTTTGGATAGAGAAAGAAGGCGTTTATCCGTCAGATGTTGAAGCCTTTGGCTTTCAGAAATTCGTCACCGCAAACTTCTTTAAGGATATAGTTTGCAGATTCCGGCAGTTCTGCCAGCGCAAGCCATTGCCATGCGGCTTCTTCGTCCCCGGCTTCATCTGCATCAACAGATTCGCAGAGATAAATCGCGTTTTGGGTCATGCCTACTTTGTCTTCTTCGGGCATGTAGCTACGCGGCAAGGGACGATTTTGGGTAATTGCGGTGGTCATTTGAGCATCCTCCAGAGTCAATGGGCGAAGTATATAACTTGCTATTACTCTTGTTCATGGAATTCCCCCGGCGCTACATCCTGCTTTTTCTCCTGCGCCCGGCCCTTTCCTTCTCCACTCTGGAACTTGTTTCCTCCAGAGCGTCGTGCGGCTTCAAGTCTTTCCTCATGCCGGGTTTTGAGCGGGGCATGGTTTTGGCGAAATCCACAATATCCGGGAATTCATGCCGCCTGCCATTCCTCGCGCAGGATGCGGCGCAGGGTTTCCTCCGTGACGGGAGCACTTTCCGGAAAGCTGACGGATTTCAGGGCTTCGTTCATCAGCGTCTGGTACCCGCGCCCCTCGCCGGCTGCTTTTTCCTTGAACATCCGAAGGACATCATCGTCAATCCAGATCGTAATACGCGTTTTCCCGGCAGGGTCGATCACCGGGCCGCGTCTGGCATTCGAGAAATCGTATTCTTTTTTCATATCATCTTTCCTCATAGTAACGACGTTCATGCGGCTCTGCCCGACGCGCTGAAAACACCCGGATTTTATCTTCACGCCAGGTGTAAGCCACCACCAGCAGGCGTCCCATGCCATCGGCGCCCAAGGTGACAAACCGCTGCTCTTCGTGGTCACAATCTTCATGCGTCAAGGCCGCCGGATCGAAAAACACGCCTTCCACATCCTCAAGGTCAATGCCATGTCTGCGGATGTTGATGTGATTCTGATTCGCATCAGCAACAAGACGATGCCGAAAGTGCTTGCAACAAGCAGTAGACTCTTCAGGTTATTAGAGATAATGCTTAACAGACAGACTAGTAAAAACACAAAGACATCAATAAGGTCGGAGATCATTTATACTCCTCCAAAAGAATCTTGCCAACAAACGCACCAAGGAAATAGATTGCAAGAAAAGGCATAACTACACGAAAGAACAGTACACATAAGAGGACACCGATAATGAATTTAATAATTTCTTTCACCATGTCTTAATCCTTCTTGTTTCATGACCGGGTTACTACAGCAATTCCTTGTTTGACCTGGACTAACTCGAATGCCGTCAACCCACTCGGAAACGATTCCTGTCCACCCACTTTGTAGCCCGGAAAAAATGATAAACACTGGATAAGCGGCGTGGGTCGGCGATGTCGTAACAAACCAGATAGAGACCGCGCGCAAGGTCTGACATGCAGCGATTGTATGTTGGTTAGTTGAGCCGTGATGCCTTGGCAAGCTTACCGTTCTGGATTCGCATTAGAAACGAGACGCGAAGACGAGCCGAAGACAGTGCTGTAGTACAGCAAGGCGACGTCGACAAAATATTGAACGGACGCGTCTTAATCCCTTTCAAATCAGGGCAAGGTTAGAACTTCCCTAAGCTGACTAAGTTTCCTCTCCGAAAGGTCTTAATCCCTTTCAAATCAGGGCAAGGTTAGAACGGAAAGTCATATGTCATAGCTTAACCAAGGTTGGTCTTAATCCCTTTCAAATCAGGGCAAGGTTAGAACGTTCAAGACCCAGCGCATCGACAGTTTCGCGGATTTCATCATGGCTAAGTCCCCAGTCGACGAGACGTGTAAGAACCTCTGTCATGTTGACCGTGCTGATGAACGCACCGGGAAGCGCCTCTGCAACCCGCTTCGCTCCCGGTTCTGCATTGAGCAGCGCCAAAACTGCCGAAGCGTCAAGAACGGTATCAGCCATGAGGCGTTTCTTCTTTTCGTTCAGCAATCAATTCGTCAACAAGGGAGACACCCTCGGGAACATGACGTCGAACTATTTCCTGCGCTCTGCGAAGCCCGGCCGCGAAAGCGACTGTTTCTACATCATCTTCAATGATGAGTTTGATTTTGTGCTGTCCGACCGGAAAACTGTCGGGCAGGGTAACTTCGATGCGATGGTCTATGGGAATGTGTGTATCAAAGTTGAATGCGTGCATGGTTGTTTCCTTTCATTTCCAGAACCGCTGGAGTATTACTCAGGAGTCAATAATTTTGAGGTCATCAATCGTTTCTGAAAACCGCATAAATACTTGATTCTTTGTTCTGCAAATTACCGTCTTCTGTGTAAAGCGTTTTGGGCAGAAGTCATGGAATTTTGTCATCACTGTCCCGATACGAACCCGGCGGCGTTTCTGACTGCGCCGGAAGCACATCCTCAATCATGACAATGACTTCAACCTTGCATCCGACAGGGAAATCCGGTGGCAGGTCGATTACCAGTGTGCGCCCATCGGTGACGACATGGGTACGATAGGCGTGCAGGCGTTTCCAGTTCATAACCTCGCTCATCCCTCTGCACCTCCCTTGAGTTCCGAAAGTTTCAACTTTTTCCGCGCTTCCTTGACTTCCAGCGTTTCCAAACGAGGTAACCAGTGTTCGATCGCTTCGGCCGCCGCTTGTTTCTCTGCGGCGCTCCAGTCTTCTACCGCGCGCGCGGCATCGGCAAGTTTTTTAGCTTCCTGATAGTCCGAACCGTAGGGCTTGCCTTTTCTCCCCTGGATGGCTTGTTCGCGCCGGGCGCAATTTTCCTTATAGCGCTCAATTTGCCGCCCGGCGTCACTCAGCTCGGCAAGACGCGCTTGGCGTTCCGTTTCCGCCTTGGCCTGGTTTTCTGCTACCTGGCGTTCGGAGGCAAGTTTGACTTCCCGCTCCGCTTTTTGTTGTGCAGCTTCCTGTTCAGCTTTTGCCCTCTCCGATGCAAGGTTTGCGTATTTTTCGCGCATGTCGGGGCGGGTTTTGGATTGCGCTTCGCACCATGTTTTGAGTTCTGGCAAGTCATCTTGCGGGTCGATTTCGACCAGCGCCCAGCCGAAGGGAATCAGGTGTTTCTGGTCTTCTGCTGTTTGCGCGGCAAGCCAGTAGGTCGTGGTTTTGGGCAGGTATTTGGGTGGCTGACCTTGTTTGCCCATGATTTTGATGTCCGCGACTTCGGTCAGTGTCTTGCTCTCCGCGCCGCCGTAGCGTCCAAGGCGAACCAATAGGGCTTGACCTGCTTTCAGGCGTTTGTCTAATTGACCGCCTTCTTTTAGCAAAGCTTCCATCGCACGTTTCCAATCCGGGTTCACCAGCCCGGTTTTATCCATTTGATTGAGTTCTTCCTTGAGGCGTGGCAGATGGTAAGCGTTACTGTCTTTGGCGATTTGTGCAATATCCGGTTGCGAATTCGGCACATTACGTTTTTCACCGCTCGTGATGCCCTTGCCATTCAAATTCTGTACCGTCACTTCTCCGGCGAGCGCCCGATATTGACCAGTTTGAATGCACTCTTTGCGCGCTACGACGCCTCTAGGCGCTTTCTGCTGTCCGTTTTGTTGGTCAACTTTCGGGCGCTTGTAACGGTTGACGGCATAGAGCACTTCCCGTCCCAGCCAGTCTCCCGGCATGAGGTCGCCGATTTTCAGGAGACGTAGCGGACTGGTAGCAAAGTCACCATTCAGTAGGCGTTTGGCCAAGACAACGGATTGTTTGCGCTCATCAATGTTTTGTTCTCTATCAACGATTACACGTTTTCCATCGTTGAGCTTGTCCATAAGCGCCGTGCGCAATGCGCCTTTCAGACTGCTGCCCGGAATGTAGGGCGTGTTGTGGCTATGCGTGGCGCGTTCAATGGAAAGCTGGTTGAGCACCTGCTTGCCATCGGCTTCCACATTGGCAGTCCTGCCGATTTTAGTTTTGTAATCGTGCGCAACACCGCTGGCAACAGGCATCAGCACATACGCCAGAGGCTTGAAGTAACCCGAATTGTCCCGAAAAAACGTCTGAACGCGAAGCCAGTTGCCGCTTTCACCCAAACAACCTAATTGTTCCGCGAGATTCTCCGGCAATGCCGCGCGGCTAGGGTCAAAGCCGTAAAGCAGTTTTTGCTCGGCATCAATCACGTAATTGGTCGGCTCAAAATCCTCGCCGCAACCGATGTGGATGGGGGAAAGCGGCGTCAGGGCGACTTTGTAGGTTTTGAGAAATTCCATCACGCTTTCTTCTCCATGCGAATGCCGACCACCGGCGCATAGCCTTGGGCGACAGCTTCCGGGCAGGCGCTTGAAATGTTGCCCAGACCTTGACCCAGAAAATCACGTTTTTCAAAGTGGTTCGTGGGCATAAACACGCTGCCCGTCTTTGCCAGCAGCAAGGGACGTTTGAAGGGATTGCCCGAATGCACGGCGGCATCGCCGTGTCGTCCAAAACGGGTGAGCGGTTGATAAAAGCTGTTTTTCGCGTCCAGCCCCAAGCCTTGCGGAGCCAAGGGCGCAAGCGTCAGCCAGGCGTTGGCGTCTTTTGAATGTGGCAGGGTGGAAAACGTCTCATCCTGTTTAATCTCGAATTTGCCCAGACCGATACTGGCGTCGCGTCCATAGCCGCTTTGCCCCATGTCGGTCAGCGTGGCGACAAACTCCTCCGCTGTAACACGGGTTTCATCCAGCACGGCGTAAAGCTCAAGACGCATGTCCGGGTGAAACCAGATTTGCGTTTGCGCGTAAGGCGCAAACATGCCTTCGCCCGTGGTGGATGTGGCGCGGTTGATGGTGTTGTGCGGTTGCGTTCTGAGGATTTGTAGGGGAATACCGTCTCGTTTCAATATTTCTTTAACGACCTTTGTGTCGACACAGTTTTGTTTCAGTACTACCTCGGCGGCTTCCGCGTCGTTTCTGGCGAGGCTTTGCCACTCCGAAAACGGTGACTTCATTGCCTCAACAGGCAACCAGCGTTTTTTCTTCAGCGCCTTGCGGTCGGTGTCGCCTTGTGGTGTCCAGAACTTGCCCGGCACGGTAGGTAACGGCAAGAAGCCTTGCGGGAATGCATCTGACAGCACGAGGAAGGGGCGACCTTCGGTGTAGCCCCGCAAGCGGTCGGTCAGCCAGTCCCTTCCGAAACGGCGTGCGAATCCCCAGCACAGTTGCCCGAACAGGGTATCGCCCACAAGCGGCGTGCCGAAAGCGGTTTGCGGGCGGAGGGTGAAACGATGCGTTTGCATGGTCAGGACGCCTGTTGAAAGAGATCGTCCAAACGGCTTTTGCTCTGTTCTGTCGGAAAAGCCGGAAATTTTTCCCATTGCTTCTCGCAAACGTATTTTTCACCGATTTTTATTTTGGTAAATTTCACCTTGCCGTAACCGCGCGAACCGGAGCCGCCCAAGCTGTCATGCTCAACCAGCTTCAAACCTTGCAGTACGGTATCCAGCAACGCCTTATTTTCTGCTTCATTTTCTTCTTTGCTCTTCTCATCATCCGCCAGTTGCTTGATGGAGAGCTTGAAGACAAACCTGGCACCCGCCGGAACACGCTCGGTGTTGCGCGGATGTTCGGCTACGCCGCTGATGCGGTTGATAACGTTTTCGCTTTTGACTTCGGTGAGCAACTGGTTGTTGTTACGCACGGATTTTTCCCATTCGGGGTCGAGCGCACAATCCCAGAATGACAGGCGCGAGGGCGTAAATGGTTTGGACGCTTCCCCGGCATCACCGCTCACCCCGAAAAGTTGCAGGATGCGCTTGATTTCCGGCTTTTGCGCCTCGGTGGCGGTCTGGTAGTCCGATGCAGTCAGTGCATTTTCCTTGACCGCGCCGCTGCGCCATTCCAGCAAGCTCCGCATTTTTCCTTTGAGGCTGGAGCCGGGAATGTAAGGCGATCCAGTCAGCGGATGCTTGATGACGGTGTTATCCACGCCGCCGATGTGCATTTCATTGTCGCCCGCGCCGATTCGGAGACCGGTAACGACTTCCAGCGTGGCTTCGATCGTAGTGATGTTGGTGAGTTGTAGCATGGTTATTTTCCTTCTGCTTTATAGAAGCCCATGAAGGCTTCCACGAATAATTTGGCGTGTTTCAGGGTTGTCGGGTTTTTGATCGCCTTGATGACATCGGAAAACAGCTTTTCAAAGCCGTCACTGACGTGTCCGCGTCCTTTGGCGTAAGCGATCTTGGCGCACATCATTTTGATGAAAGGCGCAAGTTCCTTGTAGGTCGCTTCCTTGTCCTTTACGTTATGGTCAAATAATTTGTCGTGCCACATCACCAGTTCGTCATAAAACTTGCGAAGCTGGGTAGACTTGTTTTTGGTAGAAGTGGCTTCCCCGGCGATTTTCTTCGCGGCATTTTCCGCGACATCGGAGAAGATGTTTTCCTGCAATGGAAGGTCAAGGTTCATGAGTTATCCCCTGCGTTTTGAATAAAAGAAGTTGAAAAGCGGAATGCGGAAACG
>JAITSU010000001.1 GCA_031287525.1 Zoogloeaceae bacterium | reverse complement strand
CGGCGCGGTTGCCGAAGTTTCCGCCGCCGCGCGATACATCGACTTGACCACTTCGGCGAGGTCATCCAGTTCGAGCGCGGCTTCGGGGGCATTCGCGGTCGTAGCCGGCGTTGCGGTCGGCGGCTCGATAATCAGGGTCGCCGGTTTGGGGATCGGTGTTTCCATCTCCACCCGCGCGGCGACGGCAGCGGCAGGCGCAACCGACACGACCGGCGCAGGGGGCGCGGGGGGCGCAACGACCCTGGCGGCTTCCAGCCGTTCCAGGCGTTTGGATACCGACTCGAAACACTCGACCAGTTCTTTCAACTGCTTTTGCAAAAGGGCGCAGCGTCGGCTCAACGCGCTCTGGCGGGCAAGCGCCACGATGGGCAAAATCAGCCACACAAGCACAACAATGCAGATGCCGGTCACAATCACTTCCATGCGCTCCCCTTATGTATCGGCGCATGGTACCTGATGTGCATTGGCGACGATAGGGACGCTTCAAAACCTGAAATGCTCGTGAATGGTCGCGCCCGAAAAAGAAGGGCGAGCTGATATATCATAGCGTGATGCGTTTCCCTTTCCTCTCCGCCCCCTTCCTGCTCGTGTCCGCCCTCATTCTGGGCGTATCGGACATGGCGCGCGCCCAGACCGTCGACATCCATCTGCCGGAATTGGGCGATTCCGCCAGCGCGACGCTTTCCATGCAGACCGAGAAAAAAATCGGGCAGGAAATCATGAATGAAATCCGCGCGCAGGAGCCAACCTATCTCGACGACCCGGAAGTGGAAGCCTACCTGAACCAGTTGGGCAACCGCCTCGCCGCCGCCAGCCCTGACCTCGGCATCGGGTTTTATTTCTTCCCGCTGGAAGACCCGATGATTAACGCTTTCGCCATGTTCGGCGGCTACATCGGCGTCAATTCCGGTTTGATTCTGGCGGTGCAGAATGAATCGGAACTCGCTGGCGTACTGGCGCACGAAGTGTCGCATGTCACCCAACGCCATCTGGCGCGCGGCATCGTCCGGCAAAACCAGATTTCCACCGCCAGCCTGCTGGCGATGGCGGTGGCGATTCTGGCGGCGCGTTCCAATTCCGATGTCGCTGGCGCGGCGATGGCGGGCGCTTCTGCCGGAGCCACGCAAGCGCAACTGGGTTTTACCCGCGATTTCGAGCGCGAGGCCGATCGCATCGGATTCCAGACTCTTGAAAAGGCCGGTTTTGATGTTCGCAGCATGTCCGCCTTTTTCGCCCGCCTGCAACGCGCAACGCGCATCTACGAAAACAATGCGCCCGTCTATCTGCGAACGCACCCGCTCAATGTCGAGCGCATTTCCGACATGCAAAACCGCGAACAGGGACATCCCTACAAACAGGTGCCGGACAGTCTGGAATTCCAGCTCGTGCGCGCCCGTCTGCAAGCCATGCGCGGCACGCCCGCCGAAGCGGTGGCGCATTTCAAAACCCTGCTGGCGGAACAAAAAACCCTGAATGTCGCGGCGACGCAATACGGACTGGCCGTGGCAGAAGCGCGCCAAAAAGACTGGCAGGCTGCGGAAAACACGCTCGCGGGCATCCGTCAGGGCAAAAACGCCCCGCCCATGATTGAACGCCTCTACGCCGAGGCGCGTATCAAACGCGGCGACCTCGCGGGTGGGCTGGCCATTTTTCGGGATGCCTTGAACCGCTATCCCAACGCCATCGCCCTTGTTTATGCCTACGGTGAAGCCCTGCTGGAAAATCACCGTCTGGACGACGCGCAAATTTTTCTCGACCAGTCCGTGCGTAAAAACAGCGCCGACGCCCGCCTGTACAAATTACAGGCCGAAACCTGCGCCGCCAGAGGCAAGACCGGGCAACAACACAAGGCGCTGGCGGAAGCCTACGCGCTGGAAGGCAGACTCGCCGCCGCCATCGAACAACTGGAACTGGCGCAAAAATCCGGCGGCAACGATTTCTACACCAACTCCGCCATCGAAGCCCGCCTGCGCCAGTTCAAACGGAAACAGCAGGAAGAAGCCAGGCAGCGGTAGCCCGCCCGATTACCGCACCGCCGCGTTCCCCTTCATCGCCACGCCTGCCACCATCGCGCCTGCGTGACATTCGTATTGGGTCGCGCTCTTGTACTCGTTTTTCTTGTAATAACTCACGAGATTAACCACGGCGTTGGCACCATGCTTTTTGGCGTTCTCCTGAAAAGAAATCAGCACGGAGCGGAGCGCCCAGGCGCAGGCTTCTTCGTCGGTCTTGTTGAAGGCGTTGGTCTTCTTGTTGGAAACGGCTTCCGGGAAGGTTTTTTTGACCGCGCCGCCTTTTCCTTTCAGGTAAAACTTGACCGTGCCATCGAGTTGCCCGTCCGCGATGGCGGCGTCGACGACGCTCTGGAAATCCAGATGAAGCACACTGTTCCGCGCCTGACTGGCAAGAGGAAACAGCAAAACGGCGGCAGTGGTCAAAACAATTTTCCGGTAATGCGGCATCACAGACTCCTTGTTCCAAAAAATAAAGGTCGGGATTATTACACTTCAGAGGATATGCCACAAGCAAAAAAATGTTGCGAATAGCCTGCATGACCGGGCGGGACGAACGAGCGCGCGTCATCATCCCGCCATCTTTTCCGGCTGCCCGAAACGCCGCAACCGAATGTCCGTCACGCCGCGCTCGCTGATCGCGCCGTCGAAGTCGCGCAAAAGAATCCGGTTGTTGTCGCTTTGTTCAACCCCCAAGCGTTTTCAGAACCGTCCGCAGCGCTTTGAGGCATCCGCTCTTGCAACAGGCATAGCACATGCCCCGCCCGGCAATTTATATTGACGAAATTCGACTTACGCCGTACATTGTCAGGGTTTTGCGCTGTCCCCAACGTTACGCGCAACAGCCTTGAATCTGGCGAATCTGCCACTTGATCGGCGAACTGGCTGGTTTTTTATGATTAGAACAATCTATCTGCAACTCGCCGCTGCCTTGTTGGCGGTCTGTCTTGCCGCCCTGTTCGCAGGCGCGCGCGGGGCGGTTTCGGCGGTGTTGGCTGGCGTAGTCTGTATCCTGCCTTGCGCGTGGTTCACCCTGCGCTTGAGCAAAATGACCAGGCAGACTGGGGGCGCGTCCGCGCCACAATTTGCGACGCAGTTTTTTGTCGGCGAATTCGTTAAAATCGCGGCAACCGTGCTGTTACTGTTGATTGCCGTCAAAATCTATCAAGACGTACACTGGCCAAGCCTGCTGCTTGGCATGATTCTGGTACTACAGGCAAGTTTTTTGGCTTTTTGGAAGAAATCCTGACATGGCTACTGAAGAAGCGGTTGCTGCACATGGCACCACAGCGGGCCCCACGGCGGGCGAGTACATCACCCACCATTTGACGCATTTCAATGGTACGGGTCATGCCCAGGCGAGTATTGTCGATTTTCAGGTGCTCAACCTCGACACCCTGTTTTTCTCGCTGGGCTTGGGGCTGCTGACCGTGCTGGTGCTCGCCTTTGCCGCCCGCCGCGCCACTTCCGGCGTGCCGGGGCGTTTTCAGGCGGCGGTCGAAATTCTGGTGGAAATGGTTTCCGAGCAAGCCAAGGGCATCATTCACGACGCCAGATCCCGTCAATTTGTCGCGCCGCTCGCCCTGACCGTGTTTATCTGGATTTTCCTGATGAACGCGATGGATTTGCTGCCGGTCGACCTGTTGCCCCGTATTTGGGAACTGATCTATGGCGCTGCTGGCGGCGACGCGCGTCACGCTTACTCGCGCGTCGTGCCGACGGCCGACTTGAACGCCACCCTGGGCATGTCCATCGGCGTGTTGCTGATTTGCCTCTGGTACAACGTCAAAATCAAGGGCTTCGGCGGCTGGGTACACGAGCTTTTTACCGCGCCTTTCGGCAAGCACTGGGCGCTGGCACCTGTCAATTTCGCCATGCAGATGATTGAATTCGCCGCCAAGACCATTTCGCACGGAATGCGGTTGTTCGGCAACATGTATGCCGGTGAACTGGTTTTCATGCTGATTGCCCTGATGGGCGGCGCCTGGGTAGCGGGTTCTGGCGCAACCGGCCCGCTGCTTTGGCTCGGTCACATCCTCGCCGGTACGGCGTGGGCCATTTTCCACATCCTGATTATTGTGCTGCAAGCCTTCATCTTCATGATGCTGACGCTGGTGTACATCGGTCAGGCGCACGAGTCGCACTAATGATTTGTTTTTCTTTTCTTTTTTAACGAGCAAGGAGTTGTCATGGAAAACGTTTTGGGTTTTGTCGCGCTGGCTGCCGGTCTGATTATCGGTTTGGGTGCTATCGGCGCTTGTATCGGTATCGGTCTGATGGGCGGCAAGTACATTGAAGCTTCTGCCCGTCAGCCGGAGTTGATGAACGCCTTGCAAACCAAGATGTTCCTTCTGGCCGGTCTGATTGACGCCGCCTTCCTGATCGGCGTGGGTATTGCGATGATGTTCGCTTTCGCCAATCCGTTCCAGTTGGTGCAGTAATCGGTTCCCCATCAACTTTCATAGGGGGTCAACACCGTGAATCTGAACTTAACGCTGCTCGCTCAGATCGTAGTGTTCTTCATTTTGGCGTGGTTCACGATGAAATTCGTGTGGCCGCCCGTTGTGAAGGCGCTCGACGAGCGCGCGAAAAAGGTGGCAGACGGTCTGGCTGCGGCTGAACGTGGCAAGCAGGATCTTGAACTGGCGACCAAACGCTCTGCCGACGCCCTGCGCGCCGGCAAGGAAAAATCCGCCGAGGTGCTGGGGCAGGCGGAAAAACGCGCCGCCCAGATTATCGAAGAAGCCAAGGCAGAAGCCAGGGTCGAAGCTGACCGGGTGATTGCCAGCGCCAAGGTGGAAATCGAACAGGAATCTCTGCGCGCCAAAGAAGGTTTGCGCGATCAGGTGGCTGCGTTGGCGGTTGCCGGCGCGGAAAAAATCCTGCGTCGTGAAATCGACGCCAAGGCACATGCCCAATTGCTGTCCGCCATTCAACAGGATTTGTAAGTCTTATGGCTGAAACCGTCACCGTCGCCCGTCCCTACGCCGAGGCCGCCTTTGGCGCCGCCAAGGAAGCAGGGGCGCTGGATGCCTGGTCTTCCCGCCTGGAACGCCTTGCCCTCGTGGCGAGCGCGCCGGAAATGGCGGGGGTGATCGGCAATCCCCATCTGTCCGCTGAACAGGCTGCCCGGTTCTTCATTTCGTTTTCCGAAGACAAGGATGCCGTGTTTGGCAATTTCGTCCGCGAACTCGCGGAAAACGAGCGCCTCTCGCTATTGCCTGAAATCGCTGAACTGTTCGCAGCCAGCAGGGCTGCCGAAGCCGGGGTCAAGACCGCCGTGGTGCAAACCGCGTTTGCCCTTTCCGACGCCGAGTTGAAGACCCTGAAACCGCAACTGGAAGCTCATTTCAAGACGAAACTTGAACTTTCCAGCGTGGTGGATGCCGACTTGATTGGCGGTATACGGGTGGTGGTTGGCGACCAGGTTCTGGATGCTTCCGTGCGTGGCAAGCTCGAAACCCTTGCCACAGCATTAAAGAATTAGGAGATTTATAAATGCAGTTGAATCCGTCCGAGATCAGCGAGCTGATTAAAAGCAAGATTCAAAACCTGAACGTGGGCGCTGAAACCCGCACGCAGGGTACCGTTGTTTCCGTGACCGACGGCATTTGCCGCGTGCATGGTCTGCAAGATGTCATGCAGGGCGAAATGCTGGAATTCCCCGGCAACACCTTCGGCATGGCATTGAACCTGGAGCGTGACTCCGTTGGCGCGGTTGTGCTGGGCGAATACAAGCACATTTCCGAAGGCGACACCGTGAAATGCACGGGGCGCATTCTGGAAGTGCCCGTCGGCCCCGAACTTCTGGGTCGCGTGGTAAATTCGCTGGGGCAGCCCATTGACGGCAAAGGCCCGCTGAACAACAAGCTCACCGACAAAATCGAAAAAGTCGCGCCCGGCGTCATCTGGCGCAAGTCCGTGTCGCAGCCGGTGCAAACCGGGCTGAAATCCATCGACGCGATGGTGCCTATTGGTCGCGGTCAACGCGAACTGATTATCGGCGACCGCCAAACCGGCAAAACCGCCGTGGCGATTGACGCCATCATCAATCAAAAGGGCACAGGCGTTAAGTGTATCTACGTGGCGGTCGGTCAAAAGGCGTCCACCATCGCCAACGTGGTTCGCAAGCTGGAAGAACACGGCGCGCTGGAATACACGATCATCGTCGCCGCTTCCGCTTCCGAAACCGCCGCGCTGCAATACATCGCGCCCTACTCCGGTTGCACGATGGGCGAATACTTCCGCGATCGCGGCGAAGACGCGCTGATTATTTATGACGATTTGACCAAGCAAGCCTGGGCATACCGTCAGGTTTCCCTGCTGCTGCGTCGTCCGCCCGGTCGTGAAGCCTATCCCGGCGACGTGTTCTATTTGCACTCCCGCCTGCTGGAACGCGCCGCCCGCGTTTCCGAAGAATGGGTGGAAAAACTCACGGGGGGTGAAGTCAAGGGCAAAACGGGTTCGCTCACCGCCCTGCCCATTATCGAAACGCAGGCTGGCGACGTGTCCGCCTTCGTGCCGACGAACGTGATTTCCATCACCGACGGTCAAATCTTTCTGGAAACCGACCTGTTCAACGCCGGTATCCGCCCTGCCATCAATGCCGGTATTTCCGTGTCCCGCGTCGGCGGCGCGGCGCAAACCAAGGTCATCAAGAAACTCGGTGGCGGCGTGCGTCTGGCGCTGGCGCAATACCGCGAACTGGCGGCGTTTGCCCAATTCGCTTCCGATCTCGACGAAGCGACAAGGAAGCAATTGGAACACGGTCGCATGGTGACGGAACTGATGAAGCAGTTGCAGTATTCGCCCATGAGCGTGTCCGAAATGGCGATAACGCTGTATTCGGCAGAAAAGGGGTACTACGAAGATGTCGAAGTGAAGCGCGCCCTGGACTTTGAAAAGGCTCTGCTCGCTTATCTGAAACAGAACGCGGCGGATGTCTTGAACAAAGTGGAGTCGACCAAGGAACTGGATGGCGAAACGGAAAAGCAGCTTGCTGCTGCCATTACCGCCTTCAAGGGTACCTGGGTTTAATCCAAACGGGAGAGCGCCATGCCAAGCGGCAAGGAAATTCGTACCAAGATCAAGAGCGTTGAAAACACGCGCAAGATCACCAAGGCCATGGAGATGGTGGCCGCATCCAAAATGCGCAAGGCGCAGGAACGGATGCGGGCTGCCCGTCCCTATGGCGAAAAAATCCGGCGCGTGGCGGGCAATCTGTCGCACGCGCTGACGGACTACCGGCATCCCTTCATGTCGCGCCGCGAGGTCAGGAATATCGGTCTCATCGTCATCACTTCCGACAAAGGTTTGTGCGGCGGCTTGAACAGCAACATACTGCGTCTGGTCTTGAACCGGATGAAGGAATGGGACGCGTCGGGTCACAAACTGAAAGCCACCTGCATCGGCAGCAAGGGTTTCGGTTTCATGCAGCGCGCGGGCGTCAATGTCGTTTCGCATGTCGAAGCCTTGGGCGACACACCGCGTCTGGAAAAACTGATCGGCCCCGTCAAGGTGCTGCTGGACAGTTTTGCCGCTGGCGAACTGGATGCGGTGTATATCGCCTCCACCCGCTTCATCAACACCATGAAGCAAGAGCCGGTGCTGGAACAATTACTGCCTCTGGCAGGCGAAGAAGTCGGCTCCGGTCATTCCAAATGGGATTACATTTACGAGCCGGACGCCAAGGTCGTCATCGACGATTTGCTGGTGCGTTACGTTGAGGCGCTGATTTATCAGGCGGTGGCGGAAAACATGGCGTCCGAGCAATCCGCCCGGATGGTCGCCATGAAGTCGGCTTCCGACAACGCCAAGAACGTCATCGGCGAACTGAATCTGGTTTACAACAAGGCGCGGCAAGCGGCGATTACCAAAGAGTTGTCCGAAATCGTCGGCGGCGCGGCGGCAGTTTAAGTTTTTTGATATTGGGGATTTAACATGAGTCAAGGTTCAATCGTGCAATGTATCGGCCCCGTGGTGGACATCCAGTTCCCGCATGGTCAGATGCCGAATGTTTATGACGCTCTGGTGCTGGACGCTACCGGCGAACACGGCAACGTCGAAAAAGGTCTGACCTTTGAAGTACAGCAACAGCTTGGTGACGGCATCGCCCGCACCATCGCCATGGGTTCCTCCGACGGTCTGAAACGCGGCATGACGGTGAGCAGCACCGGCGCGCCCATTTCCGTCCCCGTCGGTCACGGCACTCTGGGTCGCATCATGGATGTGCTGGGTCGTCCCATCGACGAAGCCGGTCCCATCGACAGCGGCGAAAAACGCTCCATCCACGCCGAAGCGCCCAAGTTCGACGAACTCTCGCCTTCCGTGGAACTCCTCGAAACCGGCATCAAGGTGATCGACCTGATTTGCCCGTTCGCCAAGGGCGGCAAGGTCGGTCTGTTCGGCGGCGCGGGCGTCGGCAAGACCGTGAACATGATGGAACTCATCAACAACATCGCCAAGCAGCACTCCGGCTTGTCGGTGTTTGCCGGTGTGGGCGAACGTACCCGCGAAGGCAACGACTTCTATCACGAAATGAAAGACTCCAACGTGCTGGACAAGGTGGCGATGGTGTTCGGTCAGATGAACGAACCCCCCGGCAACCGTCTGCGCGTCGCGCTGACCGGCTTGACGATGGCGGAAAGTTTCCGCGACGAAGGTCGTGACATCCTGTTCTTCGTCGATAACATCTACCGCTACACCCTCGCCGGTACGGAAGTTTCCGCCCTCCTGGGTCGTATGCCTTCCGCCGTGGGCTATCAGCCGACGCTGGCGGAAGAAATGGGGCGTCTGCAAGAACGGATCAGTTCCACCAAGGTCGGTTCCATCACCTCGATTCAAGCCGTGTATGTGCCAGCGGATGACTTGACCGACCCCTCGCCCGCCACCACCTTCCTGCACCTGGACTCCACCGTGGTGCTCTCCCGCGACATCGCCTCGCTCGGTATCTACCCCGCCGTCGATCCGCTGGATTCCACCTCCCGCCAGCTTGACCCGCTGGTGGTTGGCGAAGAACACTACAACGTGGCGCGTAGTGTGCAGCAAACCCTGCAACGCTACAAGGAACTGCGCGACATCATCGCCATTCTCGGCATGGACGAACTGTCTCCCGAAGACAAGCTCGCCGTCGCCCGCGCCCGTAAAATCCAGCGTTTCCTCTCGCAGCCCTTCCACGTCGCCGAAGTGTTTACCAACTCCCCCGGCAAATACGTGTCCCTGAAAGACACCATCGCGGGCTTCAAGGGCATCGTCAGCGGCGATTACGACAGCCTGCCGGAACAAGCGTTCTACATGGTGGGCTCAATCGAAGAAGCCGTCGAAAAAGCCAAGACGCTGCAATAAGGAGCCTGATATGGCCATGACCATCCACGTGGACGTCGTCAGCGCCGAAGAAGAAATTTTCTCCGGTCTGGTCGAGTTCGCGGTATTTCCCGGCGAAGCGGGCGAACTGGGCATCATGCCCCGCCACACCCCGCTCCTGACCCGCATCAAGCCCGGCACGGTGCGGCTGAAAGTGCCCGACGAAGACCGCTTTGAATTGGTCTACGTTTCCGGCGGCCTGCTGGAAGTGCAACCACAGTTGATTACTGTTCTGGCAGACACCGCCATCCGCGCCGCCGACCTCGACGAAGCCAAGGCGCTGGACGCCAAACGCCGCGCTGAAGAAGCCTTGGCTCAACGCAACAGCAACATGGACCTCGCCGGCGCCGAAGCCGAACTGGTGCAAGCCGTGGCGCAGTTGCAGGCGATTGGCAAGATGAAGAACACGATTCACTGATTGAATCGCAACTCATACAAAAATGGCGACCGCTACAAACGGTCGCCATTTTTTTGGCAGGGCGCGCGCTCCGAGCGCGTCGCATTATAACGTCCGGCGATTTCTTCGATGTCGCCCTACCTTGATTGCGCGGACGGTTTTTGCAGGGGCGGCTAGCCGCCTCTGCAAACGGCGTGGAACAATGGCACATCATTCACACGCCCTCCCTAATTAACCGCTTCGAGCATAACTGCCGGTTTGTAGAGATACCCGAAAACCGCCGGATTTTTCGCATCGGCAGCATAGGGATGATTCCCTGGAACGGCTTGTATATACAACCAGTTATCATTGATCGTTCTGATTTTGAGCGCCTGCGTCCCGTTTTCCAGACGGGCGGAAACACGGCTTGTGGCATCTGGCGAGGCACTGACTGCAAAGTGCTTGCCTGTCCTTGCAGTGATAATGAATGTTTCGTCATAAGGCGTTAGACCGCAGGCAGCGGAAAATTTCTTCACCCCGGTTTCCTGTTCTGGAAGCATTCCGGGGATGTCCTTGACTTCAAGAAAAGTGGCAGCGGTATGCCAAGTATCGCATTCTATGGATGCGGAAAAATTTGAGAACCGCACCGTCGCCGGGAACAGAACAAATCTTTCCCTGTATTTGAAGAAGTTTTCAGGCATGTTTTCAACATCCTTCAATAGCGCGCGGATGTCTTTTTCCGGGAAACTGCTGGAAACGGTCAGGGGCTTGCTGTTGAGAATATCGATCATTTTTGGCTGAATCACAGCCTGATCCTTGTCCTGCCACAATGGAAGACGCGCTAAAGATTGTTCATCCGGGGAAAACCTCATTTGCAGGACTCTTTCCGGCTGGCATTCCTTTTCGCATTGCCAATTCACTCTCCAGTAAATCTGCAACATTCCCGTTGCCGTAAACTCACCGGAAACGGCGAGGCTGTCCCCGGTTTTATCTACCCGCCGTAAATCCGTCAATAGAACAGGCGGTATATGGTGCGCCGTATGGGATTGCATTGTTTCCCCGGTGAAACAGGCATGTTTCCCGACAAGACGCACAAGTTCCGCAATACTCACGCCGTCCTGACCGTCCAGCGTTGCAACCAGTTGTATTGCGCCAACGCTTGTAGACAGATGTTCACCCATCAGCGATTCATAGGCGACAGATTTTTTCGCCCCGAAATTCAGCATGATGGCTTCAGATGTCTGCATATCGGGCGGGTCATCCGGTGCCGAAAAGAAAAGTTTTTCCACTTTCCCGCAATAAATTTCCGCCCCCATGCACAAGGCGGGCAGCAGGAAAAACAGGCTTACAAACACGCGGAGAAGCTTCATTTCATCCTTTCAGCAAGCAATACCCTGCAAGATTTGCAACTTGACCAGTTTCCCGTCTTTGAAGAAAAAGCGAACCGATCCCATGTAAGGTGGCTCAATGATATCGGGATCGCTTTCGCCAATCGTGACATCATGCATGTGAGCGCCTGACCATTCTTCGCCTGGATAGGCATGTTCATACAGTAATTCATCCAGCGGATATTTATATGCTGCGCTCACTGGAAAAATTCTTTTGAATTCCTCAAAGGTCAAATCCGGTTTAATCAGTTTGTCGTCTACTTTGAGTGATTCAGTAAATCCACGCATATCCTTCCAGTCAACCCATATTTGTGCTTTCAATGGATATTTCCTGTACGGCTTTGTTTTTTTAGTGAACATCCCGTCCAAATCAATGCCTGGATTGTCCTCTGGAAAGAATTCAAGCTTGACGCTCCGGTTTTTATAGTCAATATAAACCTCGCCATTTGCAGAACACTCGCTGACCCAACTCATTTTTGTAATGCCATCGACCCAAAACGCTTTGGGTAACTTCTGGATATTGACAGGCTGCGCCAGTTCCACTCCATCCAGCTTTACCGAAGTCACAAAATCCATCCTCGGCGGCTGCGCGAAGGCGTTAAACGCGAGCAGACATGCGGCAATGAAAAGCAGGGGTTTGTTCACTTTTGCCTTTCGGGGCGTATTCGCGCTTCCAGCGCCCGCAAGCGTTTCTCTTGTTGCGCGGCTTCTGCGTCTACCGCCTGAACTTCCGCCGTAAAGCCTGCCATTTGTCGGGAAGAAATCAGGCATCCGCTTTCATCGCGCAAGGATGCGCTGACATTGCTGGCAAGGCTTCCCGCTTTTTGTTGCAGACGGGCGCGCAGGGTACGACCCAGTTGAGTGAGGCGATGGGCGAGGATGTCGCCCAACAGGGGGGCAAGGTCGGCTTCCACGTCCCATTCCAGATTGCGGAAGACGAAATTCAAGCTTTCGGCAAAATCGACGTTGCCGCTGATTTTGGCTTGTTGCAACAGGCGTTCGCTGTCGGTGAGGAGCAGAAAGGGGGTTTCGGGCGGCAGGGTGATGCTGACGGCTGCGGAGTCGTTTGCCGAATCATCGCTTTCCGTCTGCGCCTGCAAACGTCCTTCCCCGGTAACGACCAAGGTCAATTGCCAAAACCCGCCTTGCAGCGCCAGCGTTTGTCCGGCGAAGGGGGCGAGGCGTGTCCGCGCCCAACGGTTATTGTCGAGCAGATGATTGAGCGCGAAGATAAGCGGCGCTTTGAGCATTGCCGCTGTTAAAACTTGTAGCCCCGATGCAGGGCGACAACGCCGAAGCAGAGGTTGAAGTATTCGACTTTTTCCAGACCCACGGATTCCATGATGCCTTTCAGACTTTCCTGATCGGGGTGCATACGGATGGATTCCGCGAGGTACTGGTAGCTGGGAGCGTCTTTGGTGATGAGTTGCCCGATTTTCGGGATGACCTTGAAGGAATAGAGGTCGTAGAGAGGCGCGAGGGGTTTCCAGACGCGCGAGAATTCCAGCACCAGCAAGCGTCCGCCGGGTTTCAGCACCCGATACATTTCGGAGAGCGCCTTGTCCTTGTGGGTCATGTTTCTCAACCCGAAAGACACGCTAACGCAATCGAAGCTGTTGTCCCTGAAGGGGATGCTCTCGGCGTTACATTGCGTGGCGGGTACGGGATGCCCCTTGTCGAGCAGGCGGTCGCGCCCGCGTGTCAGCATGGCGTTGTTGATGTCGGTCAGCACAACCATGCCGCTTTTGCCCGTCCGTTTGGAAAACGCCAGCGACAAATCACCCGTGCCGCCCGCAATATCGAGCACGCGCGCGCCTTCGCGCACGCCGCTTTGGGCAATGGTGAAGCGTTTCCAAAGCCTGTGCATCCCCGCTGACATCAAATCGTTCATCAAATCGTAGCGGCTGGCGACGGAATCAAAAACTTCCGCGACTTTTCTTTCCTTGTCATTTTCCTCGACTTGTTGAAAACCGAAATGGGTGGTGCTGGCGGTACTGGTGCTGTCGCTCATGATTGGATGCTTTAGGGTGCGTAAAAGGGGAAAGAGGCGGGGATGCGGACGCGGTAGCGCGTCTCTTTTTTGCAAGCCCTACCTCTTCTTGTAAGTGATGATTTCAAAATCCAGCCCGCGTTGCCAGACATGACCCAGGGTGACAAGGAAAATTTCGCTGCCTTGCGCCAGTTTAAGGCTACGCTGGGGACGATACAGACCGATGGGCAATATCAGGGTAGATGGCGTTTTCGTTGTTTCCAGAGCGGGCAACATGAAAGCGCGCAGATAAACCTCTTCCGATCCTTGCAGCAGGTCTTCGGGGCGCACGGCGATGGCTTCAGGCGTGCCGGGGAATAGGGTAACCCCCAATACAAGACAGCTTTCATAGGAATCCTGCATCAGCCAGCGGGCTTCGCCGAGCAGATAAGGCGACGTGTTGTCCTGATTGTCCTGACTCAGCGCCAACAACAACTGACCGTGCGCGATTTGCGAACCGGCGAGGTCACGAAACAGCCGAAAACCGTTGGTGGAATAATTGGCGACATCCCACTCGCTGCTTGGGAGGGCGCTGACCGGGTGCGGACGCCATTTTCCTGTCGTGAGACTGGGATGCACAATGTCGAAGCCCCTCCCCAGAATGCTGCTATCAGGAACATGCATTGCCTCAAATGCGCCCGGTTGCTTGAAGTCTTTGCCGGAAATGGCGAGGTGGATGTGCTCGAAGGTGCTGCACAATTTAACCTGACCATGCATACTGTAGCGGCGGAAACGGCGAGGACTGGCGGACATCCCCCAGGGAGCCGCGAGTTTGGCGAGCAGTCTACAGGCGTGCTCCACGCTGGACTCGCCCAGTTTCAGGGTTTTCACCTCGACGGAATCGGGTTGGTTGGTGAGGGTTTCGCGCGTTTCGTTAATCCGGGCGCTCAGACCGAAAACATCCAGATGGCGGGCATTGTCGCTCGCAACGCTGTTGGTGGCGGGGTGCAGCGGCTTGTCCTGCGTCAGGTCAATGATGAAGGGCGGAATTTCCAGCACGGATTCCACGGGAAAAATGGAAACCAGCGGCGCCCAGAGCATCGCCCACTGGTGAATCAACGCCTGGTCAACCGCGTTGTGACTGTAGGGGTTGGCCATTTCAACCAGCAATAACGCGACATAGAGGTCGGCGCAAGTGCTGGCGCTTTGCTCGCTGTCAAGCGCATCCATGACCGGCTTCCCGGTCAGGTCGTTCAGTTCCGCTGCATGGTAATCGCGGTGAATTTCCTGCCAAATGCCATGCGGCAATTCCTGACGGGCATAGTAGTGTTCATGGACAAACGCGCTCGCATAGCGAAGGCTGCGATGCAGCGCCAATGCCAGATAATAGGTGAATTCCGTATCCTGGCTGTCGCGCGGCGCGCCCTTGATGAACTGGGCGCAATAGCCGTAGCCACGGGACATCTTGTGCAGGACTGCGGTGACTTGCAGAAAAACGGATTCACGATGCTCTGTCAGCGGCAAGGGCTTGTCGCGGTAGAGCCGCGCCAGTTCCGTCGTAACGGTGTTCAAGGGATGGCGCAGTTGCTCAAGAACATCCAGATAAATATCGGGGGTGGGCGGATGCTTCTCCAGACTCATCAGCATTTTCTGGATGTTGGTGAGCGCCACCTGGGGCAACTCAACCGTCAGGCTGCTGACCAGACGGGCGCCGGTCGCCAGACTGTCGATCACCTGTTCAAAGGATTCCGCGTTCTCGCTCATGATTAAAGTAACACCCTTTCTATGCCGCCACGGTTGGCTTTCGCCACATAGTCGGACATCCAGTTTTCGCCGAGCAGATGCCGCGCCATCTCTACAACGATGTAATCGGCTTTCACGGTGCTATCGTCGACATCGTGACGATAACGCGAAAGCCCTTGCAGACAGGACGGACACGCAGTCAGCATTTTAACCTTACCGGCAAAACCATCGTCACGTAATTTTATGCAACCCTGTTCGATTTCGCCCTGTTTTCTGAACCGCACCTGGGTGGAAACATCCGGGCGGGTGACGGCGAGTGTGCCGGATTCACCGCAGCAGCGTTCGGAGAGCGGCACATTCTGTGCCATCAACTCGCTCGCCACCTTGACGCCCGAATAAACTTTCATCGGCGTATGGCAGGGGTCGTGATAGAGATAGCGCATCCCTTCCGGCGGCTGCTTCAGGCGCACGCCCTTTTCCAGCAGATATTCGTGGATGTCGAGCAGGCGGCAGCCGGGAAAGATTTTTTCAAATTCGTATTTTTGCAACTGATCCATGCAAGTGCCGCAGGACACAATCACCGTCTTGATGTCGAGATAATTCAGGGTATTGGCGACGCGGTGGAACAACACCCGATTGTCGGTGGTGATTTTCTGGCTACGCTCGCGCTCGCCCGCCGCCTCCTGCGGATAGCCGCAGCAGAGATAGCCGGGCGGCAGCACCGTTATCGCGCCGGTTTCATAGAGCATCGCCTGCGTCGCCAGCCCGACCTGACTGAACAGACGCTCGGAGCCGCAGCCGGGGAAGTAAAACACGGCTTCAGAATCTTCCGTGCTCTTCTTCGGGTTGCGAATGACGGGAATGACGAAATTATCCTCAATATCCAGAAGCGCGCGCGAGGTTCGTTTGGGCAAGCCGCCGGGCATGGGCTTGTTGATGAAGTGAATCACCTGCGCCTTGATTTCGGGTCGCCCCAGCGTCGCGGGCGGATGTTTGACGGACGCCTGAATCAGCCCCAGATATTTGCCGAAGCGATAGCCCAGACGTTGCGCCTTGTAGCCCCAGACGATCATGAATTGGCGCATCAGCTTGATGGCGCGGGGGTCTTTCAGGGTCAAAAACGCCATCGCCGTCGCCGCGCCCGGAGAAAACTTTTTCTTGCCCAGTTTTTTCAGAAAAGTCCGCATGGCGATGGTCACGTCGCCAAAATCAATATCGACCGGACAGGGATTGAAGCATTTGTGGCAGACCGTGCAATGGTCGGCCACATCGTTGAATTCGTCGAAGTGCATCAGGCTGATGCCGCGCCGCGTCTGCTCCTCGTACAAAAAGGCTTCAATCAAAAGCCCGACCGCGAGAATCTTGTTGCGCGGGCTATATAGCAGATTGGCGCGCGGCACATGCGTTGAGCATACCGGCTTGCACTTGCCGCAACGCAGACAATTCTTGACCATGTGGGAAATGCGCCCCGCTTCCGACTGCTCCATGATCAGCGATTCCGCGCCCAACAGCGAAAACGACGGTGTGTAGGCATTGGCGAGATTGCCGCCCGCCATCAGCTTGCCCTGGTTGAAATGCCCGTTCGGGTCGACTTTCGCCTTGTAATCGCGGAAGGGTTGAATCTCCGCTTCGGAGAGAAATTCCAGCTTGGTGATGCCGATTCCGTGCTCGCCGGAAATCACGCCGTCAAGCGAACGCGCCAGCGCCATGATGCGCTCCACCGCCCGATTGGCGGTTTGCAGCATTTCGTAATTGTCGGAATTAACCGGAATATTGGTGTGCACATTGCCGTCGCCCGCGTGCATGTGCAACGCCACGAACACCCGACCGCGCAGCACTTCCTGCTGCACCGCGTCCAGTTTTTCGGCAAGCGGGCGAAACACCGGACCGTCAAAAATGAAGGTGAGCGGCTCTTTCAATTCCTTTTTCCACGATACCCGCACCGAATAATCCTGCAAGCGGTGAAAGAGCGTCGGCTTGACCGCCTTGTTGGTGAGTTCGTCCGCCACGATGCCGAATTCGGCAAAACGCGGTTCGGCGGCGGTCAAGGGCAGGTCGAGGTTATCCAGCATCCAGCGCCAGCGCGCGCGCACGACGGCGACATGCTCCTGCGCCTGTTCGCGCCGTTCGCCCATCAGCACTTCCCTGTCCAGCTTGCTATCGCCCACATGCACCGGCAGGTCGCCTTGCAGGAAGGTCGCCAGCGCGTCGCACAGCGCCAGCTTGTTCTCAATCGAAAGCTCGATATTGATGCGTTCCACGCCGTCGCAATACTCGCCCATGCGCGGCAGGGGAATCACCACATCCTCATTTACCTTGAAAGCATTGGTGTGGCGGGAAATCGCGGCGGTGCGCGAACGGTCGAGCCAGAATTTTTTGCGCGTCTCCGGCGAAACCGCGATAAACCCTTCCGCGCCGCGCGCATTCGCCATCCGCACCACTTCCGCCGCCGCCGCCATCACCGCGTTTTCGTCGTGTCCGACAATATCGCCAATCAACACCATTTTCGGACGCCCGTGCCGCTTCGCCTTGGTCGCGTAACCCACGGCTTTCACATAACGCTCGTCCATGTGTTCCAGACCGGCAAGCTGCACGTTCGCCACATGCCCCGCGCCGCCCGGCTTGAAATAATCGGTAATCTCGACAATCGACGGCACCGCCTCGCGCACCTGTCCGAAAAATTCCAGACAAACCGTGCGCGTAACCGGCGGCATCTTGTGCAACACCCAGCGGGCGGCGACGATGATGCCGTCCGTGCCTTCTTTCTGCACACCCGGCACGCCGCCCAGAAACTTGTCGGTCACATCCTTGCCCAGCCCCGTCTTGCGACAGCGGGCGCCGGGCAGGGAGAGGATTTCTTCACTGACGCATGTCCTGCCATCCGCGCCGAAGCGACGCAGACGAAAGCGCACCTGTTCCTGCTCGTGAATCTTGCCAAGATTATGATTGAGACGTTCCACTTCCAGCCATTCGCCATCCGGCGTGACCATTTTCCACCACGCCAGATTATCCAGCGCCGTGCCCCACAACACCGCCTTTTTGCCGCCCGCGTTCATGGCGATATTGCCGCCCACAGAAGACGCCGAAGCCGAAGTCGGGTCGACCGCAAACACCCGTCCCGCCTTGCCCGCCGCCTCCGAAACCCGGTCAGTCACAACGCCCGCGCCGGTACGGATGGTGGCGTAAGGCGCGTCGTGTTCCGCGAGCGTGATTTCCTCAACCGGCGAAAGCGCCATCAACTTTTCCGTATTGATCACCGCCGAACGCGCCGACAGCGGCACCGCCCCGCCCGTGTAACCCGTGCCGCCGCCACGCGGAATAATGGTCAGTCCCGCTTCGATACAGCCGCGCACCAGCGGCGCGACCTCTTCCTCGGTATCCGGGTACAACACCACAAACGGATATTCCACCCGCCAGTCCGTCGCGTCCGTCACATGCGCCACCCGCGCCAGTCCGTCGAAAGCGATATTGTCGCGGCGGGTATGCCGCCCCAGAATCTTTGCAACCCGGCGGCGCAACTGCCAGTCTTCCATGAAAGAAACTTCAAACCGCTCCACCGCCTGCCGCGCCGCCGCCACCAGCCGCGCCACCTTCCCGCTGCGCTCCAGATCCTCATCTTTCGTCGCCGCGCGTCGCTTCTCCACCTCGGAGAGGCGATGATGCAAAGCATCAATCAACGCAAACCGCCGCTCGCGGTTGGCGAGCAGGTCGTCTTCCAGATACGGATTCCGCCGCACGACCCAGATGTCGCCCAAGACCTCATACAACATCCGCGCCGACCGCCCCGTAACCCGCTCCCCCCGCAACTCATCCAGAATCCGCCAGTTCTCCTCGCCCAGCAGACGAATCACAATCTCCCGATCGGAGAAAGAAGTGTAGTTATAAGGAATTTCACGAAGACGTGCGCTCATGAGCAAGGCGATTCCGCAGGAGAAAAAAAGGGATTTTACAGGATAAGCCCTCCCGCAAGGGTTTTGAGCGTCCCCCGTTGTTGCCAAACAACCGGAATGGTTTTGTCATGATTGAAACAACCCCTCGCCCCGCCGCAAAAATAATTCCAAAAAATTACAAAATTCATCTTGACATACGATGCCATACACCCTACATTCCCTCTCCACATCCCGATTTTCGACTCACCCACGCACCACCTTTTTTGGAGAAGCCCGCCATGATCACCACCGCCATCGTCATTGTTGTCCTGATTGCCGTCCTCATCGTCTGGCTGATTGCCATCTATAACGGGCTGGTTGCGCTCTCGAACCAGTTTCGCAACGCCTTCGCGCAAATCGACGTGCAACTGCAACGCCGTTACGACCTCATCCCCAATCTGGTCGAAACCGCCAAGGGCTACCTGAAGCATGAGCGCGAAACGCTGGAAGCGGTGATTGCCGCCCGCAACACCGCGCAAGCCGCCGCGAAAAGGGCGGAAGCCGACCCCTCCGCCGCCGCCGTGCGCGAACTTTCCGGCGCGGAATCCGCCCTGGGCGGGCTGCTCACCAAATTCTTCGCCCTCTCCGAAGCCTATCCCGACTTGAAGGCGAATCAGAACATGGCGCAGTTGCAGGAAGAACTCGCCTCCACCGAAAACCGCATCGCCTTTGCCCGCCAAGCCTACAACGACGCGGTGATGAGCTACAACACCAAACGCGAATCCTTCCCCGATGTGCTGGTCGCTGCCCGTTTCGGCTTTCAGGCCGCCGCCCAATGGATCGTCGAAGACCCCGCCACCGTGCGTCAAGCCGTCAAGGTCAGCTTCTGACCTGCCGCTGAATTCCGTCACTGCCCCCGTCGCGAGGACGACTGATATGGACTTTTTCGGCGCGCAAACCCGCGCAAAGCGGAACAGCTTTTGGCTGACGCTTTGGTTTGCGCTGACCGTGTTCAGTATTGTCGCTGCCGTCTATCTTGGCATCACGCTGATATTTGCCGGAACACCCGAACCAGGAAGCACTGTGCTGACGCTGTGGAATGCCAGCCGCTTCCTGAAGACGCTCCTTGTGGTCGGCGGCAGCATTGCCATCGCCTCGCTCTACAAAATTTTCCAGATCACGCGCAAAGGCGGCGCGTTCATCGCCCTCAAGCTGGGCGGGCGCCCCGTTTCGCGCCAAACCGATGACCCGCTGGAAAAGAGGCTCATCAATGTGATTGACGAAATGTCCATTGCCGCAGGCATCCCCACGCCGCAGGTTTTTGTGCTGGAAAACGAACCCGGTCTCAACGCCTTTGCCGCTGGCACCCCCTCCACCAACAGCATAATCGCCGTCACCCGTGGTCTGATCGACCACCTCGACCGCGACGCGCTACAGGGGGTGATCGGTCACGAAATCAGCCATATCATCAACGGCGATGCCTACCTGAATCTCCGGCTCATCGGCGTCCTGCACGGCATCCTGTTCCTGCCTCTCGCCGGACGCGCTCTGCTCAACATCGCCACCAGCAGCATTGATGGCTTGTTTACCCTGCTCCTCGCTTTCTTTCTCGGACTGCTCGGCTTGCTGCTCGTCAGCATCGGCTACATCGGCGCTTTTTTTGCCCGACTCATCCAGGCTGCCGTCTCCCGCGAACGCGAATATCTGGCGGACGCTTCCGCCGTGCAATTCACCCGCAATCCCGACGGGCTGGCCTTTGCGTTACGCCAACTCGACAGCTTCGGCTCCCGGATTCAGCACCCTTACGCCGACGCCGCCAGCCACCTGTTCTTCGGCGCAGGTAAAAAACCTTTGTTCTTCTCGCGCTGGTTCGCCACGCATCCTTCTGTCGAAGAACGCCTCGCTCGCCTGCAACGCGTTCCCTTTCCCGACAGCGGCAATGACGCGGACACGGCGGATCAGGCGGAAAAAGCGGGTTGAACGGCGGTTCTTCGATCCCCCCCTGTCGTCGCCGCGCGCGACAAACCGGCGTGATCCGATTCGGATTTTGAGTCACCTGCCTCTTGTGGATAACTTTTGTCCGTCGCGTTTTGGGAGTAGAATCGCGCTCCTGTCGTCGTTTCGTCGTTTTGTTATTTTCATCCACCCGTCGCCGCCTGTCTGTTGGGGTGACGCTCTGTACGAGTCTCTTTCATGTCCACCGAGTTCTGGGAATCCTGTCTGAAAAAATGCGCGCAGGAAGTGTCGCAGCAGCAAGTCAATACCTGGATTCGCCCCCTCGCTCTGGAAGGCGACGCGGAAGACGGCTTGCGGCTGGTGGCGGCGAATGGGTTTACGCTCAAATGGGTGAAGGAAAAATATCTGAAATGCATCGAGACGCACGCGGCTGATTTTTTTGGCAAGCCCGTCAAGATTGCGCTGGTCATCGGCAAGAAAAATGGCGCGCTTCTTGATGAAGCCAGCGCCACCATCAAGGTTCTCCCAAAAATCGCCGCGAAACCGTCCAGAACGGGTGCAGGCAGTATCAACGGCAAGAGCGGAAAATCCGCCGCGCCATCAAGGGCAGCGACGGCTTCCTCGTCGCAAGAGCATGACAAAACCCGCCTCAATGGGGCGCTGACGTTTGAAAATCTGGTCGTCGGCAAGGCAAACGATTTGGCGCGCGCCGCTGCCGAGCGGGTCGCCACATCGCCCGGCGGCGATACTTACAATCCGCTGTTCATCTATGGCGGCGCGGGTCTGGGCAAGACGCACCTGATGCACGCCATCGGCAATCACATCGCCAGCCAGTTTCCCGAAAAAGTCGTGCGTTATGTGCACACCGAGGATTACTACTCCGATGTGGTCAAGGCTTACCAGCAAAAAGCCTTCGACGCGCTGAAACGCTACTACCGCAGTCTGGATGTGTTGTTGCTCGATGACGTGCAATTTTTCAACGGCAAAGACCGCTCGCAGCAGGAATTCTTTTTTGTCTTCAACGCCCTTCTGGAAGCCAAGAAACAAATCATCATCACCTGCGACACTTATCCCAAGAACATCAATGGTCTTGAGGAACGGCTGGTGAGCCGTTTCGACTGGGGGCTGACGGTGCAAATCGAGCCGCCGGAAATCGAGATGCGGGTCGCCATCCTGAAAAAGAAAGCCGAAGTCGAGGGGCTGACCCTGGGCGACGACGTGGCGTTTTTCATCGCCAAATATCTGCGCTCGAATGTCCGCGAACTGGAAGGCGCGCTGAATCGCGTACTCGCCTATTCCAGATTCCGGGGCATGTCGGTAACGCTGGAAGTCGCGCGCGAAGCCTTGAAGGACATCGTGAATTCCGTGCGAAATGTCGGTATTGAAGACATCCAGAAAACCGTCGCCGACTATTACAAAATCAAGGTCGCCGACCTGTTTTCGCAAAAGCGCACCCGCGCCATCGCCCGCCCGCGCCAGATTGCCATGTGGTTATGCAAGGAAGTCACGCAATTCAGCTATCCGGCAATCGGCGACGCCTTCGGCGGACGCGACCACACCACGGTCATCCACGCGGTCAAGAATATCGAACAGTTACGCGCCACAGACAGCGACCTCAACCACGCCCTGCATGTGTTGGTGCAGACGGTGAAGGGTTGAGGACAAATACCGGAAAATGAGAATGGAATTCTAACGGGGGGCGACGTTTTGGGGGGCTTGCATTCGGTGGATAAGGCATGACGCTTGCCTGTGCGCTATTTTAACTACGCCATCAAGGTAGGGCGCGTTCTCCGAACGCGCCGGACGTTATGTCCGGTGGTTTCGGAGAAACCGCCCTTGTGTTCCATCATTCCCGCGCAGGCGGGAATCCATAAAACATACTTTCGGCAGGACGCGCTGGAAAAACCGTGAACTGGATTCCCGCCTGCGCGGGAATGACGAGCGTATGTGAAAAATATCCCGGACAGCCATAGGCGGAGCGCCGGAAAATCAGGATTCCAACCGATACCGCGCCGAGCAAGCGTGCGCGGGCAAGCCTTCGCCGTCTGCCAGTATGCCCGCCACGCGCCCCAGATGTTGCGCGCCGGCTTGCGACACCTTGATTAAACTCGTGCGTTTCTGGAAATCGTAAACACCCAAAGGCGAGGAGAAGCGGGCGCTGCCGGAGGTGGGCAGGACGTGGTTTGGGCCAGCGCAGTAATCGCCCAGCGCTTCCGAGGTGTAAACGCCGATGAAAATCGCGCCCGCGTGATGGATTTTTTCTACCCAGGCGTCAGCGTCCCTCATGGCGAGTTCCAGATGTTCAGGGGCGACGCGGTTGGCGATGGCAATGGCTTCGTCCAGATCGCGCACTTCAATCAGCGCGCCCCGGTTTTCCAGCGCGGCGCGGATGACTTCGCGGCGCGGCATGGCAGGCAGGAGTTTTTCGATGCTCTCGGCTACGGCGTCGATGTAGGCGGAATCCGGGCAGATGAGAATGCTTTGCGCGAGTTCGTCGTGCTCTGCCTGACTGAACAAATCCATCGCCACCCAATCCGGGTTGGCGCTGCCGTCCGCCAACACCAGAATTTCCGAAGGACCCGCCACCATGTCGATACCGACGACGCCAAACACCCGCCGTTTGGCGCAGGCGACATAGGCGTTGCCGGGGCCGACGACCTTATCGACCTGCGGCACGCTTTCGGTGCCATAGGCGAGCGCCGCCACCGCCTGCGCGCCACCGATGGTGAATACCCTGTCCACGCCCGCCAAGGCGGCGGCGGCCAAGACCAGCGGATTTTTTTCGCCGCCCGGCGTGGGTACGACCATGATGAGTTCCAGAACGCCCGCGACCCTGGCGGGAATCGCGTTCATCAACACGGAGGAGGGATAGGCCGCCTTGCCGCCGGGCACATACAAACCCACGCTATCTAACGGCGTGACCATCTGCCCCAGCAGGGTGCCGTCGGCTTCGGTGTAAGTCCAGCCGGTTTGCGCCTGTTTTTCGTGAAAACGCCGGATGCGCGTCGCCGCTTCTTCCAACGCCTGCCGACGCTCGCTGGGCAAGCCTCGCAGGGCGGCGGCAAGTTCTGACGGGGGCAGTTCCAACGCCGCCATGTCTCGCGCTTGCAGATGGTCGAAGCGATTGGTGTAGTCGACCACCGCCGCGTCGCCACGTTGTTTCACGTCCGCGAGAATGTCCACAACGATTTTTTCGATGTTCGCGTCCTGCGCGCCCTCAAACGCCAGCAGAGCGTCGAGTTGCCGCGTGAAATCAGCCTGATTGCTGTTGAGTCGCTTTAATTGGACGGGCATTTTTTATTGCTCCACGGCGCGTTGAAAGGCGTCGATGATGGGTTGCAGTTTGGCGCGTTTCAGTTTCAACGCCGCCTGATTGACGATGAGGCGGCTGGAAATATCCATGATGTGTTCCACCGCCGCGAGCCGGTTGGCTTTCAGGGTCGCGCCGGAAGAAACGAGGTCGACGATGGCGTCGGAAAGCCCCACCAGCGGCGCGAGTTCCATTGAGCCGTAAAGTTTAATCAGGTCGACATGCACGCCCTTGGCGGCGAAGTGTTCGCGCGCCGTCTTGATGTATTTGGTCGCCACTTTCAAACGCGCGCCCTGTTGCACGGCGGAAGCGTAGTCGAAGCCTTCCGGCGCGGCGACCATCATCCGGCATTTGGCGATGTTCAAATCCAGCGGCTGATACAGCCCCGTGCCGCCGTGCTCAATCAGCACATCGCGCCCCGCCACGCCCATGTCCGCCGCGCCGTATTGCACATAGGTGGGTACGTCGGAAGCGCGCACGATCACAAGCCGCACATCGGGTTGATTGGCGCCGATGATGAGTTTTCGGGATTTTTCCGGGTCTTCGTCCGGCACAATACCCGCCGCCGCCAGCAGCGGCAGGGTTTCTTCAAAAATGCGCCCCTTGGAAAGGGCAATGGTAATACCGGTCACGGCGGATTCTCGATTGGGGAAAATCGCGATTTTAACGCATCGCGTCGTGGAGGTCGGGGAATTACGGGGCTTCTCTGCCAGATAGCGGTTCCCCCGATTTTTCAACTGACCGAAGCCGCCGTTGTCCGACCTACGCAATCTCCGCCACTCGCTCTACCGCCTCACCAATACGGGAAACGCCAATCACGGTCATGCCGGAGATGGTCTGGCGGGGCAGGTTGGCTTTGGGGATGATGGCGTGGGTAAAGCCTAATTTTGCGGCTTCTTTCAGGCGTTCCTGTCCGCGCGGGGCGGGGCGGATTTCGCCTGCCAGACCGACTTCGCCGAAGACGACGAGTTTTTCGGGCAGGGCGCGATTTTTCAGGGAGGAGACGATGGCGAGCAGAATGGCGAGGTCGGCGGCAGGCTCAACGATGCGGACGCCGCCGACGGCGTTGATGAATACGTCCTGGTCGAAACAGACAAGACCCGCGTGCCGGTGCAGCACGGCGAGCAGCATGGCGAGACGCTGGGCGTCCAGACCGACGGTGAGGCGGCGCGGGTTGCCATGCGAAGGGTCGACCAACGCCTGAATTTCCACCAGCAGGGGGCGGGTGCCTTCCTGCGTGACCAGAATGCAGGTGCCGGGTACGTCGCGTTCGTGTTGCGAGAGAAAAAGGGCGGAGGGGTTGCTGACGCCTTTCAAACCGCTTTCGGTCATGGCGAATACGCCGAGTTCATTGACCGCGCCAAAACGGTTTTTGAAGGCGCGAATCAGGCGGAAGCTGGAATGGGTATCGCCTTCAAAGTAGAGCACGGTGTCGACAATGTGTTCGAGTACGCGCGGGCCGGCGAGCGCGCCTTCTTTGGTGACGTGTCCGACCAGAATGACGGTGACGGCGAGTTGTTTCGCCAGTCGGGTGAGCTGCGCGGCGCATTCGCGCACCTGCGCGACGGAGCCGGGGGCGGAAGTGAGTTGTTCCGACCAGAGGGTTTGGATGGAGTCGACCACCACGACTTGCGGGCGCGCGCTTTGCAGGATGGCGAGGATTTTTTCCAGATTGATTTCCGCCAGAAGTTGCAGGCGACCTGCCGTAATGCCCAGCCGCCGCGCGCGCAAAACGACCTGTTCGCCGGATTCTTCACCGCTGATGTAGAGCGCGTCCTGCGTTTCCGAGAGGCTCGCCAGCGCTTGCAACAACAGGGTGCTCTTGCCGATGCCGGGGTCGCCGCCAATCAGCACGACGCCGCCCGCCACCAGCCCGCCGCCCAGAGGTCGGTCGAATTCGGCAATGCCGGTGGGGATGCGCTCGGCTTCTTTCGCCTCGATTTCCGAGAGTTTTCGCAGTCTTGCGACCGGCGCGAGAGATTGAAAACGACTGCCCGTGGCGCGTGACGATTCAGCGACGCTTTCCACCAGCGTATTCCACGCGCCGCAGCCGGGGCATTGCCCCTGCCACTTGGGAGAACTCGCGCCACATTCGTTGCAGAGGTAGAGGGTTTTGGGTTTGGTCATTTCAGGGATCAGGTGTCAGGTGTCAGAAATCAACGGCGGGCGGGTTTCCTCTCTCCCCTTGCCGTGATTCCCAACTGTGCCGCCTTTAGGTAGGGCGCGTTCTCCGAACGCGCCGGATGTAATGTCCGGCGGTTTCGGAGAAACTGCCCTACCAATAGGGAGGTAGCGCGGAGCGCCGGAGGGAGTGGGTTGTGACTCATACGCCCCCAATCCATCGCCTTGGCACGCGCGGCGCGACGGCGCAAAAGAGTTCATAACTGATGGTGTCCGCCGCAGTTGCCACGACGTCCGCGTCTACCGCGCCGCCCTCGCCTATACCCCAGAGCGTGACCGGACTGTCGACTTCGGCTTGGGGAATGGCGCTGAGGTCGACGGCCAGCATGTCCATGCTGACTCTGCCCAAAGTGCGGGTGGCGACGCCCGCGACGGCAATCGGCGTGCCGGTGGGAGCGTGGCGGGGATAGCCGTCGGCGTAACCGCAGGCGACGATGCCGATACGCATGGGGCTTTCCGCCTGAAAAGCGCCGCCGTAGCCGAGTCGCTCCCCGGTCTGCAAAATCTGGACGCCGATGAGTTGGCTTTCCAGTGTCATTACAGGTTGGAGACCCAGCGTCGCTGCTGTGGTGTCGACAAATGGACTGCCGCCGTAGAGCATGATGCCGGGGCGCACCCAGTCTTCCGCCCCGCCCCGACTTTCCGGGTAACGAATCAGGGCGGCGGAGTTGGCGAGGCTGACGGGCAAGCCCGCGCCCGTGTCGCTGGCGCGCAGTTGTTGTACGCGCAAAAGTTGTTCGCCGACACCGACGGGCGTATCCGCTTCGGCAAAATGACTCATCAGGGTGAGGCGGCGGATGCCCATCTCTTCCAGCAGCAGCCGTACCGCGCCGATTTCTTCCGGGCGAAAACCCAGACGATTCATGCCGGTATTCAGTTTGATACAGGCGCTGGCGGGGCGTAACGGCGCGTCGACCAGCATGTCCAGTTGGGTCTGGCAGTGCAGGGCAGGCGTGAGGTCGAAGCGGGCGAGCAGGGGAATATCTTCCGGCGCAAAAAAACCTTCGAGCAACAAAATGGGTTTGCCGCAACCCCGTTCGCGCAGGGCAACGGCGGTTTCGGTTTCCAGCAACGCGTAGCCATCGGTCAACTTGTCCAGCGCCTTTGCCACCTGAAATTGCCCGTGTCCGTAAGCATCCGCCTTGATGACCGCCCAGATTTTCGCCTTCCCCGCCAGTCGGCGCGCCACGCTGAAATTGTGGCGCAGGGCAGCAAGGTCGATGCGGACGCGGATGGGGCGGGAGGTAGTCATTTCAGGGAACAGCGATTTGGAAAGGTTGGGATTTTAGAGCGTCCGCGAAGTTTGCGGGGAAGGGATTTGCCACGCCCCCGCGCAAAACCTTCCTGTCTGGCATCGAAGCGCTGATTTGTGATAGCCTTCGCCCTCTTGCACATCCCCTCTCTCCTCGTAGTTCAATGGATAGAACAAGCGCCTCCTAAGCGCTAGATACAGGTTCGATTCCTGTCGAGGGGACCAGATACCCACCGTTTGAAGTCATGACAATGGATAATTCCAGTCTGCTGCCGGGTTTTGAACGCGCGATAATCGACGTTAACCATAAGCTGGTGGGTTACGTTCTTAACCCCGCGCATCCTTACGGGAGACACAAGGCGAGGGTGTTTCTGGCGATGCTGGGCTTGACACAAAGTAACGCGCAATGGCTTTCTTCCAGTATCCTGATGGGGCTTCGGCGTTATCCTGCGGTGTTGTCAAGTGTTACGGACTGGGGCGACTTGTACCATGTTGACATGGATTTGATGCGAGGGAGTCGTTGCGCTAAAGTCAGAACATCATGGATTTGCGCGCCAGACGAAACCAGATTGACGACGTGTTTTGTGAAGGGGGATTGCGATGAAACTGCTTGATACGGTTGCGATGCTGGAGGACATTCCAAAAGAAGGTCTGGTGCGCGGGCAGGTTGGCGTGGTGGTCGAGGAACTGGCGCAAGATGTTGTGCTGGTGGAGTTTTCCGGGTTGGACGGCGCTACTTATGCAATTACGCCGGTTACGACAGACAAGGTTATGTCATTAAAGTATGAGTCCGTCCTGATGGTTTGATGAGTTGGTTTTGTTCAACAATGTTGCCGGAGTATCCCATGCGTCCTGTTTTTGCTTCCCTGTTTACCATCCTCGCCCTCTGCCTTCCCGCCGCCGCCCAAACGCAATCTCCGGTGCGGGTCACGGATGCCTGGGTGCGGGCGACGGTGCCGGCGCAGCAGGCGACGGGGGCTTTCATGAAGTTGGAAAGCGCGGAAAACCTGCAATTGGTCGGCGCGCGCTCGCCAGTGGCGGGGGTGGCGGAAATTCACTCAATGCAAATAAAGGGCGAAGTGATGGAAATGCGCCCTGTATCCAGTGTTCCGTTGCCTGCCGGAATAGTGACGGAGCTGAAACCGGGCGGGCTTCACATCATGCTGATGCAGCTTAAAGCGCCGGTCACCGTGGGGCAGAAAGTGCCTTTGACCCTGATTCTGGAAAATGCCGCTCACGCGCGTCAGGAGATGACGGTGGAAGCCGAAGTTCGCCCCCTGAACGCAAGTCGGTATGCGCCACCAGGAATATCGCCATGAAAAAACTGTTTGCGGCGATTTTGTCGCTCGCTTGCCTTTGCGCCTGTGACGCGCCGAAACCGCCGCCCACGCCGGTCAGCGCGTCGCTTTTCCATGCCGAAGAATTGGTCAATCCGCAATACGGACGCGATTTCAAACTCACTGACCACAATGGTCAAACGCGCGCGCTCCCGAATTGGTACGGCAAGGTGGTGCTGATTTTCTTCGGCTACACGCAATGTCCCGATGTTTGCCCCAGCGCGCTGTATCGTTCCGCGCAGGTCATGGAACTTCTGGGGGACGAGGCGGAAAAGGTGCAGATGTTGTTCATCAGCCTCGACCCGGCGCGGGATACGCCGACATTGTTGAAAACTTACGTGCCCTCGTTTCATCCTTCTTTTTTGGGGCTGTACACCAGCGTGGAACAAACGCCGGAACTGGCGCGCGATTTTCAGGTGTTTTATCGCGTCAATCCCGGACAGACGCCCGGCAGCTACACCGTCGACCATAGCGTGACCACCTACGCCTACGACCCGTCGGGGCGCTTACGCCTTGCCATCAAGCACGACGCCACGCCGGAAGAAGTGGCAGAGGACATCCGGCGGTTGTTGGCTGAATCCGAATCTGCCCACCAGGAAGCCGTGAAAGCCCCGCCGCCGCATGGCACCTAGCATCGACATCAGCGAAAACAAGGGCGTTCGCTACCTGCACTTCGGGTCGGAATGGGTGCAAGGCGCGATGCGAATTGCGCGCCCCTTTGCGCTGGAACTGGCGTACACGCGGGAAATGTTGCTCCCGCTCCTGTTCTCCGACGCGCCGCCGCGGCATTGTTTACTGGTGGGCTTGGGCGCGGCGTCGCAACTCAAATTTCTGCACCGCCATTTTCCCGACACCCGCTTTACCGTCCTCGAAATCAATCCCGGCGTACAGGTCGTCGCGCGGCAGTTTTTCAAGCTGCCCGATTCGCCCCGTATCGACATCATCATCGACGACGCGGCGACATGGCTGGCATGTAACGCGCCGCAAGCCGCGTTCGACCTGATTCTGCTGGATGGCTTCAATGCCGCCGGACGCGCTGGCGCCTTATCCAGCGCGGCGTTCTACGCCGGATGCCGCGCGGCGTTGACGGCGACGGGCGTTTTCTCCGGCAACCTGTTGGGCGACAGCCGGGGTTTCAAAGCCAATTTACGCCGCATTCGTCAGGCTTTCGCAGGACGCAACCTGCATTTTCCTTCCGTCGATAACGGTAATGTCGTCGCGCTGGGCGTGAGCGGCGAGGCGCTCAAACTACCGCTTTCGACCCTGCGCGAACGCGCTTTTGCGCTGAAAGACAAGACCGGACTGGATTTGCGCCCCACCCTCACGCGCCTGCAACTGACCATCGCGCTGCCCGACGGCGGCTTGCGTATTTAACGCGAAGTCCATCAAAGCGCAGGCGGACACGCGAAACATCCCACGACGTTGGTTCACATGAAACGGGCGGGTACGCCACCCCGACCGCCTCGTCAGGCTGCGCGTGCCCATGCTGCAATGTCAGTCATATCTGACGCATATTTGTAATATATCCAGATAACAACTACCGCAAATTGTCACATTCTCACCCCTGTTTCCCGAAATCACAGGAGAAAGCGACTTGGCACGGATCGTGATTCAGCTTAATCAGCGATTTCGCTGTTTTTTTAACAAAGGAGTTTCAAAATGAAACAAATTACTCAAGGTTTCACCCTGATCGAATTGATGATCGTGGTCGCCATCGTCGGCATTCTGTCCGCCATCGCGCTGCCCGCCTATCAGGACTACACCGTCCGCGCCAAAGTGACGGAAGCGTTGGTTGCCGCCACTTCTCCCAAGATGTCCCTTTCCGAAGCTTTCCAGACGGATGGTATCCGGGGTGCCTCTGCTGCTGCCACAACCTGGCAGAGCACCAAAGCTGGGAAAGCGGAGGTCCAAACTAAATACATCCGCAATTTGGAAATCCTCCGCGCGCCCGCCTATCACATCCTGGTCACGCTGACCCAAAATACTGGTGGTTTCCCCGTTGACGCCCAAACCAAGACGCTGATCTATACGCCTTCTGTGCAACTAAAGCAGCTCACCACTGGCATAACAACCACAGGTGCGATC
The DNA here is from genome assembly GCA_031287525.1 of Zoogloeaceae bacterium. Classification (GTDB taxonomy): domain Bacteria; phylum Pseudomonadota; class Gammaproteobacteria; order Burkholderiales; family Rhodocyclaceae; genus Azovibrio. Next base: position 893 of record JAITSU010000001.1, on the reverse strand, counting down.
GACTGGGCATGCTCCTCTACTTCAAGCGGTACCGCAGCTAATCGCGGACTGCCTGTCGTCCCTGGTGCCACGCTTCCCGCCAAGTACGCGCCTGCTGAATGCAAGTAAGTTGCAACAGATAGGCTGCATACCTCAAAAACCGCCCTCCGGGGCGGTTTTTATGTCCGGTTTTTTACGTAACCCGCCCGGCAAAGTTGTGTATGGGTGAGATTCTGCTCTACCCCCAAAGACGCTGTATTAACTCCAGGAAAAAATCTGGCGATGCAAAAAATCCGGCTTGTTTTTCCGCTCATCCTGTTATTAACGCTGGTTTTTCTTCTGTACGCGCCGGGGCTAACGGGCGACTACGTCTTCGATGACACCACGAACATCACTAAAAACGAAAAAATCGCGATTGAATCCCTGGAGATTAAAACGCTCAATGCGGCATTCTGGTCTGGCAGCGCGGGACCATTGGGTCGCCCGCTCAGTATGCTGTCTTTCGCGCTCAACCATTATTTTACCGGATTTGACCCTTACTTTTTCAAACTGACCAACTTGGTTGTTCACCTGGTCAATGTCGTATTGGTATTCTGGCTCGTCCATGCGCTGCTGCGCGCCTTGCCCGCCCGCGAAACCTGCGGGGGCAATGCCCACCCGATCCGGTTTCCCTTCTATGGCGCGTTGCTGGCTGCCGCTCTCTGGGGGCTGCACCCGCTTAACCTGACCAGCGTACTGTATGTCGTGCAGCGCATGACCAGTCTCGCCACGCTGTTCGGTTTATTCGCGCTGGCGCTGTACGCGGCATGGCGCTCGTCCCCCCGGCATTTTTCCCCGTTTCAGAATGGCTTGACCGGGCTGGCTATCCTCTTGTGTCTCATCGCGTCCGTATTCAGCAAAGAATCCGGCTTGCT
>JAITSU010000086.1 GCA_031287525.1 Zoogloeaceae bacterium | reverse complement strand
AGGTTTTCCTGGGAACGCCAGCGTCCACGCTGGCAGCGGTGTTTGTGCGGCAATCTGCGCTCAAAGTCGGCGTACCGCCGACGTGCCGACGTGGACGTCGGCGTTCCCAGAAAGCTACTTCAGAGGTTTGTCAACAGTCTGCGGCGGCGAAGCCGCCAGTAACAAATCTGTCCCCTGTCCCCTGAAAACCCCCAGCCCCCTGAAAAATGTTTCCAGAATGGGGACGCCGTAAGTTTCCATTGAGAACATGCGCTGGTCTTTTGTCCAGTTGAAAATGAGGCCGTCGGTCAGGGCGACCAGACCGATGGTGGCTTGGTGCGGGGTCAGCGGGGTGTCGGTTTGCCCTTTTTCTTTTGCCAGCGAAAACGCCTGCTCGATGATGTTGACATGACGTTCGCCTTCATCCAGATACTTTTGGCGTAGCGCGGCGATTTCTCCGACGTATTCGCATTTGTGCCACAAAATCTCGAACACCTGGCAAAAATTCTGGTCGCGCGCGAGTTTGTCCAGAAATTCTGTTGTCACCGCGCGTAAAAATCCCATCGGGTCGTGGTTCAGAAATTCGTTGTATTCATTGCCGTGCAGCATCAGGGGGCAGATGAGGCGTTCAATCATGGCGGAGAACAAATCCACCTTGTTCTCGAAGTGTCCGTAGATTGCGCCGCGCGTCACGCCGGCATGACGCGCGATGTCATTCAACGAGGTGCGGGAAACGCCCTGGCTGCCGAACAACTCGACGGCGGTATCCAGAATGCGGTTGCGCGTTGCCTGGGCGTCTTCCCTGGTTTTGCGTGCCATGATGCTTAATGGGCTTCCACGCTGGATTTTGCCGCGTCGTCTTGCGGCGTTTCTTCGCCATTTTCCTGCCAGCCGCCGCCCAAGGCCTTGAACAAGTCGACGGCGGCGAGCAGACGATTGCGCCGCGCGGCGAGGTATTGCAACTGCGCGCCGTTGTAAGTGCGCTGACTGTCCAGTACGTCGAGAAAGCCGGAATAGCCGACATCGTAACGGGCGTTCGCCAGTTTCAGCGCGTCGCCGGCGGCGGTAAGTTGGGTGAGCAAATCGGCTTCTTCGCGGTCGTACATTTGCAGGGAAATCAGCGCGTCGCGCACTTCGCGGAAGGCGTTTTGCACGGTTTTCCGGTAATTCGCCAGGGTTTCCCGTTGCCGCGCCGAAGCCTGATCGACACGCGCGCCAGTGCGTCCGGCGTTAAAGATGGGCATGGCAAGCGTCACGCCGTAAGACCATATTTCGGCGGGGGAGGTGAACAGTTTGCCCAATGCGGCGCTTTCACTGCCGAGAAAGCCGGTCAGCCCGATGCTGGGGAAATAGGCCGCCCTGGCGACGCCGATGCGGGCATTGGCGGCGACCAGGGTTTCTTCCGCCTGTCGCAAATCGGGACGCGCGGCAATCAGATCGGAAGGCAGACCGACGGGCGGCAGGGGCGGCAGGGGCACGGCATTGTCCGCGAGCGCTTCGAGGCGGTTGCCCGGTTGCCCGATCAACAGGGCAAGCAGGTTTTCCGTCAGCGCCCGCTGGCGCAGACTTTCCGAAAGTTGCGCCGAAGTCGCCGCTTGCGCCGCTTTCGCCTGCGCGTATTCGAGGTCGGACGCCGCGCCGACATCCCGCCGCCCCAGAATGATGTCGCGGGTCTTGGTTTGGCTTTGCAGATTGCGGGTGGTGGCGAGCACTTCGACATCCTGCACGCGCAGATTCAGATAGGTGGCGACGACCTGGGCAATCAGGGAAAGCCGCACGGTGTCATGCGAGAAACGTCCCGCCAACGCTTCGGCGCGGGCGGCTTCGTTCATGCGCCGGATGCGTCCCCAAAGGTCAAGCTCATAGCTGACATCCAGCGCGACGCGGCGATTGGTGGAGGTCATGGAACCCATTTGCAGCCCGCTGGCGGTTCTGCCGCTGGTACGGTTGCGAATGGAACTGGCGCCCAAATCAATGTTGGGAAAATAATCCGCCCCCGCTTCGCGCGCGGCGGCTTCCGCCGCCTCCATGCGGGCGATGGCGGCCTGCAAATCCTGATTATTGGCAAGCGCCTGTTCGACAAGCTGGTCGAGGGTCGCGTCGCCAAACAGTTTCCACCATTCGGGATTGATTTCTGCTTCAGCGGCAACCGGCAGATTGGCTTCCACCCCATAGTTTTCAGGCAGGGCGGCGTCCGGGCGCACAAAGTCAGGGCCGATGGCGCAGCCGGAGAGCGCCAGCGCCAATGCCAGCGGGAGCGTTCTGAGTGCCTTGGATTTATGCATTTTCTTTATCCTCCTTGTCGCTGCCAGCGGTTGCGTTGGCACGATGCAGACGCGAATGTTCGGGGTGACGTTTGCCGTGTTCCAGCCACTTGAAGAAGAGCGGAATAAACAGGGTGGCGATGAAGGTCGCGGCAATCATGCCGCCGAACACGCCTGTCCCCATTGAGCGCCGCGCCGCCGCGCCCGCGCCTGTGGATTTCACCAATGGAAACACGCCCAACACGAAGGCGAGCGAAGTCATCACAATGGGGCGGAATCTGAGCCGCGCCGCTTCGATGGCGGCGTCAACCACGCTCATGCCTTCATCGTATTTTTGCGCGGCGAATTCCACAATCAGAATGGCGTTTTTCGCCGCGAGACCAATCAGCACCACGAGACCAATCTGGAAGTAGATGTCGTTGGGCATCGCCCGTATCCAGATGGCGATCAACGCGCCCATCAGCGCAAACGGAATGGCCATGATGACCGCCAGCGGCAGCGACCATTTTTCATACTGCGCGGCGAGAATCAGAAACACCATGATGACGGCGAAGCCGAAGGCGTGCAGCGAAGAACCGGCGCTTTTCTTTTCCTGATAGGCGGAACCCGTCCAGGCGAGCGTATACCCTTCGGGCAGCGTTTCGGCGGCGGTTTGTTCTATAAGCTGGATGACCTGCTGGGAACTGATGCCGACTTTGGCATTTCCCATGACCTTGGTGGCGATGAAGCCGTTGTAGCGTTCCACCACTTCCGGGGCGACGATGCGTTTGACGGCGCTGAACGCGGAAACGGGAATCATCGCGCCCTTGTTGCTCTTGACATAGACCTTGCCCAGGTCGTCCGGCTTCATCCGGTATTCGGCTTCCGCCTGCAACTGCACGCGGTAGACCTTGCTGCCCCGGTTGAAATCGTTGACGTAGAGCGACCCCATCGAGCCTTGCAGCGTGGTGTACACGTCCGTGAGCGACAGCCCCAGCGAAATTGCCTTGGGTTCGTTCACCTCAATGAACAACTGCGGCACATTGGCGCGCATCGAGGTGGAGACGCGGCAGGTGTCGCACTGGAATTCCGGGTGCTTTTGCAACGCGCCCATGAATTCCTGCACCACGTCGTTCAGCTTCAGCGGGTCGCCGTCGACGCGGTTCTGGATGAACGCTTCAAACCCGCCGACGCTGCCCAGCCCCATGATGGCGGGGGGGCTGAAGACGATGGCCATGCCGCCCGTGAGTTGCTGCCCCATGCCGGAGAATCTGCCAATCAGGGCGTCGGCGGATTGTTCCTTCGATTTTCGTTCTTCCCAGGGCTGCAAGTCGATGAACATGGTGCCTTTGCTGCCGCCAATCATGTCGAAGCCTGCCACCATGAGCGTGCGCTGAACGACGGATTTGTCCGCCGTGACTTTCTCGCTCATCTCCTCGCCCAGCGCGATGGTGCGTTTCAGGGTGGCGCCATCGGGCAGAATCAGGGCGGCAAACAATGCGCCCTGGTCTTCCTGCGGCACAAATCCATCGGGGCGTTCCCAGAAAAAGAAGCCCGTAATGCCGACAACAACGAAGCAAATGAGCGCGCCGATGAAGGCGTGATGCAAAATCCGGCTCACCGTGCTGGTGTAAGCGCCGGTAAATTTCTCAAAAGCCCGGTTGAAGGGGATGAAAATCCTGTGTTCTTCATGCTTGCTTTTCAACAGCAGGGCGCAGAGCGCGGGCGAGAGGGTCAGCGCCACCACGCCGGAGAGCACCACCGAAACCGCCACGGTGACGGCAAACTGCTTGTAAAGCTGACCGGCGATCCCGCCCAGGAAGGCGACCGGAATAAACACCGCGCAGAGCACCAGCACAATGGCGACCAGCGCGGAGGATACCTCGCGCATCGCCTCAACCGCCGCCGCGTAGGGCGACATCTTTTCTTCCCACATCAGGCGCTCGACGTTTTCCAAAACCACAATGGCGTCATCCACGACAATCCCGATGGCCAATACCATCGCAAACAGCGTCAGGGTGTTGATGGAAAACCCGAACAGCCACAACCCGGCGAAGGTGCCAATCAGCGAAACCGGCACGGCAATCATCGGGATGAGGGTCGCCCGCCAGCTTTGCAGGAAAATGTAGACCACCGCCAGCACGAGCAGCGCCGCTTCAAACAGGGTCGATTGCACTTCGCCGATGGAAGCGACAATGAATTTCGTGGTGTCAAACGGCACCACATAATCCAGACCTTCCGGAAATTTCTCCTTCATTTCCAGCATCTTGTCTTCGACCAGTCTCGACACTTCCAGCGCGTTCGCGCCGGTTTGCAGGAAGATGCCCATGCCCACGGTATCTTCCCCGTTGGTGAGGCTCTGCTGGCTGTAACTGTTTGCGCCAAGCTCGATGCGCGCCACGTCTTTCAGACGCAGAATGCCGTCAGGCCCGCTCCCGCGAATGATGATGTCGCCGAATTCTTCGGCGGTCAGCAACCGCCCCTTGGCGTTGACCGTGTAAATCAACATCTGGTCGGAAGACGCGGGTTCCTGCCCGATTTTGCCCGCCGCGTTCTGGCTGTTTTGCTCGCGGATGGCATTGGCGATTTCCGACATGGAAATGCCCAGTTGCGCCATGCGGTCGGGTTTCAACCAGATTCGCATCGAATAATCCTGCGCGCCGAATACAATCACGTCGCCCACGCCGGGAACACGCTTTAATTCGTCGACCAGATTGACGCTGGCGTAATTGGAGAGGAAGAGCCGTGAGTGTCCCTTGTCGGAAATCAGCGCGAACACTTTCAGAATGTCGGTCGAGCGTTTGTACACGACCACGCCGTTGCGACGCACGTCTTCCGGCAGGCGCGGTTCGGCAATCTTGACGCGGTTATTCACATTGACCAGCGCCATGTTGGCGTCCGCGCCCACATCGAAGGTGGCGGTAATCGTAATCTGACCATCCGCCGTCGCCGACGAGTTGAAATAGGCGAGGTTGTCGACCCCGTTCAATTGCTCTTCAATGGGCGCGGCAACGGTGCGGGCGAGGGTTGAGGCGGACGCGCCCGGATAATTGGCGACCACCACGATGGTCGGCGGCGCAATCTGCGGATACTGCGCGACGGGCAAGACCTGCGCGGCAACCAGCCCGGCAATGACAATGACAATGGAAATAACCGAGGAAAAAATCGGTCGGTCAATGAAAAAATAGGATTGTTTTGACATGAACGCGCCCCTTAGTTTTGCGCGGGCGCGGCAGCGGGCGATTCAGCAGACGCTTCGCCAGCGGCGGCGGCGGGTTCTGCGGGCAGCGCGATGGATTCTGTTTGCTGCGGCGCGGCGGGCGCGGCTGCCGGAGCCTGGGGCGCGTGGGGCGCGACCGGCGCGCCGGGACGAAGTTTCAGCAGGTTATCAATAATCACTCGGTCGCCCGCTTGCAAGCCGCCCGTCACAATCCAGTCGGTGCCGTACCAGTCGCCGGTTTGTACCGGACGCGGCGAAACCTTGTTGTCCTTGTCCGCCAACATCAGGAGGTCGCCCTGGTCTGTTTGCTGTACGGCGGTTTGCGGCACGAGATACACGCCTTGACGCTCGCCCATAATCAGGCGCGCCCGCACGAACTGACCGGGCAACAGAATGCCGTCGGGATTGGGAAATTCGGCGCGCATCTGTTGCGTGCCCAAAGTCGTGTCGATGGAAGACGCGAGAAAATTCAGCTTGCCCGGCAACGGATATTTCGCGCCATTCGGCAAAATGAGTTCCACGCGGGTGATGACCTCAGGCGTCAGGCGTCCGCCCGGCAGTTTGGCGGTATCGCTCTCGCCCAGAGAGAAGCGCACCCAGATGGGGTCGTTTTGATAGACGGTGGTCAAGAGGCTATCCACGCCCACCGTCACCAGATTCCCCACCGATTTGCTGGCGCGCCCGGAAATGCCGTCGACCGGCGCGGCGACGGAAGTCCAGGAAAGATTCAGTTGCGCCTGTTTGAGCGCCGCCTGCGCCATGTCGTTCATGCTCACCGCGTCGTCATATTCGCGGCGGCTGACGCCGTTGATGTCCAGCAGCTTTTGCGCCCGCGCCATTTCGCGCGCGGTCTGGTCGGCGCGCGCTTTTGCCTCGGCGTAGGCAATTTCGTAAGGAGCGCGGTCAATCAGAAAGAGGGGCTGCCCCTCTTTGACCCGTTCGCCTTCCCTGTAAAACTGTTTCATCAGGATGCCGCCCACACGCGCCCGAACTTCAGCTTCTTTCGCCCCTTCCGTCTGCGCCATGATGTCCAACGCCTGCGGCACGCTTTGCGGCTGCATGGTCAATACCGTGACCGACAAAGCTTGCGGCGCTTGCTGTGGCGTTTGCTGCGGCGCGTCAGACGGCGAACAGCCGGTTAACAGCACACCGGACAGGAGCAGCGGCAACAGTTTATGACGAAAAAAAACCTTCTTTTTATGGGCAGACATGGCTCAAAGCTCCGTGTAGAGGGGATTTTTGGGGGAAAAGGGGGGAAAGAAAAGGGTTCAATTATAGATACATTCATGTATGTATGTAAGCCCCCGTTTTTGTATCTTTGTGTAAATCAGCAGACAAAAGTGGCGGGAGCATCCTGCTCCCGCACAGGTCAAGAATGGGAGCAGGATGCTGACAAACCTCCGAATTAGCTTTCCGGGAACGCCGACGTCCACGTCGGCATGTCGGCGGTACGCCGACTTTGAGCGCGGATTGCCGCACAAACACTGTTGCCAGCGTGGACGCTGGCGTTCCCAGAAAAACCTTCACTCAAAAAAACGCTCTGTGCAACTTTGTCAGCAGCCTGCGGCGCGCTCTTCGATTCCGCCGTGGGGTTAACGTCCGGCGCGTTCGGAGAACGCGCCCTACCGTTGTAGGGGCGGGTTTCAAACCCGCCCTGAGGGTACTGACAAACCTCCGAATCAGCTTTCTGGGAACGCCGACGTCCACGTCGGCATGTCGGCATGTCGGCACGTCGGCGGTACGCCGACTTTGAGCGCGGATTGCCGCACAAACACTGCTGCCAGCGTGGACGCTGGCGTTCCCAG
>JAITSU010000043.1 GCA_031287525.1 Zoogloeaceae bacterium | reverse complement strand
TCCCCCGCGCGTTGGGCAGCGGCGCGCGCCTCGTCCAGCTTCGCCTTCAACGCCGGCGGCAAATTGTCAAGCGATTCCGCCCGCAAATCCTCCACCGTCACCCCCTGCGCCTTCAAAATTGCATCGAACTGGCTGTTCAAACGATCAAACTCTTCCTTCAACTGCGAAACCGCCTGTTCCTGCCTGGAAAGATCAATAGCCATTTTCACGCTCCTTTTCAAGTGTTAAACCCTGCCAAAACGAAGCTACAGCCCAAGCGCGGAGGCGCTTTGCGATGCCGTGCCCACTGCCAGAACATCTCATTCCACACCATCTGCGACTGAATGTCCAGCGACCGCCCCAGCCTTTACATTCAGGGCGTCTGACGTTTGGAGCGGTCTGCATCCCTCCCGCTTTTCGGCAAGCGGCTTCCGGGCGCGTGACCACCCCCCATCATCCGACCGCAGATTGTCCAGCATCTTTTCCAGTTCGGAACGCCGCGCCAAGTGTCGTTCTTTGCCGCGTTAAGTCCCGCTCGTCGGTGGATACACGGGCGTAGCCCGGCAAACTTATTTGTTAACCCGTCTATTCGTATAAACGCGGACGGATTTCTTCAGCGGCGCTGTAACGGGTTGAACTGGACATCAGGGCGTCCCGCAGGGCAATCCACTTGAAAGCCAACGCCATTCATGCGGCATGGGATTTTCCCTGAATTGTTACAATCCTGGAATCATCGCGGGGATGCCGCGCTCGTTGAGAAGTTGTACGGCTTGCTTGTCGAATGACGCGAAAAGACAATTTCCCTCCGCGATCATTCGCCCGCTATACTCATTTACACCGTCTGCAAAATCGCCATCTTTTTCCAGCATCAGCATACCGGCTTCAATTTCTTCTTCCCTGCAAACGAATTTGTCTGATTCCAAAATCGCCTGAAAAGCAAAATAAATCTGTTGTTTCTGGAAGTTATAACCTTTGAGAAGCCATGCCAATTCACAAAAAACATGCGTAGGAATAATAACCTTGTCGAATTTCTGAAACAGGTTTATTGCAATTTCCCGCTGTTCGGCGTCACCTTCTGATTTCGGGTTGACGAGCGTTCGGACAATGATATTCGTATCAATAACGACGTTCATTCTGACAGTCCTTTCGCGCCCGCTTCGGCATGTGCGTTTTCAATAAAAGTTTTAATTTCGTCGTCCGTCATGCTGACATCACTGTCGCCCAAAATGCCGAATAATGTGCGCCAGTCCCGCGTTTTTCTTGCGGCTTCAATTCTCACTGAACCATCTGGAAGTTTTTTGACCAACACTTTCTCGCCGCCGTGTACCCCCATGTGTGTCAGCAGGCTTTTGTTGAAAGTAAATTGTCCTCTGGCGCTCAATGTAATGGTGTTCATCATGCCTTCCTTTGTGTAGTGTGTAGTGATGATTATAATGTATTACTACACGATGACAAGGTTTACCGCGCTTCTGCGTGCACAATAGAGTGCATATGCCAGGCGCTTGTTTCCAACATCCGGCGTGATGCAAGCTGGCTCGTTTATGGGCTATAATTGAAGGAATTGAACTTGGGAGGTGCGCTTATGTACGCCGTCACGTTTGACCTTGAAATGTCGTCTCTACGCGAGACCTGCCAGAACGATTCGTACACGAACGCCTGCATGGACATTCGGAAAGTGTTGGTAGAAGAATACGGATTTGACGGGCAACAAGGCTCTGTCTACTTCGGTGGTTCAAAAGTCGACGCAGTAACCTGTGTGCTGGCTGTGCAGGAGTTGTCTGCCCGCTATGCGTGGTTCGCTCCTTCGGTGCGCGACATTCGCATGTTGCGGATTGAGGAGAACAACGACCTGATGCCCGCCGTAGAACGCGGCGGAGCAGATAAGGTCGCAAAAAAAAAACGACTACGCCCCGTTTAAGCTGGCGGCGTAATCTGTGGTTGCTGAAACTTGAAGGGCTGATTTTTCGGGGCAGCGATCGTTTTCACAAAATAATAAGAAGCGATGCGAAATTTTTCGCGGAAATAAAAACGGTGCGCGCCATCGCGCTGTACGCCGGAATCCAGCGCAATGGTCGCGCAGCCAAGCGCGCGGGCGCGTTGTTCAGCCCATTCCATCAGCAGTTTGCCAACCCCTTGCGAACGTTTGCCCTCTACGGTGACGATATCGTCTACATGCAAACGCTTTTTTTCCAGCGAGTTGTAGACAATGCGCCAGATGACGACACCCAGAACCTCTGCGCCTTCGACGGCAAGGCACATTCTGCCGCCGCTCTCGAAAATGTTCAAGAGCATCGTCCGGTAGGCGTCGTGACCTGCGGGAAAGGCAGAATGCAACTGGCGATGCACGGCTTCTACGCGGGGCAGCCAGTTTTCTGCCACGATTAAGCCCTGATCGTCGGTGAAGGACAGGAGTTCGATGCTCATCATGCGTTCTTTGGAGACGGGCGAAAAAGGAAAATCATTTTATCGCGTTTCGTACACTTCATCGACCGCCAGCAAGACATCCACCGGAGGGTCAAAGCCGATGATGCGCGTGGTCTTCAGGTTCAACACGATTTTTTTGGGGTCAGCCCATATCTGCGTCAGTTGGCGAGGCTTTGCGCCATTAAAGACGCGGGCAATGGTCTCGGCATGGAACAATCCAATATAGGAATAATCGGCTTGCGCCATGCTCATCAGGATGCCCGCCTCGACTTCTTCCGCCCCCAACATGGAAAAACTGGGGATTTTCGCGTTGCGAAACAGGGACGATATTTTTTTAATGCCCCCGTCTCCGGTCGCCCGATGCGTGGTGACATAGATGGCGTCCGCCTCCTTCGCCAGTTTTTCATAGCAGACGATCGCCTTTTTTTCGGTCTCGCCTATGCTCGCTCCGGCAAACGGCGCTTCGCAGGTGATGACCTTGAAGCCCAGTTGTTTTGCCGCCGCGCGAACATCGTCGATGGCAGCATAGGTGCGACCTTCGGGCGTATTTTCGTAAATCAGCCCCAAGCGGGTAAAGGGAATGATGTCATGAAAAAGCCGCACCTGTTCCAGGTAGCGTCCGGGATAAACCCGCGCATTCAAATTATCGTGCCCGCTGTCTTCAGGACTTTTGATGACGCCGGAACCCACCGGATCAGAAACCGAGAGCACGATGGTCGGCACGGGAACATTAAGCTTCACCATGTCCTGCCCTGCCCAGGTTCCCATCGCAATGATGAGGTCGATGTCGTTTTTTTCTGTCAACCGTTTGTGAATGGCATTTCGCACCAGAGGACGCCTGGCGGCATCAAAATCTCCCGGTTCCCAGAAGGCGTCCGCGAGCAGTTCGAGATAGGCGCTTTGCGTGTTTTTCGCCATGAATTCCCACAGCGCGCTTCCGGTGAGGTTTTCCGGTATCTCCGCCGTGAGTTTCAACCATCCGAGCGTCTCCAGCCCCCGAATCAAGGCCTTTAAGTTGAGCGGATAGTTTTTGTATTCCCCGCTTCTGAAATAGGCAATGCGCCATTTTGCGCCATTCGCTTTTTTAACGGGCTTCGTCGAAAAGAGCGCATCGGCGTTAGTCTTGATGCCCTGCTTCACGCCCTGCCTGGCGGCGGGTTTCGTGACGGAGTTCGTGGCGTTTTGCGTGGCGTTTTCTGCGCCCGCCGGAAGCGCGCCAAACAGGGTCGCGCAAAAAAGAAGGGGGAGGATTCGTTTCATCATAAAAAGCGTACCGCCAGCAAGGTGATGTCGTCGGACTGTTCCGCGCCGACGGTAAAACGTTTGATGTCGCTGTCAAGATGGGAGAGGAGCATGGCGGGAGTGCTTTCCTCTCCCTGTAGTCCGCTTTGCGCAAACACCGCCTTCAAGCGCGCTTCGCCATATTGCTCGCCCGCTGTGTCAAAGGCTTCGGTCACACCATCGGTGTAGCCAAACAGGGTTTCACCCGCCGACAGGCGATAGGCAAAGGTGCGATAGGCGGCATTTTCCATCACCCCGCAGGCCGGGCCGCTTCTTCCCACCAGCCGTTTTGCCTCGCCCACCGGCGAAACAGCAAGCGGCAGCGGATGACCGGCATTTGCCCAGACGAAGTCGCCCGTTTCAATATTCAGCATCCCCACCAACAGGGTGACGAACATCAGGTTGGGATTATTCTCGGCGATACGATTATTGACCGCCGCCAGCAAGCGACCGGGGTCGATTTCGACATCCGCCGTCGTGCGCACGAGGGTGCGGGTAATCGCCATGAAAAGCGCCGCCGGTACGCCCTTGCCGGAAACATCCCCGATCACGAAGCAGAGCGTTTTTTTGTCGGGAAGCAAAAAGTAATCGTAGAGGTCGCCGCCGACTTCTTTGCTCGGCGTCATGGAAGCCGCCACGTCGACATACTTTTGCGCCCCGGCTTCAAGAGGCGTCGGCAAAAGCCCAAGTTGAATATTGTGAGCGATGGAAAGTTCACTCTCTATCCGCCCCCGGCGCGAAGTTTCCTGCATCAATTGCATGATGTTTTCGCGCAGCTTGTCGTTCATGAACAAAAAAGCGGATGCCAGTTGACCGATTTCGTCATGAAAATGCGCGGGCAGAGCGGCAATGGCGGCGGGCGCTTTATTTTCTTCCGCCGTCCAATCCTGTTCCGGCAGGCGATGGGCAAAGCGCGCCAGAAGCGAGAGCGGGGCGACGATACGCGCAATCACAAAAGAAGCCCCCAGCCAGACGCAGAACAAAATAACGGCAAATACAATAATCTGCCGCCCGATCAGCTTCTTGGCGGGCAAGAGCATGTCGCTGTCCGGCAGCATGGCGACTAACGTCCAGCCCAGTGGCTTGAAATAATGGTATTTGACATGCCAGAGTTCTCCACCGATTTCGCTATCGAAACGAAAATGCGGGCTGGCTTCAGGGAAATCACTATCGGCGCTGTCACGATGACGATCAGAATCGGCGCGGGCGTGCAAACGTTCAAGAAGCGCGGCATCAATGAGATTTTTATGCTCGCTGGAAGGCGGGGTGACAAAATGCCCGTCGTCGGCAACGGCGAACATGAAGCCGGAACGTGCCAGACGCATCGAACCCAGGCTTTCCTGCAATTCGTTTTCCATCCGTATATTCTGCGCGGCGATTTGTTCGGCAAAACCTCGCGCATCCTTGGCAATGACAATGACCCAATCCCAATCCTTGAAATAGGCAAAATAGCCGTAATGCATACGAACGGGTTCGTCGATTTTCTCCCCTGCGCGATACATGGCAAAGCCATATTTGAAACGGCGGCTCTCGTCATACATGGACTGGGCGAGCGGCTGACCTTTGAAATCCTTGAGCGCGGAAATATCCTTGCCGATCCAGTCCGCATGGCTGCTCGCCCGAATTTTGAACTGGGCGTCGTATGCAAAAAAATGCTGTAGCGGGTCGTCCGCGAGCTGATTGATCCAGCCAGCCCCCAGGCGCTGCGCCCGCGCCTGGTCGTCACTCGCGCCCCTGTGCCCGCCATCGTCACGCAGCAGGGCAGAGAAAATCAGATCGCCGGTTTCCATGAGATAGGCGCGCTCGTTTCGCACCATGAGTATCTTGTCGTCCAGCCAGGCATTCCAGCTTGCCGCAAGGCTACGTGCCGCCAGATTGGCGGCGTTTTCCATCGCGTGATGCTCGGCATCGGAGAGCGCCTTCGTCACCTCATAGCGGCTGATGAAGACAATAAAAACGGCGACAACCAGTAAGCTGGCGCTTAAAAGTAAAAAAATCTTGCTACGCAGGGATCGGTTCATCATGGTTTGGGTCACTGTCTTTTGTGCAGTATATCGCCATCAGGCTTGCAGGGTTTTCAGCCAGCGCAAGACTTCTGCCACCGGTCCCAGCAAATCCTGGGGAATATAGGCGTTTTCTGTGCCGTCTTGATAGAGCGCGCGCGCCAGCGGCGCCTGCTGCATGATCGGAATGCCTTCCTGTTTCGCCACCGCAATCATGCGCTGTGCCAGCAAGCCCTCTCCCTTCGCCAGAATAACGGGCAGCGGCGTTCTGCCTTCTTCGTAATCGAGCGCCACGGCGTAGTGTGTTGGATTCGTCACCAGCACCTTGGCGCGGCGCACATTATCCAGGGCGCTCTGCGAGATCATTTCCTGATGCAATTGCTTACGCCGTCCCTTGATGTTCGGGTCGCCTTCCATTTCTTTATATTCGCGCTTCACTTCGTCCTTGCTCATCATGTTCTGCTTGATGTACTGGAAGCGTTCCCAGAAATAATCAAGGACGGCGAGAATCGCGAACGCCGCAATGGCATGAATGGACAGATCCCACATCGTACCCCCCAGCACGCTCCACATCTGGCGCACGTCGCTCGCCTGAATTTTGAACAGATCGCGCCAGTGCAAGATCAGCACCCGCCACACCACCAGCCCCAGCACGATAATTTTAAGGAGGTTTTTTACGAGTTCAAACAGACCTTTTTTGGAAAAGACCTTCTTGAACCATTTTTTCGGACTGATGTTTTCCAGCTTCGGCATGGCCGCTTTCATCGAAAACAGAAAGCCAATCTGGGCAAGATTGGAAGCCAGAGAGGCGGCAATGACGAGCAACACCAGCGGTGCCAGAATGTCAAACGCCATGTACAGTAGCGCCGTGGTCAAACGGGTGATGCCGATTTCCCAGGGCAGCCCCACAACGCTGAAAGACAGCAGGGTGACATCTGAAATCTGGCGGAAAATATCCGGCGCGCGCAAGCTCAGATAGGCGATCAGCGCCAGCACGACGGCGGCCGAGGGAATTTCCTGACTGCGCGCAATCTGCCCTTTTTCGCGGGCATCGCGCAGGCGTTTGGCGGTGGGCTGTTCGGTTTTTTCGCTCATGCTTTCACCGCGACAGCATCGGTTGCAACGACAAAATGGCGTTCGTCATGTCTTCAAACAACCCGGGCGCACTGCCGACAAACAAGGGGAAAAGCGCCAGCACAATCAGGATGGCGAGTCCGCTTTTGATCGGCATCGACAGAATATAAACATTCAACTGCGAAGCAAAACGATTGATTAGCCCCAGGGCGAAATCGACCAGTAGCGAAGCAATCAACACCGCGCCCGCCAACAGCAGCATTTTGCTCATCAGCCAGGAAACCATGCCGGCGATGAAAATCGGCAACTGCGGATTGTTGATGGAAAACAGCCAGCGGTCGACCGGCCACAAGACGTAAGTCTGAAAAACAAGCGAGAGAAAGGCCAGAAACGCGCCGCTGGCAAAAAACAGATAAACGAGACTTTGAAAAAAGAAAGACCCCAGAGGACTGGTTTCTTCTCCCGCCAGCGGGTCGGAGACGGAGGACTGACTCGCGCCGCGCTGATTGTCCATCACGAAGCCCGCACTTTGCGCCGCCCAGAAAATAATGCTGGAAAGATAGGCAATCAAAAAGCCCAGAAAACTCTCTTTGACAATGATCGCGGTGGTATAGAACATGCCGTGATTAAAAATCGCCGCCCCCTCTTCCAGTTGCCCAAGCAAAACAGGATGAATGAAAAAGTAAAGCGCCGCGATGATGGGCACTTTCATTTGTCCGGTGAGAACGCTCGAACCGCCCAGAAAAGGGGTAAACGCAAGGAACACCGAAATTCGCGGCAAGCCCAACAGGGCAATCTGTAGATGATGCTCAAGCCCAAGTTCGCGTAGAAGTTCGATGAGATTCATGACTTACAGAATCAGGTAAAACCGCTCGAAAATCTCCTGTCCGAAACGCAGCAATTCTCCGCCGAACCAGCTCGCGGTCAAAAACAGGGTAATACAGACGGCAATCAACTTGACGCCAAAACTCAAGGTTTGTTCCTGAAGCTGGGTAATCGCCTGAAAAAGACTCAGCAGCAAGCCTACGACCGATGCCACCACAATGGGCGGCATCGACAGCATCAGCACCAGATACATGGCCTGTTTGGCGTAGTCCATGACGGAATAGTCCATATGCGCTCCTTGTTGGCTCACAGCAAAATCTTGTCTACCGGCTGTACCGAGATTTCCGGTGTCAGTTCCTGATAGGAGAGTACGGCGAGTTCGTAATGCTCCGCTTCAATCATGCGGCGCAGGTAGCGGCGGATGTCGATTGACGCCAGGAGCACCGGACGATGCTGCCTGTCCTGTTGCTTACCGAGCGCGGTTCGCAAGGCAACCATGAAACGCTGCGTCACCTCAGGCGGCATGGCGAGAAAAGCGCCTACCGAAGTCTGTCGGATGGACTTGCGAACGGTTTCTTCAAATTGCGGGTCGAGCAAGAGCGCCGGCAGAATGTTCTGCCCGCTGGCATAGCGATAACTGATCTGGCGCTTCAAGGCGGAGCGCACATTTTCAACCAGCATGATGACGTCTTTTTCTTTGGGCGCCCATTCGATCACGGCTTCCAGAATGGCGCGCAGGTCGCGGATGGAAACCTGCTCTGAAACCAGACGCTGGAAAATGTCGGAAATGCGCTGAACCGGCAAAAGGCGCGTGGCTTCCCGCACCAGATCGGGGGCGCGTTCTTCCATTTTGTCGAGCAGAAATTTGCTCTCCTGCAAACCGATGAAGCTCTGCGCGTGGCGGGAGAGCACCATCGACAGATGCCACGCCAGAAGACGCGGATGCGTCATGTAGCTCATCCCCGCCTTGCCAAGCAACGTTATTTTGTCTTCCGGCAACCACAGCGAAGGGGTGTCAGGCAAAAAGCAATGCCCCTTTCTGGATTCGAGGCGAAGCATTTGCAGACTCTCTTCGATGTCGCTCACCATCACCATGCCCGCTTCAAATTCACCGCGCGCGACGGGAATTTCACTCAACAACAGGTGGTAAGACAAGGCGGCGAGATTCGGATTGGGGCGGATGTTGATCCCCGGAAACGGCACGCCAAGATCGAAATAAAGCGCCCGCCGCAGCGCCGCCAGCGCTTCGTTCAGCGACGCGTAGTCCAGGCTTTCGAGCAGTTGGGGGGAAATATCCAGAATGATCGGCACCACCGGCGCAAATTCTTCTTTTTGCCCGCTGCCGGAACGCGCACTGGTTTTACCGTCAACGGCGGGTTTAATCGTCTTGGTGAGTTCGTCTTTGTAATCCGGCTCTTCCTTCACGTTTTGCAGAAAAGAGAGTGTCCAGCCTATGCCACCGATGATGAACGCCAGTGAAAAAAGCTGGATTTTTGGAAAACCCGGAATGAGCGCAAACAGAAAGATCAGCGTGGCAGCCACCATCAGCGCCTTGGGCTGAGCGAAAAGCTGCTCGCCGATCTGCGCCCCGACGTTGCCGCTGTTTGAGCCGGAGCGCGTCACCAGCACACCGGCAGAAATGGCGACGAGCAACGAAGGAATCTGCGAGACAAGACCGTCGCCGATCGTCAGCACACCGTAAAGTTGCAGGGCTTCGCCCGCCGTCATGCCGTTTAACATGACCCCGATGGCGGTACCGCCCACGATGTTGACCACCGCCACAATCAAGCCTGCGATGCTGTCGCCTTTGACAAATTTCATCGCCCCGTCCATCGCGCCGAACATCTGGCTTTCCTGGCTGACTTCCTGACGGCGGCGCTGGGCTTCTTCCATGTCGATGACCCCGGCGCGCAAATCGGCATCTATGGACATCTGCTTGCCGGGCATGGCGTCCAGAGTGAAACGCGCGCCGACTTCGGAGACGCGCTCCGCGCCTTTGGCGATCACCAGAAACTGGATGATGGTGAGGATGATGAACACCACCGCGCCGACAATGAAATTGCCGCCGATGGCAAACTCGCCAAAGGTGGAAATGATTTCTCCGGCATCGGCCTGCAACAGAATCAGGCGGGTTGTCGCAATGTTAAGCCCCACGCGGAAGAGCGTGGTAAACAGCAACATGGTGGGAAAAGAAGAAAAATGCAGCGGCCCGCGCACATACATGCTCATCATCAACATGATGAAAGAAATGCCCAGATTAGCCCCGATCAGGGTGTCGATGATCGGCGTCGGCAGCGGAACGATCATCAGCGTGAGTACCGCCACCGTCAGCGCCACCAGCACGAGATCGGTATGGCGGGTGATGACCCCCACCGTTTGTTTGGCATTATTTAACAGCGCGGCATTCATGCTTCTTTGCCCTTACGTTCGGGGTTGGTAGCGGGATTAACAGCGGCGTTTGCCGCAAGACTGGCAAGATACTCATCCATCACAGCAAACGCCGCCTCGCTCTGCGAAAGCCGCCAGTGCGCCCGCGCTTTCAGCAGCAAGGATGCCGGATCAGAAGTCAGCATATTGAGCGGCGGGGCGGATAAGAGCGCCAGCGCCCGCTCCGCATTGCCCGCTTCCAGTTCCGCCGCCGCAAGGCTTCTGGCGATCTCGATGTCATCCGGGAAAAGTCGCGTCAGCGCCTGAAATAAACGGGCGGCGCGATCCCACGCGCCCAGACGCAAATACAAAAAGCCCAGCACCCTGAGGCTCAGCAGTTGTTCCGTTTGCAAAATTGCTGCCATCACCCGCTCACCAGCATGTTGACGTATTCGGCGAGCAACTGCTCGTTTTCCAGCAAGGGCTTCAAGTCTTCGCGCACAAAGCGCCGGATGTGCGGGTCGCGGTTATCCTTCAAACTGGCAAAACTCTCTTGCAGGTTTTTTCGCATCACCTCAGGCCGCAACAGGGCTTCGTCGCCAATTTTAGGTTGCAAGGCGGCAAAGAGCTGACTTTGCAGATTGCTCATGCGATAAAGATCGGCAAGCCCCGTCTCCGGCGTCAGATCAGTCGCCAGCGACCTGGCCTGGGGCAGATGCGCTCCCTGAACCGCCGGATCAAGCACGCCCTGCACCCCCAGGGATGGACTCATGATGTTACGGATGTTACTCATTTATTCGTCCTCACTCATTTGCTTACTGTATACCCAGTTCTTTCGCGCAATCCAGCAGAAAAATCGCCTGATTCTCAATCCCGGCGGCGCTTGACCCCGCAAGAGACCGCCTGCTGACCAGCAGCAGAGCCTCGCGGTGCAGCCCGCACGCCAACGGAAACGGACGGATGCGGTCAGGGTGGCACATTTTTAACGCCGTCAGCAGTTTTTCGCTGTCGTGAAATGAGAGCGGCAAGGAGAGGGTCAGAAGCAGTTCGCGCTCGTCCGCCGTCAATTCCAGCGTGAGCGCGCCCAGGTCTTGCAGCTCAAAGGTGACGGGACCTGCGATATCGGCTTCAAAATGGCTGATTCCCAGCCGTTTACCGAATTCCTGCACAATTTTTTGATAGGGCATTCTGGTTTTTCCTGTTTCGGTCAGCCTTGCGAAGCCAGCCACTCGTCTTCACGTAGCACCGCCTTGTCGACGGCTTCCTGTACCGCGTCGATGAACTTCATCCGATTTTCCAACCCATCGAAAAAAAGCGGGCTGAGACTGCGGGAAGTCGCCAGCAGTTCCTGGGCAAAAAGCACTTCGCGCTCGATGTCCGGCGCTTTGGCCGCCGCCAGCAAAGGTTCGAGACTCGCCGCAGAAATGTAACGATCCTGCTTCAAGCGCAGCAATTCTTTCAAGAGACTCATCGGCGTGTGCGTAGCCTCCTTGATGCCATGAACCTGCTCCCAGCGGTCAAGCAAGCGCCCGGTCAGCGCATAGGCGCCATTCAAAACCCGCGCCTGACCTAAGCCCGCGCCCACCGCTTCGAGATGCGCCTTGCCGTGGCTGGGTTCGTCGATCGCCAGATCGCTCGCCAGCGCGCGCAAGAGAAAATCCAGTCCGGCGTCAAAATTCCCCATGCCGTATTTTTCCAGGATGAAATCGAACATCGCCTCAGGCTTGTCGAAAAGATCGCAAGCGACATGCTGATAGGCAGCGCCTTCTGCCGCCGCGTCGCCAAACGTGGAGGACGTTGCCGCTTCCAGCGTTCCCAGAATGCCTGCCCGAAGGCGCGATCCCTCTTTTTGCTCCAGTTGCGCGATCGCTTCGTCAATGGCGGAAAGGGCGGCGGCGGGCGCGTCTTTTCGCAGGTCTTCCGCTGTTTTTTTCAGAAAAGCCCAGGCTTCCGAAGGGTCGCCCCCCGCCCATTCCATTACTCTGGCAAGCGCAGTCTGGGCAGAACGGTTATTGCGCAGAAAAGTCAGCAGCAAGTTGGCGTCTTTTTGCTTCCAGGATTGATCCATCAATTCCTGATAGTGCTTGACGCGCTCGATCAGACTGCCGCCGCGCTCTTTGAGTTTGCGCTCTTTTAGCGCCAGTTCCTTGGTGTTATCCACGCCAAAGGTCAATTCCTCGGCGGAATCCGCAAGGGTGGACAAGGGATCGTTGGCGAGACTGATCTGAAACCCTGCCAGACTGCCGACTTCCTTGGCGGCGCTCGCAGACAGAACCGCGCTTGCTGTCTGGCTTTGCGCCACGACGGATTGATGGATGCCGATGTCTGCCATATCTACCTCCGCACGCGAAAAGGCGCTGCTTGCTCTTCAGCAGGGAAGCGCGCCGCCTGCCAATGCTCGGCAACCCGCCGCACAAAATCTTTTGTCTCGGCAAAAGGCGGAATACCGCCATATTTCAGCACATTGCCAGGTCCTGCATTGTAGGCGGCCAGCGCTTCTTCAAAGGTGGCGAAATTTGTCAGTTGCGCTTTGAGGTAGCGCGTTCCCGCACGAATATTCTCCGCTGGATCAAACGGATTGATTAAACCCATTTCTCGCCCCGTAGCCGGCATGATCTGCATCAGACCCTGCGCGCCTTTTCCAGAGATGGCACGCGATTGAAAGGCGGATTCGGTCTGGATCACGGCGGCAATCAGGGCAGGATCAACATCAAATTCGCGGGCGGCATTGTCGATAAAATCCGCCCAGCCGGATAAACGCCATGCCGACGCTATGCCCTCCTGCTGTTGGAACACGGTCACGACAGACTTTGTTACCAGCGGCAGACGTAAATGAATGGCGGCGGGAGAAAGCGCGTACACATCCAGATCGTCCAGACGATTTTCATGGATGAACGGGCGGGCAGGAGACGCCTTTGTCTCCCCCGCTGAAACGCGCATGTCGATGGCTTCGGGGCGGATTTCAATGGTTTCGACGCGGATGCCCAGAACTTCGCCAGCCCGGACGCTTGAGACGCCAAGCCCCATAAACAGAGCACAGGCAAGGCAGACGCGCCCCGCTTTAATCCGGCGCGAAGAAAAGTTCCACATCGTTGGTATCCATGCAACGGCTATAGGAATAATGCGCGGCGACCTTTTTGACGATGTGCAGCCCCAAGCCGCCAATGTGCCGATCTTCGAGACTGGCGTGCAGATCAGGCAGCGGCGCTTCGGCAAAAGGATTATAGGGACGCCCCCAGTCGCGCATATCAACGCGGAAAAAAGCCTGCCCATCCAGATAGACGAGACGACAACCGACTTCCGCCTGACCGTTGATTTCCGGTTTATAGGCATAGTGAAAGACGTTCATCAACATCTCTTCCACCGCGATCTTGATTTTGTTCAGCCGTCCGCGAAAAGCCTCCGGCGCGCCGTCTTCAAGAAAACTGTGGATGATGGAAAGATGTTCCGGTTTGGCGGGCAAAATGATTTTGTGCACTGTTACACTCCCTGATCAACCATAACCATACATCAAGCCCTGACTGATTTTCAGCCAGCCGTCCAGCGTTACAAAAAGCAGCAGTTTGAACGGCAGAGAAATCGTCATGGGCGACACCATCATCATTCCCATAGCCAAAAGAATGTTGGAGATGATGAGATCAATGACAATAAACGGCAGATAAAGCAAAAAACCGATCTGAAATGCCTCGGTCAGCTCGGTCAACACGAAAGAGGGCAGCATGAGCAGAAACCCATCGTCATCGAGCAGATGGTGATATTTCTGCGGCCATAAACGCTTGGCGGTGCTCTTCATCGCCGTAGACACCCGGACATCGGTGTTGCGTTTCAAGAATCGTTCGAGCGGCGGAGCGGCGGTTGTCAGTAAATGGGAAAACTCTTGGGGTTTGGACAACGAGGCATCCAGATTGATGCCGGAGGATTCGACAATCTCGCCCATCTCCAGCCCCACCGGCCCCATGATAAAAATGGTCAGGACGATCGCCAGCCCGTTTAACACCATGGCAGGCGGTACCTGCTGCACACCCAGCGCGTTTTTTATCAACGAAAAAACAACAACGATTTTTACGTAGGAAGTCACCATCATCAGAAAAAACGGCAACAAACCCAGCAAAGACAGCAGGATAATGAGGTTTACCGGACTGAGGTCAGTCATGGCGCGGCGTATCGCTCAGTCGGGTAATCTGCACACCCAGCGTACCATCAAGGTCAACCAGGCGACCTTGCGCCAGCGCCTGCCCGTTCAAGGTGAGCGTTACCGCAGCGCGTGGGTCTACCCCCAAAGCAAAGGTTTTTCCAGGAGAGAGCGATTCAAGCTCGGAGAGCGGCAGCAATTTTTTTTCCAGCTCAAAATGAATCGTCACTTCCAGCGCCGCGTGATCGACAAGCGCCTCCTCTTTTGCCGGAGCCGCTGCCGTAGCGGGTGGATTGTTATCATCTGAACTCACAGAATGGTTCCTTCCATCAAAAAAAAGACGGGTTCTATCCACGACCGTCGCGTTTTGCCCGGACAGCGACAGACGAAAAACCTCGTCCCCGCTGATCGCCAGAAATAATTGCCCCTTGCTCGCAGGGTATTTCGGCGGCAACAAAATATCGGCAATCGCCAGATCGTTCAACACGCCAAGCGGTACACGCATCGCGCCCGCCAGCAAGGTCGTCGCTATCGGCCAGCTTCCCCTTGCAGGGTTGCGCCAGACTTGCGGCAGGGCGGCTTGCACCCGATCTGCCAGCCAGCGCGCCCCCTCTTCGGAAGCGATCCGTAAACAAAACCCGACCGCCCATTTTCGCCCATCCGCGTGCGTAAAATCAAAAATAAAGTGAAACGGCGGATTAAGCCAGTCTGTGGGCGCTTGTCCGCTCGCAAGCGGCATCAGCGTTGTATTGAACGCCGTTTCGAGCGCCTCCTGAAAAGGCTGCAAAACCATTTCAAGGGCGGCCAGACGCACGGCTTCCGGCAGACGCGAAATATCCGCCCCCTCCAGCGCTTCGTGGGCGGCAAGAAAATCCAGCGTGGCAAATTCCAGTCCGAACAGAAAACCGCCAGCCTCCACCCCGAAAGCGGCAGCGGGGGCTGCCGACACAGGTTCATAGACAAAACGCAGCGAGCCTTCCCGCAGCAAGGCTCGCGAAGCAAACGTCGAGCAGAGACCCGCCAATCCCGGCAAAAGCACCGGAGGCGCGTAAGGAAGCGGCGCGGCGCGGTTTTTTACGTTTGAGGAGCGATTACTCATGGGCATTCACGCATCTTATCATCCAGAAACAAAGACATGCGCTACAAAATTACTTCCGGGGAGCTTCTCCTGACCACTCCCCGCAAGGCGGATGGGAGAAGGGTTTTCAATTTCGCGGCGCAAGACGTTGCACATCATCATCCAGGGTCTGTTCAAGTTCGGCGGCGCTCGCACACATGGTCGTCTCCTGTCCTGGCATCCGTAACCGCTCACTCCGATGCGGGCGCTTCGCCGTCTTCTCCGTGATAGCCGGTATAGGTAGCGGAACGACGGTCGGAGGCATTGTCCGGGTTCTGACCTTCCTGCGTGACCTCCACCCGCACTTCGCGCTGCTCATGGGCGGTCAGCCGCTCTTTTAATGCCGACTGCGCGGCGACCAGCGTTTGAAACGCATGGTCGTGCCCGGTGAGCAAACGCACGCTCAACAAGCCATCCGCGCCTCTGGAGAGGCGGACTTCCGTCCCGGGCAACAGGCTGTCCTGAAGGACGAGCCGCACTTCCCGATCTCCCGCCTGATCGGGATGAGAAACCAGAATCTGCCGTAGCAGTTGATCCACGGTGTCTTGCAGCTTGTCGATGTCAAAAGACGCCTCCACGTTGGCGGCAAGCGCCTGTTCCCGTGCTGCGGGCGAATGCCCCATGCGCTCGTTAAAAAGATGGCTCATCAAAGAAGAAAGATCACCCTCATGGCGATCTTTCTCTCGCCGCGCCGGATCTTTATCCGAACTCGCTTCCTCTCCCGATTGATCAGAAGGCGCGCTTCCGCCTTCTTTTCGGTTGAGCAACTGACTGAACTGGCTCTGCGCCGCAGCGGGGGGCGGTATGGAAGACGCTGCGGGCGAAGCGCGTGTCTCTGTCGGGCGAGCCGGTGGCGCGTCCCGTGTGCTTTCAATCGTACTCATCAATTTCTCCTGAAAGTCATATTCTGAACTCAACCGTTTTCTGCCCCAAGGCATTGGCCTGAAGGCTGAACACGCCTGTACTGATGCCGCTCTGCTGCATATCACCCTTTGCAAAGCTCAAGGTGATTTTTTCCATCCGGTAGCGACTGGCGTCATTAACGGCGACCATCGCTTCGTTGAACGCACGCCCCTGAAGTTCATCGGCAGGCAGCGCATATTCACAGCTGACGAGCACATCTTCCAGGTCATGACTTTCCATGTAATGGGTGATGTCATTTCGCACGGACTGATCCACCCCGTGCGCTGCCAGATAGTTCGACACTACCGCAGCCGAAGCCGCCTTCGTCGAACATGAAGCGCTTGCCTGTTTCACATGGCGACCCGCGTGGTCAGTCAGCACCTTGTTTTCCACCGTTTCCGTCAATTCCACAGAGGCTGAAGCGGTGAGTCCTTTTTTGTCGACTTCGCCATTAACACCCGTCGATGCTTCTTTCAGGATTTCTTGCAGGCTTTCCATTATTCCGCGGTTTTTTTCTTTTTCGACGCCCAATTTCTCTTTTACGACATCCTTGTCGATGCCCGCCTCTGCGCCAAGTTTCATCGAAAGCGTCGTCGTAGAAGTCACCGTTTTCCCTTGCAGACCAACGCTTGTTTCATGCGAAAACTTCGCGCCCACCGAAGCCTCCGCGCTCAAATTTACCACGCTGGCGCCAATGGCTTTGCCCACATCGACTTCAATGCCCACCCCCACGCCCGCGCCAGCGTCCCACAGGGTTTCAATGCTCACGCAACTCACAAGGTCAGCGCGGCTTGCCTGACCATTAACGAGTCTGGCAACAAATTGCGCGCAGGCTTCGTCGGATGCAAACGTCAGCGCCACTCCTTTGCCGACCTGCCCTTCAAGTTGTACGCCCACCTCGATTAACTCGTTGCACACACTGGCCGACGCGCCGATTCCCGCTTCATACTGTTTGCCAATCAGGAGCGAAGCGCGACCATTTTCGTCGCGGAAAATTTTAAGCTTGTCTTCTGCACCTGCCGAAAGCGCCACCGCTATCGTGACCCCGTTCACGGGAATACGGCCTTTCAAGGTAACGCTCATCTGGTCGGATAATTCCAGCGCTTCGCCCTGCTTCATGTCCGCCAGAATAGAGCGCGCCGCCGCTTCCTGACGCCCGACTTCCTCCATGCGGACGATGGCTTCGGGCACTTCACGGCGAATGCTCAAATGCCTGTGCACGAAATCCAGCCCATTGGCGAGTTTCATTGCGCCTTCCATCAAGTGCGTCAAACCGCCCCCGTTTTTATCGCCCGCCCGGTCGCCCACAAAAATATAGGAAAGCGCAAACGCATCGGCGGCACTTCCGGTCAATCCAAATTTTTGCAAACTGGCGCTGATGTTTTTGAAAAGCGCCGTTTCTGTGACCGCCCCCCCTTGCGCCCTCAGTTCATTCTGACAGGCCGCTTCAAACGCTTTCAGGCTTTTGTCGCCCGTCTGGCGCTCTGCCCATGTTTCAAAAGCCCCCAGCGCCGCCATTTGCGTCAGCATACCCACCGACATGGCTTGTTTTGCAGAAACAGAAACTGTAGCGCCCGACGAAAAAGCAATCAGCTCGTCTGCCAGGTCTTTTTGCGCCTGATGTTCTGCCACCGCGACCTTGCTGCCTTGATTGAGCAAGCCCGTTTTATCCCGAACAATGGCTTGGTCGACCGCGCTCCCTTTTACGATCTTTGCCTTGTCCTTTGCGTTTTCTATGGCTTTGGTATTGAAGCGCGTCGCATGTTCTTTTTTCGCCAGAATCAGATCGGCAACCTCCAGACGATCACCCACAGTGGGCACTTCTTTTTTCAACAGGCTCAAAATCGTTTTTCGGAACTCATCATCTTTTGAATCTATATAGCCTTTTACGGCCTTCTTCAAAGCTTCGCCGTCGGCGTCACTCTTTCCCATTGCGCTGGATAACATCTTGTCCATCTGGATTTGCTTCTCTTTGAAGAAGCTTTCTTGAAACAATGCCAGCTTACTTAAGTGCTCACGACGCGCCGCCTCATTCTGGGTCAGCAGTTCGACGATCCCCTGTCTGTCGTCCGGAATGCCGAGCCGATTCATCAACCCCTTCAGCGCCGCTTTACCTTCGGGCGTCGCCATATCCAGCCCCTGCTGCGCCTGCAAAAAAGTCGACAGCAACATGCCATGCTCGTAATCCAGGGGCTGATTTCGCCAGTCGGTACTGGCGATCAGGTTTTGCAGCGTGTCTATGTCTTTGCAGTTATGCGCATCAAGCCCCAGGCGCTGGAGTTGCCCGACGTTAAGGTCAGACAAATCTTTTGCCAACAGGCGCTGGGTGGCATGGAGCGTGACCGCCAGCGTTTCGCCCTTGATTGCAGCCTTTGTATCCAAGCCGCGCGCCTTACGCAGCGCCCGTTCCATCGGGGAAGCCTGGGCGAGTTCATTGACAGAAGCCGCCGTAGCCGTCGTTTTGCTGGAGACTTCCTGCTGCGTCAACTCTGAATGTTTGCGCGCCACGAAGGTTTTAACAAGCTCTGTGCGCATCTTCCTGACCTCCGCCGGATTTTGCCCCGGGGTATCAAGATCGGTCAGGTTCAAGCCCGTCAGCAGTCGCGCACAGGTGTTGCTCGCACTAAGGGCGCGTCTGGCGTCGGCTTCGGGGTCGCTTGCCGCCAGGACGCTACGCATCCGACTGGAATCGAAGGCCTTCGTCTCCACGCTCGCCATAACGTTTTTCGCTTGCGCGGAAGCGACCAGCCCTTTCCCGAGAATGTTCTCCAGATATGCGTTCTCACGGTAGAAAGCGGGCAGCAGCGCGCGAAAATCCGCTATCGTCGCCGGATTTTTTCCGGCGGCTTCCGGGTGGCTTTCCACATAGGCGGCAAAACGGGCATTGATGAGCAGCAAATCCGCCCCGCCCAGGGTATTTTTACCCGTGCCTTCTGCCAGCGCGAAAAGCCATTCGTCCAGTTTTTCGGCGGTCACCTCCTGCGCTTGCATCGGATGCGACGGGTCTGCCCGCGTGATCAGGGCAGCCACTTCTGCAAAGGCTGCGGTTTTAGCGTGCGCTCGTGTCACCGCCGCCGTCTCTTCGTTCGGGGTCAGCGCGTCAAGCTTGATGGCGAGCAAAACATCGCTTGCCACCGGATCATCCGCCAGCGCGCGATCCAGAATATCCCGTCCGGCGGCTTGATCCGCGCTTGAAGCTTCTGGCGACAGCGCCTTAGCCAGGGTTTCAATCTCCGGTGTCGTGAGCTTTTCCGTAAGCGAAGTTTCAAGACGCTCGTTAAAGCCCGCCGGTGTCAATAACGCTGTCAGAACTGCCCCCGCCTGCGCCCCCCGCCGTTCGATCATCGCCACCTTAAAGCCTTCATGCGCCTGTTGTTCTGTCCGCTCTATTTGTGTCTGGATCGCGGCAGCGTCTTCTTTGCTCAACAGTCTTTCAACCTGATTTTTAAGGGTTTTAAGCGATCTCTGAAATTCGGTGGGCGCACCGGGTTTTGCCTCTAGCGCGGTAATTTCTTTTTCCAGCGAGGCTTTTTTTTCGGCGGAAAACTGCCGACATTTTTCCAGCGAGGCGGTATCCCCCGCCTCCAGATGGATGACGATGCCTTGCAGGGTCGTGTTGCTTGTCTTGCTGCTGGCAATCCGATCCAGTCGTTTTTGCGTTCCGGCAAGCTGCGCCTGTGCATGATTCAGGGCGGTTTCCTGCGTTTTTTCGGCGCGACGCAAAACGCTCATGCCCAGCGATCGCGCCAGAACGCTTCCCCGTGCTTCCGGTATCGCCGCCATTTTTTCGGAAACTTCGCCCGTCTTTTGTCGCGCAACTTCCGCGCTGGCGTTCGCTTGCAGCGCCTCGATTCTCTGCTGTTTGTTATCACCCGCCGCCCGGATATCTGCAAACAGGTTTTGTCCGGACTCATCCAACAATCCAGAAGTTTGCAGGATTTCTTCCGTGCCGCGCAGTTCGGCAAGCGCCTGCCGGATATCGTCTGTGCTGCTCGCATTGACGAGATGCTCGATTTGTTCGGCGAGCAAGCCACCCAGGACTTCGCGCGCCTCACCTGCCAGCCTGAATTCTTTAAGCAGCGCTTCCACGCTTTGCGCCGGAACAAGAGACTTGCCCAGAATGGCGGGGGCGGCCTGATCCAGCGCCCGATGCACGGAGACATCCTGATGCGCGGCATAGAGACGGGATAAACCCGCTTGCGCCGATTGCGGCGTTAAATTTTCCGCGCGCGCAAGGTTGGCAATCTGGCGACTGACGCCAGCCGGAATCAAGGCGCGTACTTGCGCCGCTTCAATATCCTGCGCGTCGGCGGACACTTCCAGCGCCTGTGTGCGCTGCAAAGCTTCGGCAGACGACAAAACAGCTTCAGGATTGCCGCCCGGCAGTTGCGTCAGTCCAGAAGGCGCGTTCGCGCTTTTCGTTGCTTGCGCCTGTGTCGGTTCCAATGCAAGCGTCCGCTGAGAAATTTCGCCTATTCCCATCATTTTTCTCCCTTATGTTGTCTTATTTTGTCCGTCAAACTTAAACACGCACTCCGCCATTTCGGAGAATCAGCATCCCCTCATCCTGAAACGGCGTTTCGTTTTGCAAGAACACTGGACTTAAAAGAATTTCCTGGAGCGCCGCCTGTCGCGTCAACGCCGTGGCGATGAAGCGTTGCAGCGCCGAGAAAAAGCGCGATTCATCGAGCAGGTCGAGACCAAGGCGCAAGCTCTGCCACACCAGACCGGAACTGCGCTCAACCCCCAGACGAATACCCGCAGGCGAGCCGCCCGGTAAATTCCACGCCCCCAATTGCCAGAACACGGCCTCCCGCACTTCCGCCGCGCTGCCTGAAATTCCAGCCAAGGCCGCGTAGACGAAAATATCGTCCTGCTCAGGTGGCAGGGCATTGGGATTGGCGAGCACATGCAACAACAATTGCTGATTAAGCGCCAGTCGTGAAAGCCCCTCTGCGTCCGGAGGCGGCAAGGGGGGCGAATGCTTGCCATCGCAACACCGCCGAAGAAAATTCAGAGCCGTCATCTTCGCCTTTCTTGACAAAATGTTGATTTTTCCCGCTTCACCTTCGGTTTTTACTTTCGGGACGCGAAGTCCAGGCGCATCGGAATCTGATCGCCCAATCGCACGGTATGCTCACCTATGGCTGAGGCCGCCGCCTCGGTCACGCGCATGGTCGCGCCTTGTGAAACTGCTCCGTGGATGGATTGGGAGATATTTTATCGCCTGATTTTTCCTGCCGCCGACTCATGGCAAAGCCGGCGCAGGCAAGATGGTTTTTCATGTCCTGACTCAGGCCGTTTCGCCGGGACCGGGTTCACGCCCGCGCAGGAGAAAATCGATCCTGGCGCTGTCCACTGTGGGTGGGTCGCTCAAGGTCACTTCCAGCGTGGTTTCCGACATGAAGCGATCCACCTCGGCCTCATCCTCGGCGGCGATTTTGTGGAACTGGGCGGAAAGACGGTAACGGCCGGCGGCCGCGTCCAAGGTGTCCACCCGAAAATCCTGGATGATCTTTACTCTTCCATCCGTAAACACGGGATCCGTCTGAGTGACCTGGAAAAAGGCCTGGGCAGCGCCCGTTGTGGCGAACATTTGGGCATCCAGGGTCAGGCCGGGCAGACTTTGGGACAACAGGTTGGAAATGAACCCGGCCGCGCGCGGGTTGGGGAAGAGGGCGATGAAATCCATCATGGAGGTATTGGTGCCCGCCGGAGGGGAGGCGGGGTGATGATAACGACCGTCCACATAAACCCCACCGCGCGGGAAATCCAAGATGAATCCCGTGCTCAAATGGGCGGCGCGGGCGGCCAGTTGTTCGGGGGTAGTGAGCCGCCCGGGGGCTTTGTCCTCAGGGATGCCCTCGCGCAGGTC
>JAITSU010000035.1 GCA_031287525.1 Zoogloeaceae bacterium | reverse complement strand
CGCACAAACACCGCTGCCAGCGTGGACGCTGGCGTTCCCAGGAAAACCTTCACTCAAAAAAACGCGCTGTGCAACTTTGTCAGCAGCCTGCGGCGCGTTCGGAGAACGCGCCCTACCTGTCTCTCACCTGTCACCTGATTCCAGAGATGAGCGGCGCTCATTTGCCAGGTTAGCCAGGGCATTTCGTCGGGGTAGGGCGGAATCGAAGAGCGCGCCGCAGGGTACTGACAAACCTCCGAAGTCGCTTTCCGGGAACGCCGACTTTGAGCGCGGATTGCCGCGCAAACACCGCTGCCAGCGTGGACGCTGGCGTTCCCAGGAAAACCTTCACTCAAAAAACGCTCTGTGCAACTTTGTCAGTAGCCTGAGGTCTTCAAACCCGTCGCTCATTTTTGGCTACAACGCCACTCAATCAAACGTCAATATTCCTTGCGTACAGCGCGTTCGATTCAATGAAATCGCGGCGCGGTTCGACGAGTTCGCCCATCAGGGTGGTGAATACGGCGTCGGCGCTGATGGCGTCTTCGATGTCTACGCGCAACAGGCGGCGAACTTGCGGGTCCATGGTGGTGTCCCAGAGTTGTTCGGGGTTCATTTCGCCCAAGCCTTTGTAACGCTGCTTGGTGATGCCGCGCTCGACTTCGCTCATCAGCCAGCGCATGACTTCGGAGAAGTTTTTGACCGCGCATTTTTTCTCGCCGCGCTGAATGACCGCGCCAGTACGTTCGGCGTCGAACAAGCCTTCGAGCAGTTCGGCGGTCTTGAGGAGCTGGGCGTAATCGCCGGAACGCAGGAATTCCGTGTCGATGAAGCCGACCTTGATGTTACCGTGATGCGTGCGCTGGGTACGCAGACGCCAGTTTTCCGTGCTGGTGTCGTAGTCGGCGGAAATGTGGATGCCGGGGCGGACGCTACTAGCGATTTTTTCGGCGCTGGCGCGCGCCGCCGCTTCGTCAGCCAGAGAGAGGGTGAGCTTGTGTGACACGATGGCGCGTAGCACTTCGGCGTTGATGTAGTGTCCCAAACGTTCGACTACCGCTTGCGCCAGCAGCCATGAACGGGCGAGTTCTTCCAGCGCCGTGCCGGTAATCGGGGTGGCGTCGGCGCTGGTGATGAGGCTGGATTCCTGCATCGCCATTTGCAGCAGGAATTGGTTGTATTCGTGGTCGTCCTTCAAATAACGCTCGGTCTTGCCGTGTTTGACGCGGTACAGCGGCGGTTGGGCGATGTAGATGTGACCGCCTTCCACCAGTTCCGGCATTTGCCGGTAGAAGAAGGTGAGCAGCAGGGTGCGGATGTGCGCGCCGTCCACGTCGGCATCGGTCATGATGATGATGCGGTGATAGCGCAGTTTTTCCGGCTTGTATTCATCCTTGCCGATGCCCGTGCCCAGAGCGGTAATCAGGGTGACGACTTCCTGCGAGGAGAGCATTTTGTCGAAGCGGGCTTTTTCCACATTCAGGATTTTGCCCTTCAAAGGCAGAATCGCCTGGAATTTGCGGTCGCGCCCCTGCTTGGCAGAGCCGCCGGCGGAATCGCCCTCGACCAGATACAGTTCGCAGAGCGCCGGATTTTTTTCCTGACAGTCGGCGAGTTTGCCGGGCAAACCGCCGCCGTCGAGAATACTTTTGCGGCGCGTCATTTCGCGGGCGCGGCGGGCGGCGTCGCGGGCGCGGGCGGCTTCGACAATTTTGCCGCAGATGGTTTTCGCGTCGATGGGTTTTTCTTGCAGGAATTCCGCGAGCTTGGCGGCGACCACTTCTTCCACCGCCGGACGCGCTTCGGAAGACACCAGTTTCATCTTGGTCTGGCTGGCGAATTTCGGGTCAGGCATTTTCACCGAAAGCACACACGCCAAGCCTTCGCGCATGTCGTCGCCGGTGATTTCCACCTTTGCTTTCTTGGCGATTTCATTGACTTCGATGTACTTGTTGATGACGCGGGTCATCGCCGCGCGCAAGCCGGTCAAGTGTGTGCCGCCGTCCGCCTGCGGAATGTTGTTGGTGAAGCAGAGCACCTGTTCCTGATAGCTGTCGTTCCACTGCATCGCCACTTCCACGCTGATGACGCCATCGTGGTCGCCGGTAGGCACGGTGGATTCGCCGCTGGAATAAAAGACATTGGGATGCAACACGCTCTTGTTGCGGTTGATGTATTCGACAAACCCCTGCACGCCGCCGGAGAAGGCGAAGTTTTCTTCCTTGCCGGTGCGCTGGTCGACCAGACGAATCTTGACGCCGTTGTTCAGGAAGGAGAGTTCGCGCAACCTGCGGGCGAGGATGTCGTAATGGAATTCGATGGCGCCGAAAATTTCCTCATCCGCCATGAAATGCACTTCCGTGCCGGTACTCTGGCTGTCGCCGACGACCCTCATGGGCGACACTTCGACGCCGTTCTGGATTTCAATCACCCGATTGGGGACATGTCCGCGCTGGAATTCCAGCTCATACCGCTTGTTGTCACGGCGGATGATGAGCCGCAACCAGCGGGAAAGCGCGTTCACGCACGACACGCCGACGCCGTGCAGCCCGCCGGAAACCTTGTAGGAATTCTGGTTGAACTTGCCGCCCGCGTGTAACACGCACATCACGATTTCCGCCGCGCTGCGCCTGGGTTCGTGCTTGTCGTCGAACTTGACGCCGGTCGGAATCCCGCGCCCGTTGTCCGTCACGGAAATGGAATTATCGCCGTGAATCGTGACCACGATGTCATCGCAATGCCCCGCCAGCGCCTCGTCGATGGCGTTATCCACCACCTCGAACACCATATGATGCAGGCCGGTGCCGTCGGACGTGTCGCCGATGTACATGCCGGGACGCTTTCTGACCGCCTCCAGCCCTTCGAGTTGCTGGATACTGTCTTCGTCGTAATCAGAGGCTTGTTTCGGGTTTTGCAAAGCTTCGTTCATGGATTTTTCCGGTTGTCGTACAGGTCAGGCAGGCAAATGGGTTAAATGCGTAAATCAAATGCGGGGTCAAATCCGCATCGGCATCACCACATATTTGAAACGCTCGTTGCCGGGCACGGTAATCAGGGCGCTGGAATTCGCGTCGTTGAAACTCCAGCCGATTTCCTCACCCGTCAGATTGTTGAACACATCCAGCAGATAGGTCACATTGAACCCCACATCCAGCGGCGCGCCGTCGTATTTGACCTCGATTTCTTCCTGCGCCTCTTCCTGCTCCGCGTTGGCAGCGATGATTTTCAGCGTGTTGTTGTCGAGAATGACCCGCACGCCGTGGAACTTGTCGTTGGTCAAAATCGCCACCCGCGACATGGCGGAATGCAAGGTCTGACGATTGGCGATCATATGATTCACCAACTCGGCGGGAATCACCCGTTCATAATCGGGAAACTTGCCATCAATCAACTTGGAAACCAGCACCGTATCGCCAAACTCGAAGCGAATCTGGTTGCCGCCCACGCTGATTTTCAGCGCGTCGTCGCTGTCGGTGAGCAGCCGGTTCAGTTCCAGCACCGTCTTCCTCGGCAGAATCATCTCCTGACGCGGCAAGTCGGCTTCAACCGCCATACTGTTATACGCCAGTCGGTGACTGTCCGTCGCCACGCAGCGCAACTCCTGACCATCGACCATCAACATCAACCCGTTCAGGTAGTAACGCACATCCTGCGACGCCATCGCGTACTGCGTCTTGCCAATCAAAAAGCGAAAATCCTTCTGCGTTACCGTCAGCGTTTTTTCCTCACCTTCGGCAATCATCATGCGCGGAAAATCGTCGGCGGGCAGGGTTTGCAGGTTGAACCGGCTGCGCCCCGCCTTGACCAGCAGACGCTTGTCTTCAAGGTCAAGCACGATTTCGGCGGATTCGGGCAGGGAGCGCAGAATATCCTGCAATTTCTTCGCCGCCACCGTGACCGTGCCGTCACCTTCGCCGCCCACATTCTGGTTTCTGGTCGTAATCTGGATTTCGATGTCAGTCGCCAGAAGCGTGAGGGCATCCCCCTTCTTTTCCAGCAAAACATTGGAGAGAATGGGCAGCGTGTGACGACGTTCCACGATGCCGGAAACCGCCTGCAAGGGAGAAAGCAGGGCGTCGCGCGTGCTTTTCAGAATAATCATGACCACAAAACCTTTCCGGGAAAATTTTGAAAAATAGACGCAATTCTAGCGTAAACGCGAGGATTTCGTACCGATATGTGCAAATGTAGTCAGGCAGCTTCTCCGAACGCGCCGGACGTTACGGCGGCGGTTTCGGAGAACCTGCCCCAAACGGGCGGCGGGCATATCCGCAACACGTATTGCGAAAATCATGGTCAAAACCGTTGACAACCCTTCCCAACCCTGTCAGAATCCGCGCTCTTTATTTCTCGCCGCCCTGCCGGGTTGCGGGTCAGATTAATCTCTCCCTTACGGGATCCAAGACTGTCCGCCTTTCGGGGCGGGATAAGTTGGAGTGAAAAATGATTCAGATGCAAACGGTTCTGGACGTCGCCGACAATACGGGCGCGCGTTCGGTGATGTGTATCAAGGTGCTGGGCGGCTCCCGTCGGCGCTATGCGAACATCGGCGATGTGATCAAGGTCAGCATCAAGGATGCCGCGCCGCGTGGTCGCGTCAAAAAGGGCGATGTCTATAACGCCGTGGTGGTGCGTACCGCCAAGGGTGTGCGTCGTCCCGATGGTTCCCTGGTGAAATTCGACAGCAACGCCGCTGTGTTGCTCAACAACAAGCTGGAGCCGATCGGCACCCGCATCTTCGGGCCGGTTACGCGCGAGTTGCGTACCGAGCGTTACATGAAGATCGTGTCGCTTGCGCCGGAAGTGCTTTAAGGAACTCGCATGGAAAAGATTCGTAAAGGCGACGAGGTTATCGTCATCGCCGGTAAGGACAAGGGCAAACGCGGCAAGGTGAATCTGCGCGTGGATGCCGAGCGTGTTGTGGTCGACGGCATCAACGTCGCCAAAAAGCATGTGCGTCCCAATCCGATGAAGGGTGAACAGGGGGGCATCATTGATAAGCTGATGCCCATTCATGTTTCCAATGTGGCGATTTTCAATCCCGCCACGTCCAAGGCTGACCGGGTTGGCATCAAGGTGCTGGAAGATGGTCGCAAGGTTCGCGTGTTCAAGTCGAACGGCGAACTCGTGAACGCGTAAGGAAAACGACAACATGGCTCGCTTGTTTGAACAGTACAAAAAGGATGTAGTGCCAGCGCTGAAAAGCCGCTTTAACTACAAATCCGTCATGGAAGTGCCGCGTATCACCAAGGTCACGCTGAATATGGGCGTGGGCGAAGCGGTTGCGGATAAAAAGGTGTTGGAAAACGCCGTCGGCGACATGCTGAAAATCGCCGGTCAAAAACCCGTGGTGACCAAGGCGCGTAAATCCATCGCCGGTTTCAAGATTCGTGATGGGTATCCGATTGGTTGCATGGTGACGTTGCGCGGTCCGCGCATGTACGAATTTCTCGACCGTCTGGTCAGCGTGGCATTGCCCCGCGTCCGCGATTTTCGCGGTGTGGCGGGCAAGGGCTTCGATGGTCGCGGCAATTACAATATGGGTGTGAAAGAGCAGATTATTTTCCCGGAAATCGAGTACGACAAGGTCGACGCGCTTCGCGGGATGAATATCAGCATCACGACCACCGCGAAAACGGATGAGGAGTGCAAGGCACTGCTCGGCGCTTTCAAATTTCCTTTCAAGAGTTGAGGCAGACATGGCGAAACTTGCCCTGATTAACCGCGAAGAAAAGCGCCGCGCTGCGGTCGCTCAATACGCGAAAAAGCGCGCGGCGCTGTTGGCGGTCATTAATGATGCCAGTCTTTCCGACGCCGAACGTTATGAAGCGCGGCTGAAATTTCAGCAGCTTCCCCGTAACGCCAGCCCTTCCCGGCTGCGTAATCGTTGTCAGCTCACGGGGCGTCCCCGTGGCGTGTTCCGCAAGTTCGGCATGTGCCGGAACAAGATCCGCGAATTGGCCTTTGAAGGTCAGATTCCGGGTGTTGTCAAGGCAAGCTGGTAAGCCAAGGAGAATTGAAATATGGCGATGAGCGATCCGATCGCGGACATGCTGACCCGCATCCGCAATGCCCAGATGGCGGAAAAAGCCGTTGTGGCGATGCCCGCTTCCAAACTCAAGGCGGCGATTGCCGCTGTGTTGAAAGAAGAGGGTTATGTTGAAGACTATGCCGTCAAGGCAGAAGTCGGCAACAAGGCAACTCTGGAAATTGCCCTGAAGTATTACGCAGGACGTCCGGTCATTGAACGCATTGACCGCGTTTCCAAGCCCGGTCTGCGGATTTACAAGGGTTCCGAGGATATTCCCAAGGTCATGAATGGTCTGGGGATTGCCATTGTGTCGACGCCCAAGGGCGTGATGACTGACCGCAAGGCGCGCGCTACCCGTGTGGGCGGTGAAGTGCTCTGCGTCGTGGCGTAAGGAGATAACATGTCCAGAGTTGGTAAGAATCCGATTCCCCTGCCCGCCGGCGTTGAAGTCAAGGCGAGCGCGGCGGAAATCAACGTCAAGGGGCCTCTGGGTTCCTTGAAAATTGCGGCGCATCCCGCAGTTGCCATCAAGGTGGAAGGTCAAAACATCCTGTGCGAACGTGTCGCGGGTGTGGAAAACGCTTCCGCCATGTGGGGGACTGTGCGCGCCAATCTGAACAATATGGTGATTGGTGTCAGCAAAGGCTTTGAAAAGAAGCTGACGCTGGTCGGCGTGGGCTATCGCGCCCAGGCTCAGGGTGACTCTGTTAACCTGACCTTGGGTTTTTCGCATCCGGTGGCGCACAAGATGCCCGCTGGCGTGAAGGTGGAAACGCCCTCGCAAACCGAAATTGTCATCAAAGGTATGGACAAGCAACAGGTCGGCCAGGTGGCCGCCGAGATTCGCGCCTATCGC
Source organism: Zoogloeaceae bacterium (assembly GCA_031287525.1). GTDB lineage: Bacteria > Pseudomonadota > Gammaproteobacteria > Burkholderiales > Rhodocyclaceae > Azovibrio. The sequence continues at coordinate 97,724 of JAITSU010000035.1, read as the reverse complement.
AGTCCCGAACCCTACAAGGGCAAGGGCGTGCGCTATGTCGACGAAGTGGTTGTTCTCAAGGAAACCAAGAAGAAGTAAGGGTGGCTATGCTTGACAAAAAACAAGCGCGTTTGCGCCGTGCCCGTAAATCCCGGGCCAAAATCGCCGAGCTTAAGGCTGTGCGCTTGTGCGTTAATCGCACGAACTCCCACATTTACGCTCAAATCATCAGCGCCTGTGGCAGCAAGGTTCTTGCCGCCGCCTCCACTCTGGAAGCGGATGTCAAGAAAGATGCTTCCAATGGCGGCAATAAAGCTGCGGCAAGCGTCGTCGGCAAATTGATTGCCGAACGTGCCAAGGCTGCTGGCGTTGAAACCGTGGCGTTTGACCGCTCCGGTTTTCAGTATCATGGCCGCGTCCAGGCGCTGGCTGAAGCCGCCCGTGAAAACGGTCTCAAATTCTGATTCCGGGCAACGGACGAGCTTAGGACGAGGTTAAAGAAATGGCTAAACCGAATAGCAGCAACAAAAAGCCCCAGCAAGCCGAGGAGCGTGATGACGGCTTGCGGGAAAAGATGGTTTCCGTCAATCGCGTCACCAAGGTGGTGAAGGGCGGTCGGATTCTCGGTTTCGCGGCGCTCACCGTGGTGGGCGACGGCGACGGTAGCGTCGGCATGGGCAAGGGCAAGTCCCGCGAAGTGCCCGTTGCCGTGCAAAAGGCGATGGAAGAAGCCCGTCGCAAGATGTTCAAGGTCAGCCTGAAAAGCGGCACCTTGCATCACACCGTGACCGGCAAGCACGGCGCGACCGAAGTGATGATTCAGCCTGCGCCCGACGGCACCGGCATCATCGCGGGCGGCGCCATGCGCGCTGTCTTTGAAGTCATCGGCATCACCAACGTGGTCGCCAAGGCGCATGGTTCCACCAATCCTTACAACATCGTTCGCGCTACGCTGAACGGTCTGTCGCGCATGAACACACCCGCCGAAATCGCTGCCAAGCGAGGCAAGCGCGTCGAAGAAGTCCTGGGGTAAGACATGTCTGAAAAAACGCTTAAAGTGACGCTCGTCAAGAGCATCATCGGAACCAAGCAAGATCACCGCGCCACCGTGCGAGGTCTGGGCTTGAAGAAACTGAACCAAACGGTTGCACTTGAAGACACGCCCGCAGTGCGCGGCATGATTCACAAGGTGGCCTATCTGTTGAAGTACGAGGGTTAAACAAGATGCGTCTGAACACCATTAAACCCGCCGAAGGCGCCAAACACGCCGTAAAGCGTCCTGGTCGCGGTATCGGCTCCGGTCTCGGCAAAACCGGCGGTCGCGGTCACAAAGGTCAGAAATCCCGCTCCGGCGGTTATCACAAGGTCGGTTTTGAAGGCGGTCAAATGCCGATTTACCGTCGTCTGCCCAAGCGCGGTTTCTTCTCCCTGACCCGCGCCCGCAATGTGGAAATTCGTCTTTCCGTGCTGAACGCGCTGCCGACCGAAGAAATCGACCTGCTGGTTCTGAAGCAAGCCGGTCTGGTTGCGGGCGACGCGCTCTCCGCCAAGGTCATTCTCGCGGGTGAAATCACCCGCAAGGTGAACCTGAAGGGCATCGGCGCGACCAAGGGCGCGAAAGCAGCCATCGAAGCGGCTGGCGGCAGCGTTGCCGCTTGATGGATAAACTGGGGAACGGATCTTGACAGCAGCGAATTCTGGTCTTGCAAGCATGGCTTCCAGCGGAAAATTCGGCGACCTCAAACGTCGCCTGTTGTTCCTGCTGGGAGCGATGATTGTCTACCGTATCGGCACGCACATTCCCGTTCCGGGCATCAACCCGACCGTACTTGCCGAAGCGTTCCAATCGCAACAAAACGGCATCCTGGGCATGTTGAACATGTTCTCCGGCGGTGCCTTGGAGCGGTTTACCATTTTTGCTCTGGGCATCATGCCCTACATTTCCGCCTCCATCATCATGCAGTTGATGACGGTCGCCATTCCCCAACTCGAACAGTTGAAAAAGGAAGGCGAAGCCGGTCGTCGCAAAATTACCCAATACACCCGCTACGGCACGCTGTTGCTGGGCTTTGTGCAGGGCCTGGGCATCGCCATCATGCTGGAATCCCAATCCGGACTGGTCTATGACCCCGGTGTTGCCTTCCGCCTGACCACCGTGCTGACCCTGATTACTGGCACCATGTTCCTGATGTGGCTGGGCGAACAGGTGACTGAACGTGGTTTAGGCAACGGTATTTCCCTGATTATTTTCGCCGGTATCGTCGCCGGGTTGCCCGGCGCTATCGCTGGACTCTCTGAGCTGGTCAGCACCAAAGGCATGAATCCACTGATTGCCATTCTTATTTGCGTGCTGGTGTTGGGCGTCACTTACGGCGTGGTCTTCGTTGAGCGCGGTCAGCGCAGGATTCTGGTCAATTACATGAAGCGGCAGGTCGGTAACAAGATGTACGGCGGTCAATCCTCGCACCTGCCCTTGAAGCTGAACATGTCCGGCGTGATTCCGCCCATCTTCGCGTCCAGCATCATCCTGTTTCCGGCAACGGCGGCGAGCTGGTTTGGTTCCAGTGAGTCGATGACCTGGCTGAAAGACCTTTCCTTCACGCTTGCGCCCGGTCAGCCCATTTACGTGCTGCTCTACGCAAGCGCCATTATTTTCTTCTGTTTCTTTTACACGGCGCTGGTGTTTAACTCCAAGGACACGGCGGACAACCTGAAAAAGGGCGGCGGCGTTATCCCCGGCATTCGTCCCGGCGAACAGACGGCGCGCTATATCGACAAGATTTTGATGCGCCTCACCATGGTGGGCGCGGTCTACATCACTGCCGTCTGCTTGTTGCCGGAATTCATGAGAGCGTTTTGGAACGTCCCCTTCTATTTCGGCGGCACTTCGCTTTTGATTATCGTGGTCGTCACCATGGACTTCATGTCCCAGGTGCAGGCTTATGTCATGTCGCATCAGTATGAAAGCCTCTTGAAGAAAGCAAATTTCAAGGGCGGCAATCCCTTGTTGCGGTAACGAAGATGGCCAAAGAAGATTCCATTGAAATGCAGGGCGAGGTTCTGGAAAACCTGCCCAACGCAACATTCCGGGTCAAACTGGAAAATGGTCATGAAATCCACGCCACCATCTCCGGCAAAATGCGGATGCACTATATCCGCATCCAGACCGGCGACAAGGTAACGGTGGCGTTGACCCCTTACGATTTATCACGCGGACGCATCATTTTCCGCGCGAAATGAAGATTCTCTACGCGTAACCCTGGGAGGGACGGGAAACACGGCTGCTTCCCCGACATCCTGTTTTTAGGAGTTGTAAACATGAAAGTATTGCCTTCGGTGAAGCGTATTTGCCGCAATTGCAAGGTAATCCGCCGTAAAGGCGTCGTGCGGGTGATCTGTAAAGATCCGCGTCACAAACAGCGCCAGGGCTGATTTTTGGTCCCGGATGAATTGGATTTTTTAATTTTGGCATCGTTGGAGTGAAACAATGGCCCGTATTGCAGGGGTAAACATTCCGAACCACCAGCACGCAGAAATCGCGCTGACCTCCATTTTTGGTATCGGTCGTTCGCGCGCGCAAAAAATCTGTGATGCGGCTGGCGTCGTTCGGTCAATCAAGATCAAGGACTTGTCGGACGCCGACATGGAAAAGCTGCGCGACGAAGTGGGTAAATTCACCGTCGAAGGCGATTTGCGCCGCGAAGTGACCATGAACATCAAGCGTTTGATGGACTTGGGTTGCTATCGTGGTCTGCGCCATCGCAAGGGCTTGCCCTGTCGTGGTCAGCGGACTCGTACCAATGCCCGTACCCGCAAGGGGCCGCGCAAGGCCATCGCTGGCAAGAAGAAATAACAGGAACTGATCATGGCTAAGACCACCCAAAAAGTTCGCAAAAAAGTCAAAAAGAACGTTGCTGAGGGCATTGCCCACATCCACGCCTCTTTTAATAACACCATCATTACCATCACCGACCGTCAGGGCAACGCGCTCTCCTGGGCAACGTCTGGTGGCGCAGGTTTCCGGGGTTCCCGCAAATCCACGCCCTTCGCCGCCCAGGTTGCTGCGGAAGCCGCTGGCAAGGCGGCGCAGGAATGTGGCGTGAAAAATCTGGAAGTTCGCATCAAAGGCCCCGGCCCTGGTCGTGAATCTTCCGTCCGCGCTTTGAATGCGCTGGGCATTAAAATCTCCGGCATCACCGATGTGACGCCGGTGCCCCATAACGGCTGCCGTCCGCCTAAAAAGCGTCGGATTTAAGGAGTAGAACGTGGCTCGTAATCTTGATCCCAAATGCCGCCAATGCCGCCGCGAAGGGGAAAAACTGTTCCTCAAGGGCGAAAAGTGTTTTTCCGACAAATGCGCGATTGAACGTCGCGCCTATGCCCCCGGTCAACACGGTCAGAAATCCGGCGCGCGTCTTTCTGACTATGGTGTGCATCTGCGCGCCAAGCAGAAAATCCGTCGTGTCTACGGCGTGCTCGAAGGTCAGTTCCGTCGTACCTTCGCGGAAGCCGAGCGTCGCAAGGGGCAGACAGGTGAAAACCTGTTGCAACTTCTGGAAGCCCGTCTGGACTCCGTTGCCTACCGTATGGGTTTCGGCGCTTCCCGCGTCGAAGCGCGTCAGGTCGTGCGTCACAATGGCGTGCTGGTCAACGGCAAGCGCGTGAACATTCCTTCTTACACCGTGCGTCCCGGCGACGTGGTGACGCTCACCGCGAAAGCGCGCGGTCATCTGCGCGTCAAGGCGGCGCTCGAAGCTGCCGAATCGCGTGGTTTCCCTGAGTGGATTGCGGTGGATGTGAAAGAAGGCAAGGGCACGTTCAAGGCGATGCCGCTGCGCGCCGAACTTTCTCCGACCCTGAATGAAGGTCTGGTCATCGAACTTTATTCCAAGTAATCGAGAAGTCATCGAATTGCCGGACAACCCGTCAGGGTTCGTCCGGCAACCTAGTTAAGGATAGTCCATGCAAAACAATACTCTTCTGAAACCGCGCATCATTGATGTTCAAAGCGTCTCTCCGGTGGAGGCGAGGGTCGTTATGGAACCCTTTGAGCGCGGTTTCGGGCACACCCTGGGGAACGCCCTGCGGCGCATTCTGCTTTCTTCCATGGACGGCTACGCGCCGACCGAAGTTTCGATTGATGGCGTACTGCACGAGTATTCCAGCATTGACGGCGTGGAAGAAGATGTTGTTGATATTCTGCTGAACCTGAAAGGTGTGGTCTTCAAGCTGCACGGCGGCGCGGAAACGCGCCTCACCCTGAAAAAAGAAGGCCCCGGCGTGGTGCGCGCCAGCGACATTGAACTGCCGCATGATGTGGAAATCATCAACCCGGAACACGTGATCGCCCACCTGCAACCCGGCGGCAAAATCGCTCTGGAACTCACGGTGCAGAAGGGGCGTGGCTATGTGCCGGGCAACATGCGTAACCTGAATGACGGCAAGACCATCGGACAACTGGTGCTCGACGCCTCGTTCAGCCCGGTGAAGCGCGTTGCCTACGCCGTGGAATCCGCGCGCGTCGAACAACGCACCGACCTGGACAAGCTGATTATCGACATCGAAACCAATGGCGTCATCCAGCCGGAAGAAGCCATCCGCGCCGCCGCCCGCATTCTGGTCAGTCAACTGGCCGTTTTCGCCGACCTTGAAGGCACTGCGCCCGCGATGGAAGCCAGCAAGCCCGCGCAAGTCGACCCCGCGCTCCTGCGTCCGGTCGATGACCTCGAACTGACCGTGCGCTCTGCCAACTGTCTGAAAGCGGAAAATGTCCACTACATCGGTGACTTGATTCAGCGCACCGAAAACGAGCTGTTGAAGACCCCGAATCTGGGGCGCAAATCCTTGAACGAAATCAAGGAAGTGCTTGCCTCCCGTGGTCTGACGCTCGGCATGAAACTGGAAAACTGGCCGCCCGCCGGTCTGGAACGCGTAATAGCAAATACCCGTTAGGGACGCCTGCACAACATAGAAAGGATTAACCATGCGTCACCGTTTAGGTTTAAGAAAACTCAACCGCACCAGCAGCCATCGTCTGGCCATGCTGCGGAACATGACCGTTTCCCTGCTCCGGCACGAAGCGATCAAAACCACCCTGCCCAAAGCCAAGGAACTGCGCCGCGTCGTGGAACCCATGCTTACGCTCGGCAAGAAGCCCAGTCTGGCAAACCGCCGTCTGGCATTCGACCGCCTGCGTGACCGTGAAATCGTCGTCAAACTGTTCGACGAACTCGGCCCCCGCTACGCCACCCGTCCCGGCGGCTACCTGCGTATCCTGAAATGCGGCTTCCGCAACGGCGACAAGGCTCCGATGGCCTACGTCGAACTCCTCGATCGCCCCGAAGGCGAACCCGTGGAAGTGGCTGACGAAGCTGCCGAGGCTTGATGTTTCAAGGGCTAAAAATGTAGCTGTTTACAATGTGGATGCCCTTGGAGTAAATTGTTGGGGTTTTTACTCTGTTGGGCATTCACAAGGAGAGAATAGATATGGCGCAAGCTGAACAACGTAAGTTGCCAAAAGATGAACTGCGTGATGATGCAGTGGGAGTTTTCCACAATTCTGATGATGCAGCAGAGGGATTGAATTTAAGAGATCCAGAAGTTGCTGTTGCTGCATTCAAAGCAGTTTTTTTCAATGACCCTGTTGTGCAGGACGCTCAGCTTAAATTATCATGAAAAACCGGCTTGATGAGCTTTATGAAGATGATATTCTTGAGCGGGGACCAACCGAAGAGCAGAAAGAAAGACGCTTAGGCTTTTTGCGTGCTTGGTCGAAAGATTTTTCCGATTTGCTTGCGCAAACACATCCAGACATGCTTGAACGGATCAGGTGTGACGATGATGTAATTAAACTCCTTAACGCTATCTACTGGGAGGTGATGTATGAGCGAGTGAAGCGCAAGCTGACAGGAAGTGACCGCGACCGCGCTGATCGGCACAAGATTGCCTCACTGACAGAGCTGATGATAAGTTGGTATCGTCCACTGAAAATTGCTGATAATGCTAAGGAAGAAGGACATTGGAATGCTTGTTTTGCATTTTATTGTGCACTGAACATCATTGGCAATTGGGGAAAAAGGAATCTTGTGCTGGATGTAAGCGAGACTTTTTCAGAGGCTCACATCGCACTTCTGGAATCGCTAGACACAGAGAGTGGTGCTGCACTCCCTATATTTTCTAACGCGGCAACTTGGTATCTAGTCGAGATGATTCTGAAGAGTCGTAGGGATCAGAAACTTCCATAACAGAATTTTCTAAAACCCGGACGCGAGTCCGGTTTTTTTATGGGAGCAAGTGCAGTAAACGTTGGGTAAGCGCAGCGTAACCCAGCATTGAGCGGTAAAACGCGCGCAACCGTCAAATGTTGGGTTATGCTTACGGCTTATTCAATCAAAACGATAACCATGCGCTTTCAGCAGTAGCCCTGTTTCGCAGAGGGGTAGCCCCATGATGCCGCTGTAGCTGCCGCTGATGTGTTCGATGAACAGGCCTGCGCCGCCCTGGATGCCGTAGGCTCCGGCTTTATCCATCGGTTCGCCGCTGAAAACGTAGCGGCGGATTTCTGATTTTTCCAGCGGGCGAAAGCGGACTTCGGAAACATTGAGGGCTGTTCGGGTTTTGCCCTGAAAACAGGCGGCGATGCCCGTCAGCACACGGTGGCTATGCCCGGAAAGACGACGCAGGATGTAGGTTGCGTCGGCGCTGTCAGTGGGTTTGCCGATGATGTCGCCGTCGATTTCCAGTGTGGTGTCGGCGGCAAGAACGATACGGGGCGTGAATTTGCGGCAGACGATCAGACGCTCGCCGTGATTGGCCTTGGCCTGGGCGAGACGCAAAACATAGTCGTCGGCGCGCTCGCCGGAATGTGGCGTTTCGTCGATTTCCGGGTCGATACGTTCTTTGGAGCGAAACCAGAGGACATCGAACGCGACGCCGATTTGGGCGAGCAATTCGTGGCGGCGAGGACTGCGTGAGGCGAGGTAAATGCGGTTTTGCGGGGTCATGGCAACGGATTCCTGATGTTATTCCCGGTGATAGGGATGGTTTTTCAGCAGGCTGATGGCGCGATAAACCTGTTCGCAGAGCAGCAGTCGGGCGAGTCCGTGCGGCAGGGTCAGACTGGAAAGGCGCAGCAGGTCGAAGGCTTCGCTTTTCAGTTCGGCGTCGAGTCCGCCCGCGCCGCCAATCAGGAGCGCCGTGTCGTTGCCCGCCCGCATCCATTCCCGCAGGGCGTCGGCAAATTGTCGGGTGGTGAGGTCGCGCCCCTTTTCGTCCAGCGCGATGACGCGCTGCCGCGTGCCGCCCAGGGCTTGCCGGATGCGGGTTTTCTCCGCCGCCTGTACCTGCGCGCGGGTCTTGCTGCCGGCGGGTTCGGGTTTGATTTCGACGACGCGGGCCGTGAGTTCGCGCGGCAGGCGTTTCAGATATTCATCGCAACCGTCCTGTACCCACGCGGGTTGCTTGTGACCGACGGCGACGATGCTGAGTTTCATGGTTTGGCGGACGCGGCGCTGTCGTGTATCGCCGGTGTTTTGGGATGCCCCGGCATCGACCAGAGGTCTTCCAGATTGTAGTAGGCGCGGATGGCGGGCTGCATGACGTGCACCACGATGTCACCCAGGTCGACCAGCACCCATTCGCCATTTTCCTCGCCCTCCACGGAAAGCACTTCGCTGCCCGCTTCGCGCACCTGGTCGGCAACATGGCGGGCGAGGGCGCGCACCTGACGGTTGGAATCGCCGCTGGCGACGATGACGCGCTCGAACAGGGGGCTTAATCGGGAGGTGTTGAGCACCTCAATGTCTTTCGCCTTGATGTCTTCCAGCGCGGAAACGGCGATTTTCTGCAATTTGCGTAATTCCATTGATGTAATTGGCGCGAGTTTTGATTAAAGGTGAATATAGACGAGAACAGCGGGTGGCGGCAAATGTTCGTCCCCGCTTTTTTCCGGATTCAGGCGAGTTCCGAAATATGTTTGGGCGCGGGCGGCGGGAAAAAATCCTGATAAATGACGCAGGTGAGGCAAAAATTGAGCGCGGCGACCACAATCAGGACGAACATGGACAACATCTGCGCCAACGCCATGCTGACGGTAGCGAGCATCACCATCAGGATGAGGGCGGAAAAAACCAGCAGACTGAACAGCAAGAAGCAACCCAGAACGGGACGCCAGTTTCGCAGCGTGGTCATGAAACTGAAAAACAGCGCCTTGGCGATGGAAAACTGCCGCCACGCCACCAGCAGAGGCGCGAACCAGTACGCCATGATGATGGGCGTGAGCAGTACAAACAGCGCCAGCGTCGACAACTGGTTTTCCGGTTTGAGCAGGGCTTCCATCGCGTTGGGCTGCCCCAGGGCGCGCGCGAATTCGCTGTCGAGCAATACCAGCAGGCTCGTCACCAGCAACACGCAGAGCATCAGGACGAACGCGAGTCCGAGCAGCGGCTTCAGGCGTTCGCGGAAAGGCTGAAAAATGTCTTTCACCGTGGGGCGCGGGCGCAGGATGAGATTCATCAGGCTGACGATGAAGCAGGGCGTGAGCAACATCGAGAGGATGGAGCCGACAACGGGCAGGGTGGCAATCAGGGACGACAACGAAAAATAAAACACCAGCGCCGAGCAAATCAGCACGGGTTTCTGGCGAAAAATCGCGTAAGCGGCGCAGAGCCAGCGCCAGCTACGGGGCGTGTCGGGGGAGGGTGAAGCGGGAGCGGACATGCGGGGCGATTTTCCTCTGGTTAAACGTCAACAAAAATATCCCGATAAGCGGCGTACAGCGTGGCGCAAAGCGCCGGAATCAACACAATCAGCCCAAACCCTGCGGGCAGAATGGCGAAAAACAACAGCACGGCAAGTTGCGGCGCGAACAGGGCAAAAACGCGCCAGTTTTTCAGATACGCGGCAATGCTGGCGACGAACGCGGGCAAAACCGGCATCCCGTGCAAAGCGACCAATAGAAACACGAAATTCAGGATAATGCAAAACGCCTGCGCCAGCAAAAACGCGGGCAACAGCAGCAAGGCGAACAAGACCAATACGCCGAAAGCGGAAGCCTCGGTGCCGTTCAGGGATTGTTGCTCGAACCCCGCGAGCAGAAAGGCAAACGTGAGCCACAGAAATCCGCCGACGAGCGCAAGCGCGAGCGTGCCTTGCAACCCCAACAGGCAAACGCGCCAGTCGAGCCGCAAGGGGAAAAAAGCCGGACGCTCCCTGCCCGATTCATCGCGGGCGAGGCGGTCGCAAGCGAGCAACAGATTTGTCGTCAGCGGCACGAACAACAAGCCAAGCAGCAACGCCCGGTATTGCAGGAAAGGCACGAGCAGCAGCCCAAGAAAATACAGGCTGCCCATACCCATCCATGCCAGCGGCGCGGCGCTGAACACCGCCCAGCCCTGAGCCAGCCAGTCGAACAGATTGCCGACCTCAACGCGACGGCTGGCGCTGGTGAAAGCGGCGGGGGGAAGGGGAAAGGGAAGAGGGTCGCGCATGTTGTGGGGTGAGGCGCACTGCAAGCCGATGCCGTAAAATGCCCCATTCGGCAAACGGGCGGCGTGTGAGCGTCAGATTATCCCATGAAAATTTCAGATGACTGGCGGGCGCTTACCCTCTCCTCACGTGGGAGAGAGTATCCCGCAGGGGCGCTCATAGACAAAAGCGGGGGCTGGTTCAGCATATTCCAGCATCGTTTCGCGCCGAACCGCCGCAACTCTCTTCCACAAGAGGAGAAGGGAGTTTCGAGCGGCTGCCCTGGGCGCGTTTTTGCCTTGGTATGCGCGTTGTTGCTCGCGCTGTTACCCAACGCGGCAAGCGCAATCGCAGTAGTCGACGACGAAGGCAACACGCTTACCCTGCCCACCCCTGCCCGCCGCATCATCAGTCTCGCGCCGCATCTCACCGAGATGCTGTATGCGGCGGGCGCGGGCGGGCGGCTGGTTGGCGCGGTGTCGTACAGCGATTACCCGGAAGCGGCGCGCGCCTTGCCGCGCGTCGGCGATTATCCGCGTCTGAATCTGGAAGCCATCGTGAAATTGCAGCCCGATTTGCTGGTGGCATGGCAGGGTGGCAACGACCCGACGCAACTGGCGAAACTGCGCGCGCTGGGGATGCGCGTTTTCGTCACCGAGCCTGTGCGTCCTGGCGATGTGGCGCGTCTGCTGGAAGGGTTTGGCAAGCTGGCGGGTAGCGAAGCCGTTGCCGCGCAAGCCGCCAAAGATTTCCGGCATCGGCTGGCGACGCTGGAAAATCGGTACAGCCAGCGTCCGCCAGTCAAGGTGTTCTATCAAATCTGGCAAGCGCCCCTGATGACCGTGGGCAAGCCGCAGGTCATCACCCAGGTTATCCGCGTCTGCGGTGGCGTCAATATTTTTGAGCGTCTGGACAGCCTCGCGCCCACCGTGAGCCTGGAATCCGTCCTCGCCGCTGACCCGGAAGCCATCATCGCCACCGGCATGGCGGACGCAAGACCGGAATGGCTGGACGACTGGAAACGCTGGCCGCGCCTCTTGGCGATGCGCCACGACAACCTTTTTCACATCAATCCCGACCTCATCCAACGCCACACGCCCCGTTTGCTGGACGGCGCGGAAATCCTCTGCAATCAGCTTGAAGCGGCGCGGCAGCGGAGAAGTGCAAGATGACCCAGGCAGCTATGGTAAAGTAATACCTTTTAATAACTTCAAAGGGGGTCATCATGACCACCATTGCCGCAAGAACCGTATCGGTGAAGCTGGATGGCGAGATTCATAGCCGCATCAGACGGCTTGCCGATTCCAGAAGCCGTACCCCGCATTGGCTGATGCGCGAAGCCATCGAAAAATATGTCGAAGGCGAGGAAAAACGTGAAGCGTTCCGGCAGGCTACGCTGGTTGCATGGCATGAGTATCAGGAAACTGGTCTGCATGTAACCGGAGAAGAAGCGGATAGCTGGCTTGCCAAACTCGAAGATGGGCAGGATGTGGAGCCGACGCAATGCCACGTTTGAGTTGGTCACCACCGGCACTGCGTGATGTTCAACGTCTGTACCGCTTCCTTGTAACAAAAAATCCTGATGCCGCCAAACGAGCAGTTAAAGCCATCCGCCAAGGCATTCGCGTCCTCGCTGCGCAACCCCAAATCGGTCGCTCCATTGAAGACATGCCCGACGAGTATCGGGAATGGATGATCGACTTTGGCGGTAGCGGTTACGTGACACGTTATCGCTATGATGAAGCACGGAGCACCGTGATTATGTTAGCGGTCTGGCACCAGAAAGAGGCGGACTTGTAGCCTCTCGACTTTGATCGGGCAAATATCCACTTGATTTACTCAACAATGCCCATATGATACTTGCGGCATCCAATTCATGCCGTGTTAAAATCGCCCCCTTCTATCGGAGAACCCCCTATGTTTACCCCCAGAAATTTTGAAGAATTTTCCAATAAAATCAATGCAATGATGTCCAACAGTCCGATTGCGGACGTGGAAAAAAATATGCGCGCCATGCGTTCTGGCTTTTTTGCCCGTATGGATCTTGTCACGCGCGAGGAGTTTGACGCCCAGACCGAGGTTTTGAATCGCACGCGCGAAAAAGTGCGCGCGCTGGAAAACCGTCTGGCTGCCCTGGAACAAGCCTTGCAGGACAAGACTCCGGCATAAGCCGTTGTTTTGTTGCTGCCTCGCGCCATGCCACCTTCCATCATCTGGTGCCGTGGCGTTGACGGGCTACACGCGCCACGGGTGCAGGTCGAAACAGACCTGTCGCCCGGTCTGCCGCGCTTCACGCTGGTGGGGTTGCCTGAAACCGAGGTCAAGGAGGCGCGTGATCGGGTTCATGCTGCCATCCTCAATTCCGGCTTCAGGTTTCCCGACGGGCGTCTGATTGTCAATCTTGCCCCTGCCGAATTGCCGAAAGAATCCGGTCGCTACGATTTGCCCATTGCGCTCGGTATTCTCGCCGTTTCCGACCAGCTTCCCGCTTCTGCCAAAGAGCGTCTGCGAACTTACGAGTTCGCGGGCGAGCTTTCGCTTTCCGGCGCTTTGCAGCCCATACGCGGCGCGTTTGCGATGGCGTTATCCGCTGGCGGGGCGGGATTCGTCCTGCCGCGCGCGAGCGCCGACGAAGCGGCATTGGCGGGCGTGGGCGAGACGCTGGGCGCGGATTCGCTGCTGCAAGTCGCGGCATGGCTCGCTGGTCGCGGCGAGTTGCCGTTAGGTTCGGCGCAATTGGCGGCGCAGCCCGTCGTTTTTCCCGATCTTGCCGACTTGAAAGGTCAGGCGCAGGCGCGGCGGGCGCTGGAAATTGCGGCGGCGGGCGAACATTCGCTGCTGATGTACGGCCCGCCGGGTAGCGGCAAATCCATGTTGGCGGCGCGTCTGCCGGGGCTGATGCCGCCGCTTTCCGACGCTGCCGCGCGCGAATCCGCCGCCGTGCTGTCGCTGGCGGGACGCTTCGACCCGTCGCAATTTCGCGCCCGTCCCTATCGCGCCCCGCACGCCACCGCCTCCGCCGTCGCGTTGGTCGGCGGTGGCAGTCCGCCGCGTCCGGGCGAAATCAGCCTCGCCACCCAGGGCATTTTGTTTCTCGACGAATTTCCCGAATTCGATCGCAAGGTGCTGGAAAGCCTGCGCGAACCGCTGGAACGCGGCGAAATCCACATCGCCCGCGCCGCCCGTCACGCCACTTTTCCCGCCCGTTTTCAACTCGTGGCGGCGATGAATCCTTGTCCCTGCGGCTGGCAGGGGCATCCCAACGGACGCTGCCATTGCACGCCGGATAAAATCCGCCAGTATCGCAGCCGCATTTCCGGTCCCATTCTTGACCGTATGGATTTGCTGATTGAGGTACCCGCGCTGCCCGCCGAAACGATGGCGCAGACGGGCGGCGGCGAGGCGTCCGCCGAGGCGCGCGCGCGGGTGGCGGCGGCGCGGGAAAAACAGGTGGCGCGGCAAGGCATGGTCAATGCCCGCCTCGAAGCCGCCAATGTGGATGAATATGTCGCCATGAGCGCGGCGGCGACGCAACTGCTGCAACAGGCGGCGGCGCGGCTCGACCTTTCTGCCCGTTCATGGCACCGGATTATGAAAGTGGCGCGTACCATTGCGGATTTGGCGGGCAGCGGCGGCACAGAAAAAAATCATCTGGCGGAAGCCCTGCAATACCGTCGCCCCTTTTCGGAATCACAATGAGCTTGCAAAAAAAAGACCGCTTCGCGCTGACCCTGATGCTGGCGGCGCTGGCAGCCGTCGGCCCCTTCTCCATCGACACCTATCTGCCCGCCTTCCCGGAAATGGGCGTGGCGTTCGCTGTCGACCGCCTGCAAATCCAGCAAACCCTGGTCATCTACATGCTCACCTTCGGCGTGATGACCTTGTGGCACGGGGCGCTGTCCGACAGCTTCGGCAGAAAGCGGGTGATTATCGTCGGGCTTGCCGTCTATGCCCTGTCGGCATTGGGCTGCGCGCTGTCTACCAGTATCGAAATGCTCTGGTTCATGCGCGCCCTGCAAGGGCTTTCCGCTGGCGCGGGGATGGTGGTCAGCCGCGCGATGGTGCGCGACCTTTACGAAGGCGCGGCGGCGCAACGCCTGATTGCCAACATCGCCATCATGTTCGCCGTCGCCCCCGCCGTCGCCCCGATGATCGGTGGCTGGGTGCTGCATCTCGCCGGTTGGCGCGCCATTTTTGTGTTTCTCACCCTGGCTTCCGCCCTGCTCTGCGTCATCTGCATGTGGAAACTGCCGGAATCCCTGCCGCCGGAAAAACGCCAGCCCTTCGCCGTGCTGCCGCTCATGCGAGGCTACAAGGATGTGTTTGGCAACATGGGCTTTGTCGCCCTGTCGGTGGGCATCGGCGCGACCTTCGGCGGCTATTTTCTCTACATTCTCTCCGCCCCGACCTTCATCCGCGAACACCTGCATCTGGGCGCGACCGAATTCTATTGGCTGTTTGTCCCCGGCATGGCGGGCATGATGGCGGGTTCATGGCTCTCCGGTCGCCTTGCCGGACACTGGAATGACCGGCGCACCCTGCGTCTGGCGTTTGTCATCATGGCGCTCTCGGCGCTGGCGAACCTCGCCACCTCCGGCTTCATCCCCGATTCCCTGATTCTCGCTGTGCTGCCGCTTTCGGTGTACAACTTCGGCGTCGCCGTCGCCATGCCCAACATGACCCTGATTTCGCTTGACATGTATCCGCAAAACCGGGGCATGGCGGCATCCTGCCAGAGTTTTATCCAGACCATTTTCGGCGCTGTCATCGCCGCCGCCCTCGCCCCGTGGCTATGGCACAGCCGTTTGGGGCTGGCATACGGCATGGTGGCATTGGGCGCATTGGGCGGTTTGTTGGTATGGACGCAGCAGAATCGCCGGTAGATTGCCGGGCGCGCCGATGTCCACGTCGGCGGTTTTTTTATGGCGAGTTGCCATTACCCCTCGACCAGTTCGCGCCGGACGGCGTAGCCGACCAGTTCGGCGGTGCTGCTCATCCCCATTTTGCCCAGGATGCTGGTTCTGTGGGTGCTCACGGTCTTGACGCTGAGATTGAGTTGCGAGGCGATGCGGGTGACGCTATGCCCTCTCACGAGCAACAGGAATATCTGGTATTCCCGATCGCTTAAGCGTGTGTGTGGCGACTCATCGGAAATGCTGCCGGAGAGCGTGTCGCGGGTGAAGCGTTCAGCCACCGAAGGGCTGATGAACAGGCGACCTCCGGCGACCTGACGAATGGCGTCCACAAGCTGCCCTTCGGCGTTATTCTTGCACAGATAGCCCGATGCGCCGGCTTTCAGGGCGCGCACCGCGTAGATGTCTTCCTTGTACATGCTGAGGACCAGAATGGCGAGGCGAGGATATTCCGCCTTGATCTGCTTGATGAGTTCGATGCCGCTGCGACCGGGCATCGACAGGTCAAGTACCAGCACATCCCAGTGTCCAGTACGCACCTGGGTCAGCGTTTCGCCAGCGTCACCGGCTTCTCCATCCACCACGATGTCGTCTGTTTCGTGCAGGATGTGTTTCAGTCCGGCGCGTAAAATTCCGTGGTCATCGGCGATCAGGGTTCGGATCATGAGCGTTGCTCCCGTTGAACAGGTAGTTTGATATGGATGCGGGTACCCGCGCCCGGCTGGCTGTCGATCTGGATTTCGCCCCCGAACATGTTGACGCGCTCCTGCATACCGAGCAGACCGTACTTGTTGCTGTGCGCGGACGCATCGAAACCGCAGCCATTATCTTCAATATCCAGACAAATATGCGCTTCCGTTTCGATCAGCCGGATGGCGATGCGACTTGCCCCGGCGTGCCGCAGGATATTGGTCGTCGCTTCCTGCATCACCCGGAAAATGGTGATGGCCAGGCGGTTGTCCAGATCGAATTCGTCGCGGTTCATGGTGAGTTCGCACTCGATGTCGCCGCGCTCGCGGAATTCATCCACATGGTGCTCAATCGCCGCCGCCAGTCCGAGCACATCCAGCATACCGGGGCGCAGTCCTTCCGAGATGCGGTGCAGGGCGTCAATGGTGCGTTTTACCAGCTCGTGCGCGGCGGTGATGCGATCTGTAACGCTCGCGCCAAGCCCCGCGCATTTGTTGCGAATCCAGCCCAGATCAATGCGTAGCGCGGTGAGCGCCTGTCCCAGTTCATCGTGCAGTTCCCGCGCGATGGTTGCCCGTTCGTCTTCACGCACGGTTTGCAGGAAGGCGGTCAGCTCCCGCAGGCGTTTGTGCGAATCGCGCAGGCGGCTTTCCGACTGGTTGAGTTGTTCGGTTCTTTCGATCACGCGCTTTTCAAGGTCGAAACGCAAACGCCGTAGCTCAATGTGCGTATGCACACGTGCCAGCACCTCTTCGGTCTGATAAGGTTTGGCGATGTAATCGACCGCGCCAAGTGAAAAGCCCGTCACCTTGTCGATGGTTTCGTTGAGCGCCGAGAGAAAAATCACCGGAATGTCGCGCGTTTTTTCTGCCGCTTTCAGGCGTCGGCAGACTTCAAACCCGTCGATGCCCGGCATTCGCACGTCGAGCAGAATCAGTTCGGGGGGACATTCGTTGGCTGAACGTAACGCCATGTGTCCGTTCGGCGCCAGCCGCACTTCGTAACCGGCTTGCGTCAGCAATTCAGCCAGCAAATCCAGCGAAGCGACGGTGTCGTCGACGATGAGGATTTCGCCATTGTCTGTCATGGAGTTTGTTCCTTGTCGAGATCGAGCAAGCGCCACAATTTCCGGTACTGGCGTTTGCCGCAGAGTTCATTGACGCGCGCCGCCAGTTCCGCGTTTTCAGCGGCAATATCGCGTAACGCGAGGTCGATTTGAGCCGGACTCAGGGTGATGGCCGCCAGGGTCAGCGCCGTATAGATTCGGGGCGGCAGTTGTTTCAATTCGTCGGCCACGCGCGCAAACTGCTCGTCGGAGTTGATGACGGCAGAGGCGGGCGGCGGCGGGGTTTCACGCAAAAACCGGATCGCCAGTTGCCGTTCGAGCATTCGGAACAAATCCTCTTTCTGGAAGGGTTTGCCGAGAAAATCGTCGGCTCCGGCAGAGAGCGCCAAACGCCGGTTTTCATCCAGCGCATGGGCGGTCAGCATAATCAGGCGGGGCGGGTTGTCGCGCATACGCGCGCGACGCAGAAAATTCACGCCGTCGCCATCCGGCAATGTCCAGCCGGTCAACGCCAGGTCTGGCGGCATGGTCGCAAGCTTCTGTTCGGCGGCGGCGAGCGAATCCGCCTCGTCAACGCAAAAACCGAGAGGTTCCAGCAGGGCGCGCACCAGTTGCCGCGCCGACGCCTGATCGTCTACAACCAGCACCCGTCGTCCCTGATCTTCTGCCCTTAGCGCGGTTACATGCCCGCAGGGCAGTGTGTCGCCCGCTGCCCGACCAATTTCCGCCGCGATTTCAAAATAAAAACATGCCCCTTGTCCCGGTTCGGATTTGACACGCAATTCGCCCCCCATCATCTCAACGTATTGACGGCTGATGGCAAGTCCCAGTCCGGTGCCTTCGGGGTGTGCCGGTCCCGCCTGTTCAAAAGGCTGGAAAATGCGCTCCTGATGTTCGGGCGCGATGCCGATGCCGGTGTCAAGCACGCTGAAAAAGAGGCGTACCTTGTCCGCTTCGCCCTCCACGCGCTCCGCCTCCGGTCTGCTTTCGACGCGCACGTCGACCCGTCCGCAGGAAGTGAATTTGAGCGCGTTGGAAATCAGGTTGAGCAGGACTTGCCGCAGAATGGTGGGGTCAAGACGTAGCGCTGGCGGCACCGCGACGGTTTCGATATTCAGGGCAATGCCCGCCTGTTCAGCGCGCAGACGCAGCATTGCCGCCGTCTGCGCCAGCAATTCCGCCAGGTCAACGTCATCGCGCTGCAAGGGAATCTTGCCGGACTCAATTTTCGAGAGTTCGAGAATGTCGTTGATCAACATGAGCAGATGTCGGGCGGAGGTACTGATGATTTCGGTGTTGTACTGCTGCTTTGCCGACAGGGTGGCATCTTTTTCCATCAGTTGCGCGAAACCGATGACCGCGTTCAGGGGCGTGCGTAATTCGTGGTTCATGTTGGCGAGGAAGATTGACTTGCTGCGGTTTGCCGTCTCTGCCTGATTGCGGGCGGCGGTCAATTCCCCGGTACGCTGCTTGACCAGATCTTCCAGATGTTCCTGGTGGCGGCGCAATTCCTGTTCGATTTTTTTGCGTTTGGTGATGTCGGAAAACACCGAGATGGTACGGCGGATTTTTCCATTCGGGTCGCGTAGCGCCTGAATCGACATTTCGCAAGGGAATGTTTCACCCGTCTTCTTGCGGCTCAACAATTCCCCCCGCCAATGCCCGCTGTTAACGAGTTGCTGCTGGATGTCCCGATACAGGGCGTCGCCCGCTGTTTCGGGCATGAAAAAGCGGAAATTCTGCTGACCGATTTCCTCGCGCCCGAAGCCGGAAATCCGGCAAAAAGCGTCATTCGCCCAGAGGATGCCGCCTGTCATGTTGGTAATCATCGCGCCCTCAGCCATGGCTGAAAACGCCGCCTCGTTTTCGCGCTGCGTTTCTTCTTCACGAATCAATTCAAGGGCGCGTCGCCGGGCGAAAAACTGGAAAGTCAGAATCCCCCCCAAGCCCAGCAGCCAGATACCCGCGTGCCAATATTGGGTCGTGCGCCAGATGGGGTCTTGCGCCGCGCGGTAATGGTTCAAATCCACCTGAATTGAAGCGCCACCGCGTAACGCGCCAACCGGCACCAGGGTATCGCGGTGGCATTCCAGACATTCTTCGTCCATTTGCATGGGCAGCATCACGCGCATCAGACCGTGCCCACGTCCGGGGACTTTTTCAGCGACGATCGACCTGCCGTTTTTCAAGGCTTCCAGCGCCTCACGCTCCCAAATATCCGGTTTGTTCTCCATATTGCGTAACTGGTTTGAAGTCAAACGTTCATGCATACCGGATTCACGGTTGCCAGTCTGCTGAATCGCCAGCAACAGGTGCATCGGCGTCACCCGTACCAACTGGAATTCCTCCCCGTAGGCAGGTTTGACGGTGACGCGCTGCTCTTCTTCGAGAAAATTGAACGAGGGGACGGATTCGGCGCGGATATACACGCCATTGACGCTTGACGCCCATTGCCGGATGACCATGTCCTTGTTAAGACTGGCCACCGCGTCCGTTTTCGCCAGCGACAGGGCGGTTTCTTCGATGCGGTCGCGCTGTGTCAGCAGGGAAGCCAACACCAGCAGCGTCCACACCGCGACGGCAATGATGAAATTCTTTCGTCTCGGCCAGCGGGTGTGGAAAGTACGGGCAGGCAGCCCGTCGTTCTGTTCTGCCATCATGTCCATTGCGTGTCCGGTTTATGGCATGTTGATTACAGGGTTCGCGCCTTTGAGTGTGCCACTTCAGGCATTGAAAATACAGTGAAATCGGCAGATTCTACTGGAACAGCAAATTTCAGCGCCCATTGCGAACAAAGCCGCGATGAACGTTGGCGATACAGCTTCTTTTCATGTCGGCAGCGCCTCTTGTGCGCTGTTTTCCGATGCCCGCTAAGAATTCTCCTAGTCTTGAAATCAGCGTTTCTTACCTGTCAAGTCCATGCGGTCTGTACCATAATCCGGCGGTGGTGTTGAACGACAGGTGAATTCCGGTGGAGCTGCCACACAAGTTACAGCAGACAGTCTGCCGGTTTCAGAAACAGTTCATTTTGTGAAGAGGGAGTATCCAAATGAGCACTTGTACCAAATTAAGCGCGCTGACCCTGGCGTTCGGCATGGGCATGGGGAGCGCGGCATGGGCGGCGGACACCTTGCAGGATGTCATGAAACAGCGGGGGTTGAGCCAGCAGGATGTGCTGTCTGCGGCAAAGACCTATGTGCCTACCGGCAAACGCGATGAATTCGTTGCCTTTTCGTCAGGTGGACAGTCGGGACAGCTCATCGTCTATGGCATACCGTCAATGCGTATTCTCAAATACGTCGCGGTGTTCACGCCGGAACCGTGGCAGGGTTACGGTTACGATGAGAGTTCCAAGGCGATTCTGAAAGCCGGGTCGATCAATGGCAAGGAGATTACCTGGGGCGACACGCACCATCCCGCGATTTCCGAAACGCAGGGCAAGTATGACGGTCAGTTCCTGTTCATCAACGACAAGGCCAATCCGCGCATCGCGGTCGTCGATTTGCGCGATTTTGAAACCAAGCAGATCGTGGTGAATCCGGTGTTCAAATCCGAGCACGGCGGCGCTTTCGTGTCGCCGAATACCGAATACGTCATGGAAGCTGCCCAGTATGCGGCGCCGCTTGAAAAAGGGTTCCAGCCACTGGAAGCCTTCAACGAGAAGTATCGCGGGGGCATAACCTACTGGAAGTTCGACAGAAAGCAGGGGCGGATCATTCCGGCGGAATCTTTTTCCCTTGAATTGCCGCCCTATGCCCAGGATTTGACCGATGCCGGTAAAGGGCCGTCTGACGGTTGGTCATTCACCAATTCCTTCTGTTCCGAACGCTATGTTGGTGGGATTGAAAAAGGTAGGCCGCCGTATGAAGCGGGCTGTTCCGCCAAGGATACCGACTACCTTCATGTCATCAACTGGAAGAAAGCGGCGGAACTGGTCAAGCAGGGCAAGGCCAAAAAAATCAACGGTCACAACGTGTTGATGATGGAGACGGCCATCAAAGAGGGCATCCTCTTTCTGGTGCCGGAGCCGAAATCACCGCATGGCGCGGATGTCACGCCTGACGGCAGGTTCATCATCGTTTCCGGCAAGCTCGACACGCATGTATCGGTGTTTTCCTTCGAGAAAATCCAGGCGGCCATCAAGGCCGGAAAATTTGAATCGAAAGACGCGTATGGCATTCCGGTTATTGGCATGAAGGACGCGCTGCAAATTCAGACGCAACTCGGTCTGGGGCCGCTGCACACGCAGTTCGACGCCAAAAAATGCGTGGCATACACCTCGCTCTATGTCGATTCGCAGGTCGCCAAATGGGATTATTGCGTCGGCAAGGTGCTGGATAAAATCTCGGTGCATTACAACATCGGGCACCTGATGACGATGGAGGGCGATTCGGTCAACCCGCAGGGGCGTTATCTGGTCGCGCTGAACAAGCTGTCAATTGACCGCTTCAATCCGGTCGGGCCGCTGCATCCGCAGAACCACCAGTTGATCGACATTTCGGGCGACAAGATGCAACTGCTCTATGACATGCCGATTCCACTGGGCGAGCCGCACTACGTCGTCGCCATCGAAGCCGCCAAGCTGAAACCCGGCGTGCGCTACAAAGTGGGTACGGATTCCCGCACGGACAATCCGCATCCGGGCGCGGTACGCGCAGGCGAGGAAACCACCACGCGCAATGGCAAAAAAGTTGAGGTCAAGGGCACCCTGATCCGTTCGCACATCACACCGGAAACCATAGAAGTGGAAGTGGGCGACGAGGTGACGATCAATCTCACCAATCTTGAACGCGCCCAGGATGAAACGCACGGCTTTGCCATCTCCGGCTACAACGTCCATGCCTCGATTGAACCCGGCAAGACGGTGGCGGTGAAATTTGTCGCCGACAAGGAAGGCGTCTATCCGTACTACTGCACCGAGTTCTGTTCGGCGCTGCATCTGGAGATGATGGGTTATCTGCTGGTCAAGCCGAAAAACTGGAAGCCGCAAGCGCCAAGCGCCATCGCCAAGGCGAACTATACCGAGGCAAATTACCGGACGCGGCTGAAAACCGTTGCGGATACGCAAGCCACCATTGATTCTGTGGTCGGCTACATCACGAGCGTCAATTACAAGGACTTCCCTGATGTCGTGAGCATGGTGGAAGACGCGACCGACCAGTTGAACAAGATTCCGAACGCCAAGGCATTGCATGAAGCGGCGGCGGCGAAGAAAGACTGGGAGCAGGCGACGCTGTGGGCTGAACAGGTCTGGCAATATCAGGTCAAGGCTGCCGACATCGGCTTGCGCGCCAAGACCTATCTTGAACAGCACAACGCGAAGAAGGTCAAGTAAGTTGCGCGCGCTCTGCGGGTCGGGGGTTGGCGGGTTTGCCGCCGCGCCCGACCTGGGGAGGCGTGTTTCACAAAGGAGAACTTGCATGAAATTGTGGATTTTGCCGCTGGCGTTGTTGCTGGCGTCGACGCTGGTGAGGGCTGCGGAACCGGATGGGGCGAAACTGTATGCCGAAAAGACCTGCATAGCCTGTCATGGCGCGCGTGGAGACAAGCCCCTGTTGCCGGTATACCCGAAAATCGCCGGACAAAACGCGGCTTACCTCGAACAGCAGATGAAAGACATCAAGTCAGGCGCGCGCAAGAACAGCAATTCAGCGGCGATGCAGGGCGTCATGCACCTGGTCAATGAACAGGAAATTACCGCTTTGGCAAAATATGTTGCCACCCTGAAACCCTGACGCATTTCTGGCGTGGGCGCGCGCGACGACGCCAACCGATAAAAATTTTGATTGATTCCGCAGGAGAAAAAAATGAAATTCGCATTACTTTGGAGCGCAGTATTCTGTTCGACCGTCGTTCTGGCAGGTCCGCCGCCAACGAAACAGGAGGGAATCGAGAGCGGCCAATATCAATGGAATGCCCAGAAGGGCGAAAAAGTTGAGGCGCTGAAACTGAAAGGGGATATTACGCGGGGCGAGGAAGCCTACGAGATTTGCGGCGCCTGTCACCTGGCATCGGGGGCGGGGCGACCGGACGGCACCTTTCCGCAACTGGCGGGGCAACACACGACCGTGTTGATCAAGCAGATGGCGGATATCCGCGCCGGAATGCGCGACAATCCGACCATGTATCCATTTGCGGTTTCTCTCACCGACCCGCAGGAACTGGCGGACGTATCCGCCTTCATCGAGCATCTCTGCATTCCGACCACACATGGCAAATACGAGGGCGTCGACGCGGCGATCCAGGTTGCCACGGGCAAGCAACTCTATGAAAAACAATGTCTGGAGTGTCACGGCAAGAACGGCGAAGGCAACAAGAAGCTGTTTTACCCGGTGATTGCCGGACAGCATTACCAGTATTTGCTGCGGCAGATGACGGAAATCCGCGATGGTCGTCGGCGTAACGCCAATCCGGACATGGTGAAGGTGATCAAACCCTACACGGATGCCCAGCTCGTCGCCATCTCCGCCTATCAAGCCAGCCTGAGTATGCCGGGCGCCATGTGCGCGAAGAAAAAGTAGGATACCTGCGGAAAAAGGATGCCTGCCCGTGACCGACAAACGCAATCTTCTCGTTGCCACCCTCACATTAAGCGCGCTCACGCTGATGATTGTGGCGTATTTCGCCCCGATCTGGTGGGTTTCCCTGACCGCGCCGAATTATCCGCCGGAGGCGTTTCCTGATGGCATCCGCATCCATTTTCATTTCGACCATGTGGCGAATGGCTGCGCGGTGGCGGCGCAGGGCACGCGCATGGCAGGGGAAATCATCCAGAAAGACCTGGCGGGCGATGATGAACGCTACAACCCGGTCACCGATGCCGGGGGCAACTTCGATCAGGGCGCGGAAGGGCTGGATTGCGTCCATGAGATGAACACCATCAATCACTATGTTGGCATGTTCCCGATTGAAACCGGCGCGCCGGTCGAACGACCACTGGCGAAATTCTTTTTCGGCTTTTTCGCCGTCATGCTGCTCGCTTTCGCGCTGCCTGCTCCGAAAGGGCGCATGTATGTGCTTTCCGTCGGCTTCCTCGCGGTGTTCGTCTGGATGATCGTCGATCAGTTCGCGCTCGCGCATCTGGAACAACAGGTACAGCATTACATGCTGGAAACGGGACGTTTCTTCAAGGAACCGGAGCGCATTCAGGCGTGGGGCGATACGGTGCGGCACGCCAGTATCATCGCCATCGCCGGTCTTGCGTTGACCATGCTCATCGTCGTGTTCGGCACGCTGAAAATCCGTTCCTTCCAGTTGTTGTTGGCTTTCGTCCCCGCGCTGCTGCCGGTTTTCTTTGTGGTGACTTACGCCGGTTGGTTGTGGTTCTTTGGTCATAACCTGCATCCCTGGGGCGCGTTTACCGTCAAACCCTTCATGCCGACCGTGTTCGGTGAAGGCAAGGTGGCGCAGTTCTCGACTTTTTCCTACCCTGCCTGGGGCTTCGCCCTGCTGGCGCTGATTTTCATCTGCCTGATGCTGGCGACGCTGATCCGGCGCAAACAATTACGGGAGGGATGCACATTGTGAGGACGGGCGGCGAACAAATGTTATGGCGTCGCGCGGCGCTTGCCTTCGCCGTCCTCGCCGGCCTGAATTCTCCCGCGTCAGCGCGGGAAGACATGGATAACGCGCCGCGCGTCGACGTGGATCGGGAAAAACCCGTTTATCTGTTGATTGAGCGCGACCCGCGTATTCATGGTTTGCCGCCCTTTCAGAATCTGGTGGACAAAGCGCCTGCCGGTTCATTGCTGAAACCGCCGCCGGGCGCTTACGCCGGGCCGGTGTATCTGGACAAGCCGCTGACCATAGACGGACAGGGCAAAGTCAGTATTGATGCCGGGGACAAAGGCACGGTGTTCGTGCTGGCGACCAGTGACGCGACCTTGCGCGGTCTGCGCCTGACCGGTTCCGGCAGTTCGCACGACACCGATGATGGCTGTCTTGACGTGCGCGGCAGTCGTAACCGCGTCGAAACGCTGACCCTCGACAACTGCCTGTTCGGAATCGACCTGAAACAATCCCATCACAACCTGATTCGCAAAAACCGTATCCGTTCCAAAAGCCTGGAACTGGGGGCGCGCGGCGATGCCCTGCGCCTGTGGTACAGCCATGCCAATCAGATTGAGGAAAACGAAATCCTCGATTCCCGCGATATGGTGGTCTGGTATTCCAACGACAATGTTTTTCGCCGCAACGTCGGCCAGCGCAGCCGCTATTCGATTCATTTCATGTTTGCCAACAACAACAGGGTGGAAGAAAACCGTTTTCACGATAACGCCGTGGGCATTTATTTCATGTATTCGGAAGGTGGCGGCGCATGGCGCAATGTCATCAGCCATGCGACCGGCGCAACCGGCATGGGCATTGGCTTCAAGGAATCCTCGGATATCCGCGTCGAAAACAACGAAATTCTTTATTGCGGCATCGGCGTCAGCTCCGACTTGTCGCCCTTTCAGCCCGATTCGACCATTGAGATTCACCATAATCGTTTTGCCTATAACGGAATCGGTATCCTGTTCAACAGCGAAACCGGCGGCAATCGTTTGAGCCATAATCTTTTTGAGGGCAATCTCGCTCAGGTGAGTTACGGCGGGCGGGGCGGCAGCGCGCGCAACAACGAGTGGGAGAACAATTACTGGGACGATTATCAAGGTTTCGACCGTAACGACGACGGCATTGGCGACCAGCCTTACGAATTGCTCGCCTTCACCGACCAGATCTGGATGGAAATCCCGACCGCCCGATTTTTCTACAATTCGCCGGTCATGGCGCTGATCGACTTTCTCGAACGCCTGGCGCCCTTCTCTGTGCCTGACCGGATTTTGCGCGATGAACGCCCCCTGTTTCGCAAACCCGCGACGAGGACAGCGCCATGAATGATCTGGCGCCACAAACCTCGTCCCCTGCCAATCCTTCCGCCCGGTCTCTTTCCCGACGACAACAGGCGCGGCGCGTCTTCCTGCGTTCGCTCGCGCTGGTGGGCGGCATACTCGGTCTGGCGCTGTCGGCTTATGTGCCGCTGCTGCGTGGACGCTTTACCCGCCTGCGCCCACCGGGCGCCCTGAACGAAGCGGATTTTCTGGCAGCCTGCATCAAGTGCGGGCAATGCCTGCAAGTCTGTCCGGTCAACGCCATCAAACTGGGCGACATTGACGAGGGTTTCGGCATTGGTGTGCCCTACATTGACGCGCGAGCGCAAGCCTGCGATTTTTCCTGTGACGCGATGCAATGCGTCCTCGCCTGTCCGACGGGCGCGCTGACCTACGACAAACCGGATTTTCTGCCCGTTCGTCCCGGCGCGTCACTGCCCGCGCCGCCGGTTCTGAAAGCCAAGGCAAACGATCCTGAAAATACCCTGAATCTGCAAGAACGCATGGGCGTCGCCCGTCTGGCGCGCCCGGAAGCCTGTCTTGCGGTACAGGGCAAAGGCTTTCGGGGCAGCGCGCGCGGCCCGGAATTCAAGGGCATGTTGCGCTATACGGAAGTGGATCGCTGGAAACCCGTTCCGATTCATGAACATCCCTACGACGTGCCCCTCTGCGATTTGTGCGCGCGCGCCTGTCCGGTTGCCGACGCGATCGAACTGCGGGCGCGTCGGGGCGCGGATGGTGTCGAACGCATGACGCCGGAAGCGCTGTCCGCCTGCGTGGGGTGCGGTGTCTGCGAAATGATTTGCCCGACGGAACCGGCCGCCATCGTCGTCGATGCCCAGGCGGTATGGGAAGGCGCGACATGAAACGGCAATGGACGCTTCTGCTCGGCATGTTGGGCGCGACGCCGAAAAAACCGCAAACCGTCCCTCAACCGGCGCGGGAAATCATGGCGCGAAAATACGCCGACAAGACGGGTTTTATCGAAGAAAAATTGCGCGCGCGCGCCGACCACGCGGTCAGCCATAAATGGCGCAATCGCCGCTGGGCGGTGCTGACCGTCGTCAATCTGCTGTTCGTCGTTTCCTTCTGGCTCGACATCCAGATGCTCGAAGGCGCGTTGACCGGCTCGCGCTTCGTCGGCTTTCACATGATTGATTTGAATGCCGCCCTGCAAGTCATGCTGGCGCACAAACACATCATCGTGAATCTGGTCATCGGCGCGCTGACGGTGTTTGTGCTCTGGGTCATGCTGGGCGGACGCTCCTTCTGTTCCTGGGTGTGTCCCTATCACCTCGTTTCAGAATTGGCGGAAAAAGCGCATCTCGCGCTGGTGCGGAAAAAACTCGTCAGCGAACATGAATTTCACCGTGGTACACGCACGTTCTGCTGGTTGCTGTTCGCGGCGCTTGGCTTTTTAAGCGGCTACACGGTGTTTGAAACCCTTTCGCCCACGGGCATCCTCTCACGGGCGCTGATTTACGGGCCGGGGCTGGCGCTCGCCTGGGTGCTGGTGTTGCTGCTTTTTGAAATTTTCTATTCGCGCCGCGCGTGGTGTCGTTACGTGTGTCCCATCGGATTGACCTATGGCGTTGTCGGCGCGCTTTCGCCGACGCGGGTGGTTTTTCGGGTCGAACAATGTTTTCATGAAGGCGACTGTCGAAAAGTCTGTCTGGTGCCGCATGTACTCGATGTCACCATCAAGGGACGCGCCGACGCAAAAGTCATGAGTCTGGGGCCGGACTGCACACGCTGCGGTCTTTGTCTCGACGCCTGCCCGAACGGGGCGCTCCAGTTCGATGTCAAGGGATTGTCCCGCCTGCTATGACGCCACCTCAAACCACGGAATCCGCCATGATTGCTCCCGCGCTCCAATTTAACCGCGTCGTCAAAACTTTCCGTCGCGCTCGCGTACTCGACGGGGTCGACCTGTCCATCGCGGCGGGCGAGCGCGTCGCGTTGATTGGTTCCAATGGCGCAGGCAAAACCACGCTGATTCGCTGTTTGCTCGGCGAGTACGTTCATTCCGGGCAGATTCGCGTGCACGGATTGTCGCCGCGCCAGCATCGCGCCACTGTGCTGACGCGCGTCGGCTTCGTGCCACAACTGCCGCCGCCCCTGAAAATGTCGGTTGGGCAATTGGTGCGTTTTTCAGCCGCCCTGTGCGATGCCGCGCCACGGGATATTTATGCCGTTGCCGAGCGTCTGGGGCTGGATGCTGCCCGCCTTGCCACGCGCCTCTTTGTGCAGCTTTCAGGTGGCATGAAGCAGAAACTCCTGATTGCGATCGCGCTTGGTCGTCGCGCCGACCTGCTGATTCTCGACGAACCCGCCGCCAATCTCGACCCGGAAGCGCGCAAAACCTTTTTTGAACTGCTGGGCGAACGGCTTGGTCATGCCACCATGCTGATTTCCAGTCACCGTATCGACGAAGTTTCCGCGCTGGTGGGGCGGGTCGTCGAAATGGACATGGGCAGAATCGTGCTTGACGATGTGGTCGCCGATGCGGTCGCCCTGAACAGCGTCGTGGATTGCCGCGTTCGCGTCAAACGCGTTGAAGCCGCCTTTGCCGCCGCGCTATCGGAATGGAATTTCAGCGGCGACACGAGCGGACTGGACTGGACAGGCGAAGTGTCCGGCGCGGATCGCCTGCGTTTTCTCGGCGTCATCGCCCGTTACACTGCTTTGATTGATGATTTTTCACTGACCGAAAGGAAATTGTGATGGATTCGCCGTATCGCCGTACTTTTCTCGCGCGCGCCGCTGTCGGCGGCTTGTGGCTTACGCCGCTCCTGACCTTGCTGACCGCCTGCCGCCAGAGTCAGCAATGGCCGCCGGGCATGGTCGAAATCCACTGGGATCGGGATGTCTGCGCGCGTTGCGGCATGGTGATTTCCGACCGTCGCTTCGCCGCGCAAATCAACGCCGACGACGGGCATGTCGGCAAATTTGACGACATCGGCTGCCTGCTCTGCTGGCTGCGCGACCAGGCGGCGACGCAGCCGTGGACACGCGCCGGGGTGACGCGCTTCTGGGTGGCAGCGCAGGACAGCAGCGCCGAACATCCGGTGTGGCTCGACCCGCGCGCGGCGCATTACCTCGCGCAAACTTCGCCGATGGGCTACAACTTTGTCGCTGTCGCCCAGCCCCGGACGGACAGCCTCCCCTTTGCGCGCATGCGCGCGCGGGTGCTGGAACGTGATGCGGCGCAAAACGCCGTCAGGCAGGGTAAACCGCATTCGCATGACATGTCCGGTATGCGTGAACAGCAGGAAATTCCAATGGGCGCCAATTCCCGATGAAATCCCTTTGCTTATCCGCCGGTCTCGACGCGCTGACCTCGTTGCGCGCGCGCTGGTTTCAAATTTACACGCTGATATTCGGCGGCATTGTGGCGCTGTTTTTTCTGTTCGGTCTCACCGAATCGCGGATACTGGGTTTTATCGGGCTATCCCGTCTACTCGTCACCTACATCCAGCTCACCATCGCCATCATGCCGATATTCGTGCTGATTACCACCGTCCGTTCAGTCGCGGGCGAGCGTGAAGCCGGAATCTACGAATACCTGCTCGCGCTGCCGGTGTCGCTTGCCGGTTGGTATTGGGGCAAGACCCTGGGGCGTTATGTCGTCATCTTCGCGCCGGTCTTTCTCGCCATGCTGGGCGCGGTCGGGTGGGCGAGCTTGCAGGGTATCGAAGTGCCCTGGAATATTTTTGGTTACTACACGGCGCTGCTGGCGGTCATGGCGGCGTGTTTCCTCGGCATCGGCATGTTGATTTCGGCGTTGGCGCGCAGTACCGACATGGCGCAGGGGATCGCCTTTGTGGTCTGGCTTGGCTTTTTGCTCTTTCTCGACCTGATTCTGCTCGGCGTGATGATTCAGGGCAAAATCGCGCCGGAAACGGCGGTACTGATGGCCCTGACGAATCCGCTGCAAGTCTTTCGCACCGCCGCCCTGTCGCTGTTCGACCCGCAACTGATTGTTCTCGGCCCTTCTGCCTATGTCATTCTGGATACTTTCGGCGCGACGGGCTATCGGGTTTTTGCCCTGCTCTATCCGCTTGCGCTTGGACTCGTCAGCGCCCTGTGCGGCTATCTGGTTTTCCGGCGCGGAGATTTGCCCTGATGAACACGCGCCGCCTTTTTCTCATCCTGGCGCTGACGCTGGCAAATCCTGTTGCGTCGATATGCGCCGCCGACCACGAAATGCTGTTCACAACGCCATTCATGGACTTGCATGACCAGCCGACTAATTTGCAGGCATATCGCGGCAAACCGCTGATGGTGAATTTCTGGGCGCGCGCCTGTCCTCCATGCCGTGAGGAATTACCGCTTCTGAACAGCGTCAGCCATCGTTACGCCCAAGACCTGACGGTTATTGGCATTGCGGTGGAGGAACAAACGGAAGCGGTGCGCGATTTTGTATCCGCCTATGAACTCGATTACCCGATACTGGTTGGACAGCAAGCCGGCATCCGCCTGATGGCTGATTTCGGCAACCACATCGCGGGGCTACCCTTTACGGTTTTTATCAATGCCAGAGGCGAGCTTGTCCGTCAGAAAACGGGCGCGCTCACAGAAGCGGAAATCGTGGACGCGCTGGGCGTTCTGCTGGGTATGTAGTAGCGCGGGTACGTTGCGCTTTGCTCCACCCTACCAGGCGCCTTCACGCATCGAATCGCCAGCTTCCTGCTCGCGGCAGGACACGGGCAAGGCTTTTCCGGTGTCGGGATTGTCCGCCTGGCAAGTCCAGCGTATCTCCTCATCATCAATGTACGGCACCATGTAGAGCGTACCCGCAGTGGTTTCGACGCTGATCATCATTCTGTCCGTATCCAGCGTCAGAGGGCTGCCATCGGGAAAGGCAGCGGGCGTTCCGGCGTTTTCCAGAGATTCTGGAATGGCTTGATGTTCCATGAAATAAGCGCCCAAACTCGCGCGCGCGTCTTCACCTGATACCCACGCTTTCAGCAGTTCGGCGCTGTTCCGTGCAATCTGCGCTTTCTGCGTGTACTGTTGATACGCTGGAAGGGCAATCGCCGCCAGCACACCAATAATGCAAACCATATACACAAGACCGAGAAACCCGCCGCCGACGCGCCCGCCATAGGGTACGAAAAACGCCAGCGCATAGGCGAGCGGATTGCGCGTGGGTACAGGTTTGGCGGGGTCACGCACGCGCCACACCCGCTTGGAGAGCCACGGATAACCATTGATGAGTTCGTGGAAGCTTGCCCAAAACCCGTTATTGCTCACGCTTTGTTGCGCGTACTGTTCAGGATTGGTGCTTTTCCAGCGGCGCGGCCCCGCGGCCAACACCATCAGCGCCCGCGCCGCCGCTTCTTTGTCAGCGCAACAGGCGCGACCATGCAAATCGCAAGTGCTCTCCTGCGCCCGCGCATAAGCCGCGCCCAACAGCGGCAACCACAACACCGGCAAACGCCACAACCTGCCAGTCAGATGCTTCATCCGCAAATGACCGAGTTCGTGCCCGATATAAAAGTTGATGCCTTCCGGCTCATCTTCCAGCGCATCGACCACGCCCGCGAGCAGGACGACAAAATTGCGCCCGAAAAAACGGGTCGCAAAAGCATTGAGCATCCCGTTGCCATCAAGAATATAAGCTTCCGGCACAACGGGCATGTCGAGCTTCCCGCAACACGCTTCAAAGCACCCATAAAGGTCGGGATGCTGCTCGCGCGAAAGCCTGACCGCCGTCCCTTTCAACCAGGCAATAAAACCGGATTGCGCGAAAACATAGCCGATGAAGACGAACAGCGCATAAATCAGGGCAAGCCCGAACGTGCCCGCAATCAACAATAGCCATACCAGTATGCCAAGCGCCAGCGTCAGGGCGCCCAGGGAACGTTCATGCGGATAAACCAGAGCAGTGTTGTCCATGTCTGTTTTTTCAGGAAAATAAAGCGTGGCATTCTACAACATCATTAAATGGCGTCAGGCGCAAAGATGGGGAAAGCGGCATCCCCGCCAGGTCTTTTGCCTTGACGGAAAAGAAGGTCAGTCCCTTTCTTTCCCGTTTCTGTTTTCCGATTCATCCCCTTGCCGTAAAATCCGCTCTCTTTTCCTGATGTCAGGTATCCGGGGTTTTGATTCCTGATGTCTGACCCCTGATACCCGAAATGCTTTTTCCTGCCCACTTTGATGTCATTGTCGTCGGCGGCGGACACGCCGGAACCGAGGCCGCGCTGGCGGCGGCGCGGGCGGGGTGTCGCGCCTTGTTGTTGACGCACAATCTGGAAACGCTGGGAGCGATGAGTTGCAACCCTTCCATCGGCGGTATCGGCAAAGGGCATCTGGTGAAAGAAGTGGACGCGCTGGGCGGGGCGATGGCGGCGGCGACGGATGAGGCGGGGATTCAGTTTCGCATTCTCAATCATTCCAAGGGGCCGGCGGTGCGGGCGACGCGGGCGCAGGTTGATCGCGTGTTGTACCGGCAGGCGATGCGCCGTCGTCTGGAAAACCAGCCCAATCTGACCCTGTTTGCCGCCGCCTGCGATGATTTGATGGTGGCGGGCGGACGGGTGACGGGCGTGGTGACGCAGTTGGGCGTGCGCTTTTCGGCGTCTGCCGTGGTGCTCACGGCGGGTACTTTTTTGAACGGGCTGATTCATGTCGGGCTGGAACATTACGGCGGCGGGCGCATGGGCGACCCGGCGAGTTCCGCGCTGGCGGCGCGGTTGAAGGAACTCAAGCTTCCGCAGGGACGGCTCAAAACCGGCACGCCGCCGCGTCTGGATGGCAAGACGATTGATTTTTCCGCGCTGACGGCGCAATTTTCGGACGACCCGCTGCCGGTGTTTTCCTTCTTGGGCGACGCCGCGCGGCATCCCGCCCAACTGCCCTGCTGGGTGACGGAAACCAATCCGCAAACGCACGACATCATTCGCGGCGGACTCGACCGTTCGCCGATGTACACCGGCGTCATCGAAGGCGTCGGGCCGCGCTATTGCCCGTCGATTGAGGACAAGATTCACCGCTTCGCCGGACGCGACCGCCACTCCGTTTTTCTGGAACCGGAAGGGCTGACGACGCATGAAATTTATCCGAACGGAATTTCCACCAGCCTGCCTTTTGATGTGCAGTTGCGGCTTGTGCGTTCCATCCGGGGGCTGGAAAACTGCCACATCCTGCGCCCCGGCTATGCC
The DNA here is from genome assembly GCA_031287525.1 of Zoogloeaceae bacterium. Classification (GTDB taxonomy): domain Bacteria; phylum Pseudomonadota; class Gammaproteobacteria; order Burkholderiales; family Rhodocyclaceae; genus Azovibrio. Next base: position 64,576 of record JAITSU010000035.1, on the reverse strand, counting down.
ATCGAATACGATTACTACGACCCGCGCGGCTTGAAAGCCTCGCTGGAAACCAAAGCCATCGGCGGGCTGTTTTTCGCCGGGCAAATCAACGGCACGACCGGCTACGAAGAAGCGGCGGCGCAAGGCTTGCTGGCGGGCATTAACGCCGCGTTACAGGCGCAGGGCAAGGCGGCATGGTGTCCGCGTCGGGACGAAGCCTATCTGGGCGTGTTGGTCGACGACCTGATGACCCGTGGCGTTTCCGAACCCTACCGGATGTTTACGAGCCGCGCCGAATATCGCCTGCAACTCCGCGAAGACAACGCCGACTTGCGCCTGACCGAACAGGGGCGCGCGCTGGGTCTGGTCGATGATGAACGCTGGACGGCGTTCTGCGCCAAGCGCGACGCCATCGAGCGCGAAATTGAGCGCCTGAAGTCCACCTGGGTGAATCCCGCCCTGCTGCCCGCCGAAGTCGCGGAGCCGGTGCTGGGCAAAGCCATTGAGCGGGAATACGCCCTTTTCGACCTGCTGCGCCGCCCGGAAGTCGATTACGCGGCGCTGGCGCGTTTGCCCTTATCCACAGCAAACGCGGACGCAACGGGCATCACCGACCCGCTGGTGATTGAACAAATCGACATCCAGGCCAAATATCAGGGCTACATCGACCGCCAGCGCGAAGAAGTCGCCAAAAGCGCCAGCTACGAAAATCTGGCGTTGCCGGAGGAGATGGATTTCACCAACGTGCCGGGACTGTCGCGTGAAGCGCAACAAAAATTGCAACAACACCGCCCGCAAACCCTGGGACAAGCCAGCCGCATTCAGGGCGTCACCCCGGCGGCGGTGGCGTTGTTGCAGATTCAGTTGAAAAAGGCAAGACGGCTGCGGGAACGGGCGGAAGCCGCCAGGGACAAGGGAAAAAATGATGATTGACAAGCCCGTTTCGCCAAATCAGGAAATGCAAGCCTTATTGAAAATACTGACGCGGGGCGAGCGGGTTGTGGCTGCGGGCAAGGTCAAACCTGTCGCCGAAGTCATCGCCCGCTTGCGCGACAAGCGTAAAAATAATCATGCCCCCTCATTCTGACCTCGCCATCCTGCAAGACGGTATCGTCGCGTTGGGTTTGACCTTGCCTGCCGACGCGCCAAAAAAGCTGCTTGCCTACCGCGACATGCTGCTGAAATGGAACAAGACCTACAATCTCACCGCGCTGAAAGACCCGACAGAAGCCATTGCTTACCACCTGCTCGATTCGCTGGCGATTCTTCCCTGGGTTTGCCCGCAAGCTGCGGCGGCGAAGCCACCGGAAACTGAACGGTCTTCTGTCTTCTGTCCTCTGCCCTCTGTCCTCGATGTCGGCAGCGGCGGCGGTTTGCCCGCCATTCCGCTGGCCATCGCCCGTCCGGAATTGCGCGTCACGCTCACCGACGCCGTGCAGAAAAAAACCGCTTTTTTGCGACAGGTGGCGATTGAGTTGGGTTTGAAAAATGTCACGGCGCGTCATGCCCGTGTCGAAACCCTGCAAGGGTGTTACGACCTCATCACTTCACGCGCCTTTGCCGAACTGAAAAATTTTGTCAGCCTCACCCGCCACCTGCTGGCTCCCGGCGGTCGCTGGCTGGCGATGAAGGGGCAACACCCTGCGGCGGAAATCGCGGTCTTGCCTGCGGGAATTGTGGTGGAAGCGGTACAATCCCTCGCCGTACCCGGATTGGCAGCGGAACGGCATTTGGTGATTCTTGCGGAGGGGAATTGAATCATGACCTCGATTTTTACAGGACGTTTTGTCTTGTTCATTGTCGCTTCCGGCTTGCTGCTGGTTGCGGCATCGGCTCGTGCTGATGCGCCGACCAAGGAGGAGATTGATGCGCTCAATCAGGAATTCGGCATAGCCTATAAGTTGATGCTTGAAAGAAAGATTCCGGGCGATTGGCCGGAGTTGGCTGACGCGCTTCGATGGAAGCAAGGGTTTTCAGAAGGCTATTTTTACGACAATCGTGGTCAAACGGTTGTCCTTGACCGTCAAGTTTTGGAGAACGCCTACCGTGACCATATCCAGATGCTCCTCAATCTGCCGAAAAATCTGGGGGTGGATACGCCAGTCAAAGGGATAACCCTGAACCTGAACGATAGTTCACAACAATATGATTTGACGCTACGACTATTTGCCCCCTGTCTATTCATGTATGACGAAAGGCTTCTCCGCGCTGACGCCAACATATGCCGGGAACTCGGTCAACTGATGGTCTACAAAAAAGGACAACCGGAAGTTTTACAGGTTTTCACCCGACAGTTTTATGTCGAATTTGACAAAGACCAAAAGCCACGCGACATCACATCGTTCCAGTACGTTGATGGTAATCACGTCATGGATACCCTGCGGGATGTCAATTTTGACGGTTATGAAGATTTGGTAATTTACAATGACGTTGCCGATAGATGGAATGGAAGAGGCATCATTTTTGCTGTCGGAGATGCTTCGGTTCCTTCCCGTCTTGTCTATTTGTTCGACCCGAAACAAGAGCGTTTTGTTTACGCTGAAGAAATGAGTGCGCTGCTCTCTACTTACCATCACCTTTACGCCAACGATAAAAAACGTTTCATACTTGAGCGTGTAGGTGAAAGTTGTGGTTCTGCCCATTTTTCTGAAACGACGGAGTGGCAAATCGTGAACAACCGACCTGTTCCTGTAACAAGAAGGACTTCAAATTTGGACTTGTGCGAAGACGGGCAGGATAACGGGCGGGACTATTGCTATGTCGACGTCAAGGAAAATTTTGTTCATGACGAGTGGCGAGAGGTCGGAAAGGATTACACGCCTTGCGTACTGGTCGACAGCGAAGGTCCAGTTGATAGTTGCGAGATAAAGTGAGATAGGCACGTTACCCATGAAAATTTTAGCCATCACCAATCAAAAGGGCGGCGTCGGCAAGACGACTACGGCGGTTAATCTGGCGGCGAGTCTGGCGCAGGCGGGGCTTCGTGTGTTGTTGATTGACCTTGACCCGCAGGGCAACGCCACCACCGGCGCGGGCATTTTCAAGAAGGAAGCCTTGCCAACGGTGTATCAGGTGCTCCTGGGGCAGGTCACTTTGGAAAAAGCCACCTTGAAAACCGAATTCGGCTTTGCCGTGCTGCCCGCCAACCGCGAACTGGCGGGGGCGGAGGTGGAAGTGGTGGAACTGGAACGGCGCGAATACCGGCTGCGCGACGCGCTGGAAAACGCGCCTTATGATTTCGTGCTCATCGACTGCCCGCCCGCCTTGAACATGCTCACGGTGAATGGTCTCGTTGCCGCCGACGCCGTGGTGATTCCCATGCAGTGCGAATACTATGCGCTGGAAGGGCTGTCTGATTTGGTCGATACCCTGAAAAAAGTGCGCGCTCATTTGAATCCCCGTCTGGAAATCGAGGGCTTGCTGCGTACCATGTACAACCCGCAAAGCACGCTCACGCAACAGGTTTCCGGCGAACTGGAACGCCATTTTGGTGACAAGGTGTATCGCACCCTGATTCCGCGCAATGTGCGGCTTGCCGAAGCGCCTTCTTACGGCAAGCCGGTGCTGGCGTTCGACAGGAATTCCAAAGGCGCGCAGGCTTATGTGGCGCTGGCGGAGGAAATGTTGCGGCGGCTCGCGCAAAACGAGGAGAAAGCATGAGCATCAAACAAAAAGGATTGGGGCGCGGGCTTGACGCCCTGCTCTCCGGCGGCAGTGACGAAAAGCGACCGGACGAACAGCGGCAACTGCCCGTCGACCGTCTGCGCCCCGGCAAGTACCAGCCGCGCAGCCGCATGGACGAAGCGGCGCTGGCTGAACTGGCGGCGTCGATTCAGGCGCAGGGCATCATGCAGCCGATTCTGGTGCGCCCCGTGGATGCCACGCCGGGCGCCGAGCGTTACGAAATTGTCGCCGGCGAACGCCGCTGGCGGGCGGCGGAACTGGCGGGCTTGACCGAAGTGCCGGTGCTGGTGCGCGTCATTCCCGACGAACAGGCATTGGCGATGGCGCTGATTGAAAACATCCAGCGCGAAAACCTGAATCCATTGGAAGAAGCCCTGGGGCTGCAACGTCTGGTCGATGAATTCCGCCTGACCCACCAGCAGGCCGCCGACGCCGTGGGGCGTTCGCGTCCCGCCGCTTCCAATCTGCTGCGCCTCTTGCAACTTTGCGAGCCGGTGCGGGAAATGCTGCTCGACAACAAGCTGGACATGGGTCACGCCCGCGCCCTGTTGCCCCTGCCGTCTGCCGGACAGGTGCAACTGGCGCAGACCATCGCGCAAAAACGCCTCTCCGTGCGCGAAGCGGAACGTCTGGCGGCGCGTTTTCTGAACCCGCCCAAAACGACGGAACGCCAGCCTGACCGGGACATTCAACGTCTGGAAGAAGAACTTTCCGATACCCTGGGCGCTGCCGTGCAGATTCGCGCCAACAAACAGGGCGCGGGCAAAATCAGCATCGAATTCGGCGATCTCGATCAACTGGAAGGTTTATTGGGGCGGCTACGCTGAAAGCCGCCGCTGCCTGGATTTACCCTCTCCCCTCGTGGGAGAGGGTGCCCCGCAAGGGGCGGGAGAGGGGATGGTTCACCTGTCGGGACGTGGTTTCGCGCTGAACCGCCCCCTCTCCCCAGCCCTCCCCCACGAGGGGGGGAGGGCGTTCAGGCGTCATGCCGCGCAGCGCGTCGCCTGCTATTTCAATGACCTTCATTGCCCGACGATTTGCTCAATGTTGTACTACGAAGGACGATATAAAATGATTTTCGACCATGAACTCGATGTGCGGGGCTTGAATTGTCCCCTGCCCATTCTCCGCACCAAGAAGGCGCTGGCGGCTATGACAAGCGGGCAGAAGTTGAAAATTCTCGCCACCGATCCCGGCTCGTTGAAAGACATGCAGGCATTCGCATGTCAGACTGGCAACGCGCTGCTCGCGCACAGCGAGACGGGCGGGGTGTTTGAGTATCTGCTGCAACGCAAGTAGGCGAAGTAAAAAACTGGATTTTTTGGACTAATTCCCTGATACTTGGTAAACGACGTGAAATTCAGTTTCCGTGTTTTTTATACCAAAATATGACAATGCGCTACACAGCTACACAGCTACACAGCTACACATGACATTCGTTTTATGACCTGTGCATGTGGCGATGGCTGGCGCAGGAAAGAGGCGTATGAATATCATCCTTTTGCTCGCCCTTATTTGTATTGTTCCGCTGTGCCTGGTTTACCACGCGCGTTACCGGGCGCAACATAAGCAGTATCTGCGGGTCAATCATTGCTTCGATGCGGCTTTCTACAATTTTCCGGGCGCGGTCTGCATCATCAAGCTTGGAGATGACACCAGCGGGGATATTATTGTCGACGGCAATCGCGCGCTGGAGCAGTTGATGGGTTGGTCGCGCGACGAAATGGCGGATTCTACGGTGGATAGTCATCACGCCTGGCATAATCAGGAACAGCGGCGTGATTTCCTCACACAATTGCGCGAAAAGGGCGAAATCCTGCGTTTTCCGGCGGAGATGCTGGATCGCGACAAGACGCTTCACTATCTGTATCTGACGGCCAAGGTCTTTGATCTTGAAGGCGAGCCGCATTTTATCGTCCTGTTTGGCGACAGGAGCGTTCAACGGAAGACGGAAGAGCGCGCCCGCATGGAAGGTTTGCGTTACCGCGCGCTGTATGAGGGCATGATAGATGGTTACTGCCGCTGCAACAAGAACGGTTATTTCATCGAAAGCAATCGCGCTTTTCGGGAACCTCTGGGCTATACCGAAGAAGAACTCTGGCGTCTGACGCCGCGCGACATCACACCGACGCGGCAACACGCGGAAGACGCGCGCATTGAACAGGAACTTCGGGAGCGCGGGTCTTGCAAGCTCTATGAAAAAGAACAAATCAGAAAGGATGGCAGCACTTTCCCCGTCGAATTGCAGCTTTACGTCTCCCTTGACGATCAGGGCGAATTCGACGGCTGGTGGGCGATTATCCGCGACCTTTCCAAGACGAAGCGTGACCAGGCGAATCTGGATTTTCTCGCCTACCATGACCCGACCACCGGCTTGCCCAATCGCACGCTGTTGCAGGACAGGCTGGAACACGCGCTGGAACGCGCCCGCCGCGACCAGCAACAACTGGCGTTGCTGTTTATTGACCTTGACCGTTTCAAACATGTGAACGACACGCTGGGGTATCACGTTGGCGACGCGCTCCTGCAAGTCGTGGCGCGTTCCATGGGCGCCCTGCTGCGCGACAGCGATACCCTCGCCCGTCTGAGCGGCGATGAATTCATGATTCTGCTGGAAGAAAACGCCACCACGGCGAACGTGACCATGGTGGCGGACAGAATCCTGGCGATGTTCGCCAAACCGCAGATTCTGCAAGATCAGGAAATTTACATCACCGCCAGCATCGGTGTCAGCATCTTCCCGCAAGATGGCGACAGCGTTGACATCCTGATGAAATACGCCGAACTGGCGATGTTCAAGGCGAAAGACCAGGGGCGTAACATCTATCAGTTTTTTGAAAGCGGTTTGAGCGTGGGCGCGCTTGAGCGTCTGGCGTTGGAAAACGGGCTGCGTAGCGTCGTCAGCCGTGGAGAACTGGTGTTGCACTACCAGCCGCAAATCAATCTTTTGACCGGCCATCTGATTGGCGTGGAGGCGTTGGTGCGCTGGCAGAATCCCGGCCTCGGGTTGGTGATGCCAGATCGTTTCATTCACATTGCCGAAGACATCGGCATCATCAGCGACATTGGCGCGTGGGTATTGCAGGAAGCCTGCCGTCAGATGGCGGCATGGCAGAAAAAGGGTTTGCATGTGCCGCGCATCGCCGTCAATCTTTCGGTGCAGCAGCTTGAACGCACCGACCTTGTGAGTCTGGTGCAGCGGCAACTCGAAGTCAGCGGCCTGAAACCGCAACAACTGGAACTGGAAGTCACCGAATCCATGCTCATGCGCCAGACTGGACGCGCGCTGGAAATCCTGAACGCGCTGGAGAGCATGGGCGTCTATCTGGCGGTCGATGACTTCGGCACCGGCTACTCCTCGTTCGGCTACCTGAAACGCCTGCCGGTGCATCGCCTCAAAATCGACTATTCCTTCATCCGCGACATCGGTCAGGACGCGAACGACGAAGCCATCACCCGCGCCATCATCGCGCTTTCCGACTCATTGGGGCTGGAAGTCGTCGCCGAAGGCGTCGAACGCGAAGAACAGGAAACCTTCCTGCGCCGCGAAGGTTGCCACCTCGTACAAGGCTTCCGCTACGACAAGGGGCTGCCGGCGAAGGATTTGTTGAGCAAATACATGAAGGTCGTCACATAGCCTGGTCAGGCGAAACGCCATCCGCCGGTGTCGCCTGCCCCGGATTCCTGACGCTTGACCTCTGGCAATCTTTGCCGAAAAAGAAAAAAGTCGTTATAATTCTGCGGTTTGTTCCGTCGATGACCATTTTTTGAGTGGTCATGCGGCTTTTTTCGGGAGTGGGCTTTATGCCCATTTTTTATTTTTGGCTATGGATTTACACAATCTGCTGGAAAAAACGGTCGTCGGTCTGGGCTACGAACTCGTGGATACGGAGTTTGCCGCCAGAGGGCTGCTGCGTATTTTCATCGACAAGCAAGACAAGGCGGGCGGCATTGACGTGGAGGACTGCGCGACGGTTTCCCACCAGCTTTCGCGCCTGCTGGAAGTCGAGAATGTAGATTATGACCGGCTGGAAGTTTCTTCGCCCGGTCTTGACCGCCCCCTGAAAAAAGCGCGTGACTTTGAACGCTTCGTGGGTGAGGAGATTCGCCTCACCCTGCGCGTGCCTCTGTCGGGGCAGCAGCGCAATTATCGCGGGTGGCTGCGGGGGTTTGTTGACGGAAAAGTCATGCTGCAAGTTGACGGCAACGAAGCCTGCGAACTGGCGGTGGATTTGGAAAATATCGCGAAAGCGCGTTTGGCGCCCGATTTCGGTGGGAACCGTTCTGGCGCTGACAATAGGAGGTCTGGCGATGAGTCGTGAAATTTTGCTGTTGGTGGACGCGCTGGCGCGGGAAAAAAATGTGGCGCGTGACGTGGTGTTCGGCGCGCTTGAAATGGCGCTGGCGTCAGCGACCAAGAAACGCATCCATGATGAGGCGGATGTGTGGGTCACGATTGACCGCAACACCGGCGAGTTTGAATCTTTCCGCCGCTGGCTGGTGGTGGACGACGCGGAATACGTCAACGAATTCACCCAGTCGCCGCTTTCCGAAGCGAAGCAGGACGACGCCGGGGTGGAAATCGGCGATTATCTGGAAGAATCCCTCGAACCCATCGACTTCGGGCGCATCGGCGCGCAGGCGGCGAAGCAGGTGATTCTGCAAAAAATCCGTGACGCCGAGCGCGAACAGATTTTGAATGACTTTCTGGAACGCAAGGAACACATTGTTTCCGGCACCATCAAGCGCATGGAGCGCGGCAACGCCATTGTCGAAGCGGGCAAGATTGAAGCCCTGCTGCCGCGCGACCAGATGATTCCGAAGGAAAATCTGCGCGTCGGCGACCGCGTGAAAGCCTATCTGCTGAAAATTGACCGTACCGTGCGCGGACCGCAAATTGTGCTCTCACGCACCGCGCCGGAATTCATCATGCGCCTGTTTGAACTGGAAGTGCCGGAAATCGAAGACGGTCTGATGGAACTCAAAGCCTGCGCCCGCGACCCCGGAATGCGCGCCAAAATCGCCGTCAAGTCGAACGACCCGCGCGTCGACCCCATCGGCACTTGCGTCGGGATGCGCGGCACGCGCGTCATGGCGGTGCGGAACGAAATCGCCGAGGAACCCATCGACATCGTGTTGTGGTCGGCTGATCCGGCGCAATTTGTCATCGGCGCGCTGGCTCCGGCGGAAGTCTCATCCATCGTGGTCGACGAAGAAAAACACGCGATGGACGTGGTGGTGGAAGAAGCCAACCTCGCCGCCGCCATCGGCAAGGGCGGGCAAAATGTGCGTCTGGCGTCGGAATTGACCGCGTGGACCATCAACCTGATGACGCGGGAAGAATCGGAAAAACGGCAGGAAGCCGAAACCGCCAACACCCGCGTCCTGTTCATGGAAAAACTGGACATCGACGAAGAACTCGCCGACCTGTTGATTGGCGAAGGTTTCTCGGCGCTGGAAGAAATCGCCTATGTGCCTCTGGCGGAAATGCTGGAAATCGAAGGTCTGGACGAAGACCTGATCAATGAGTTGCGTAACCGCGCGCGCAACATCCTGCTCACCGAGGCGATTGTCGCCGAGGAAAAACTGGAAGAAGTCGACGAGGCGCTCCTGAATCTCGAAGGGATGGACAACGAACTGGCGGGCAAGCTGCTCGCGCAGAACGTCAAGACACGGGATGAACTGGCTGAACTGGCCGTGGATGAGCTGATCGAAATCACCGGGATGGAGGAAGAAAAGGCGAAGGCCCTGATTCTCAAGGCCCGCGCTCACTGGTTTGAGTAAAGGGAAAATACCATGACAAATACAAAACTTTCCCAGTTCGCTGACGAACTTAAAATGCCGGTCGATTTGTTGCAAGAGCAACTCGTCAAGGCGGGCGTCAAGAACAAGGCTGCCGGTGACGACCTCACCGAGCAGGACAAGACGAAATTGCTGGCGTTTCTGCACAATTCGCACGGCGGCGGCAAAACCAGAATTACCCTGACGCGCAAGGAAACTTCCGAAATCAAGGCAACCGACGCCCACGGTCGCGCCCGCACCGTGCAGGTGGAAGTCCGCAAGAAACGGGTGCTGGTCAAACGCGACGAGCAAAGCGCCGCCGTCAAGGACGAGGCGCTGGCGGCTGAAGCGGTGGCGCGCGCGCCGGAAGCGGTCGCCGCCCCCGTTATCGAAGAAACGCCGGTTGCCGCGCCCGTCATTGAGGTTGTGGAAACCGTCGCGCCGCAGCCCCCCGTTGTCGCGGTCAAGGCGGAAGAAAAAGTGGCGGATGTCGCCGCGCCGCCCGCCGTACCCGAAGCCCATGCGGGCAAGGGTAAAAAAGCCGGCAAGCCTGCGGACAAAGCAGCGGAAAAGCCCGCCGCCAAGCCCAAAGCCAAAACCGGCGAATCTGCCAACGCCCCTGCCCGGCATCCTGCCAAGCCCAGGACGGATACAGCCGCGCCTGCCAAACAACAACCCGCTGCCGCCGCCAAAGGCGAAGCCGCCAAAGCGCCGGTACGCAAGACCAAAACCATCGTCAAACACTCTTTTCTGGACGAGGCGGAGTTGAAGGCGCGCGCCGACGAAGAGCGTCGTCACCGCGAATTGCTGGAACGTCAGGAACGGGAATTCAAGGAAAAACAGGAGCGTCAGGTCGAACTCATCCGCCTGCGCCGCGAAGCGGAAGAAAAACAGGTCGCCGCCAAGGCCGCCGAAGCCGCCCGCCAGGCCGCCACCAAGGTGGAAGAAGGCAAGCCCGCCGAAAAAGGCAAGACCCTGCACAAAAAGCCGGAAGGCGAAAAGAAGGGCGTCAAGGGCAAAGAAGCGCGGGACGGCAAGAAAAAAGGCATCAAGACGCGCGGCAATACCGGCGGCGAAGGTTGGAAAGACGGTCGCCACGGCAAGAAGGGCGGCGGCAACAATGGTCGCGGCGGCGTCGATACCGGCGAAGGCAGCTTCCAGGCACCGACCGAACCCATTGTGCGTGAAGTCCATGTTCCTGAAACCGTTTCTGTCGCCGACCTCGCGCACAAGATGGCGGTCAAAGCCAGCGAAGTCATCAAGACCCTGATGAAAATGGGGTCGATGGTGACGATTAACCAGATTCTCGACCAGGAAACCGCGATGATTGTCGTTGAGGAAATGGGTCACACCGCCGTCGCCGCCCGTCTGGACGACCCGGACGCCTTCCTTGTTGAAGGTGGCGCGGACACTCATGCCGACGTGCCCGCCCTGCCACGCGCTCCGGTGGTCACGGTCATGGGGCACGTCGACCACGGCAAGACCTCGCTGCTGGATTCCATCCGCCGCGCCAAGGTTGCCTCCGGCGAAGCGGGCGGCATCACGCAACACATCGGCGCTTACCATGTCGAAACCGATCGCGGCATGATTACCTTCCTCGACACACCCGGTCACGAAGCCTTTACCGCGATGCGGGCGCGGGGCGCGCAAGCCACCGACATCGTGATTCTGGTGGTCGCCGCCGATGACGGCGTGATGCCGCAAACCAAGGAAGCCATCCACCACGCCAAGGCGGCGAATGTACCCATCGTGGTGGCGGTCAACAAAATCGACAAACCCGAAGCCAATCCCGAACGGGTCAAGCAGGAACTCGTCGCCGAAGGTGTCGTGCCGGAAGAATACGGCGGCGATTCGCCCTTCATCCACGTGTCCGCCAAAAAAGGCATCAACATCGACGGTCTTTTGGAACAGGTGTTGCTGCAAGCCGAAGTGCTGGAACTGAAAGCGCCGCAGGCGGTTTCCGCCAAGGGCTTGATTATCGAAGCCCGTCTGGACAAGGGACGCGGCCCCGTGGCAACCATGCTGGTGCAATCCGGCACGCTGAAACAGGGCGACATGCTGCTGGCAGGGCCGGTATTCGGCAAAATCCGCGCCATGCTCGATGAGAACGGCAAGAGCGTCAAGGAAGCCGGGCCTTCCATCCCTGTGGAAATTCTCGGTCTTTCCGATGTTCCGGCGGCGGGCGAAGAAGCCATTGTGCTCGCCGACGAAAAGAAGGCGCGCGAAATCGCCCTTTTCCGGCAAGGCAAGTTCCGCGATGTCAAGCTCGCCAGACAACAGGCCGCCAAGCTCGAATCCATGTTTGACCAGATGGGCGAAGGCGAAGTCAAAAGCTTGCCGCTGATCATCAAGGCGGACGTACAAGGCTCGCAGGAAGCCCTGGCGCACGCCCTCGCCAAACTGTCGACCAACGAAGTGCGCGTCAATGTCATTCACGGCGCGGTCGGCGGCATCAGCGAATCCGACGTGAATCTGGCGCAGGCGTCGGGGGCCGTTATCATCGCCTTCAATATCCGCGCCGACGCTGGCGCGAGAAAGCTGGCGGAAAGCTTCGGCGTCGATATTCGCTACTACAATGTCATTTACGATGCCGTGGACGAAGTGAAAGCCGCGCTCTCCGGCATGTTGTCGCCGGAAAAACGCGAAATCGTCACCGGACAGGTGGAAGTCCGTCAGGTCTTCAGCATCGCCAAGGTCGGCACCATCGCCGGTTGTCAGGTGCAGGATGGCGTCATCCGCCGTACTTCCCGCGTCCGCCTGCTGCGTAACCATGTTGTGCAATGGGACGGCGAACTCGCCTCTTTGAAGCACTACAAGGATGATGTCAAGGAAGTCAAGGCGGGTACCGATTGCGGTCTGTCGCTGAAAAATTACAACGACCTGCAAGAAGGCGACATTCTGGAAATCTACGAAGTGCAGGAAGTCGCGCGTAGCCTGTAGTCAGGAATCAGGTGACAGGTGACAGCAGGACGCCTCAGGCGTCCTGCATGGTGGCGGGAGCATCCTGCTCCCGCAGGGTATGGGTACGGGAGCAGGATGCTCCCGCCACGATATAATCCCGTTTGGTCGCCCAAAAACGTCTGACCTTGCCTGAAGGAATCACCCCCATGAAAAACTTTTCCCGTTCTGACCGCATCTCCGAACAAATCCGCCGCGATTTGGCGGAGATTATTCGTGGCGAACTGAAAGACCCGCGCGTGGGCATGATCAGCCTCACGGCCATTGAACTGACGCCCGACTACGCCCATGCCAAGGTGTTTTTCACCACGCTGGACATTTCCCATCTGCCGGAAATCCAGTCCGGGCTTGCCCGCGCCGCCGGTTTTTTGCGCCGCGAACTGGGTCGCCGCATTCGCATCCATACCCTGCCCGAACTCCACTTCATCCATGACGATTCGCTGGAACGCGGGGCAAGTCTCTCCAAACTGATCGACGAAGCGGCGGCGCTCTCGCACGACAGCGAAGCGGCAAATGCGGCGGACAACGAAAACGGATAACGACGCCTGAATTTCCCTGCCCCTCTCATGGCATTTGGCAATTACATATTTCCTTGTGCCCAAAGCGGTTGCTTTTGTCCGCTTCCGCAGTAACAATCCACGACGACGGCAAAACAACAGAGGCAGGACAATATGCTGGGTTTTCTTCGTGGAATATTCGGAAATCACACGGAACAGGCGTCTTCGGCGGATACTCCCGCGCCGGAGCGTCTTGCGCCACAGATCAGCGCGCCGCCGCCAAAAATAGCGGCAACCGCGCCCCCCACGCCAGAACCGGAACCCGAACCGGCGCTTGAGGCGCGTCTGCCCGCCTTCATCTGCCGCGAAGCCCTGGTGGGGCGCGACCAGAGAATTTTGGGTTACGAGTTCAGCCATCCGCAGCAGTTGCAGTCGCGCATCATGGAAAAACGCTCGCTGGTGCATCAATACTACGATGAAGTGTTGATGAGCCATCTGGCGGATTTGAAACTGGACTCCCTGCTGGGCAAACGCCTCGCGCTGATTGAAATTTCTCCGGCTTCGCTCGCGCACCCCGCGCTTGCCCGTCTGCCCCGCCAGAATATCGCGCTCTCCCTCGCCTTTGCCGACAACGGCGCGCAGCTTGATGCCTCAACGATGGCGAGCGTCAAGCAGTCCGTCGTACAACTGCGCGCCGACGGGATTCGCGTCGGTCTGAAATGGCAGCGCCAATACTCGGCGACATCATCAGCGGAACTGGCGTGGCTGAAACTCCTGCCCTATCTTGATTTCGTTCAGGTGGCGTGGTCGGAATACGCGGGCGACGCTTCCGACGAGGCGTTTTCCGATCAGGTTAACCGCTTCCGTCAGGTCACGCGCCTGAACCCGGAACTGCAAGCGGTCAGTCACGCGGACGCCGAAGCCCGACCTCTGCGCCTGATTGCCAGCGACCTTGCCAAACCGGACGATTTCAAACTCTGCTACCGGCTGGGTTTCGACATTTTCCGTGGCTCGTTCATCAACAACCGCGCCGCGCAAAAAATCTCCAAAAGCGCGGCGAATCGTCTGCGAATCATGCAACTCTTGAACGACCTGCGCCACGACGAAGAAACGCGAAAACTGACGCAGGAATTGCGGCAAGACCCGGTGCTCTCCTACCGCCTGCTGCGTTACGTGAATGCGCCGGTTTTCGGGCTGTATCGCCAAATCGACAATCTGGATCAGGCGTTGACCCTGTTGGGGCGCAACAATCTCTACCGCTGGCTTTCCTTCCTGCTGTTCAATGTCACCGACCCCGGCTATTATGAATGGGCATTGACCGAACAGGCGTTGGCGCGCGCGGCGCTGATGGAGCGGTTGGGCAAACAGGCGGCGCAGGCGGGTATGGCGGAGGTGTCGACCGACGCCCTGTTTCTGACCGGCTTGTTCTCCCTGCTCGATCAACTCATGGGCGAACCGCTGGAAGAACTCACCCGGAAAATCCAGATTCCCCCCGCCGTCGTCGCCGCGCTGACGCGCAGGGAAGGTACGCTGGCGCAATTTCTGGCGTTGACGGAAGCCTGCGAAAGCATGAATCCCGAATCCATCGCGGAACGCGCCGCCGCGCTGGGACTCTCCGACCGCACCGTCAACCTCGCCGTCTTCGACGCCCTCGCCTGGGCGCACGAAATGACGCTGATCGGGGCGGATTAGGCTTTACGCTCCATCCCCATGGCGATTTCAGGAATCATCAAATCGACGCTCAAGCCAATAAAAAAGCCGGTTTCGACCGGCTTTTTTGATTTCTTCGCAAGGAATTGGTGGTGATGGGCGGAGTCGAACCGCCGACCTATGGGTTATGAATCCATCGCTCTAACCATCTGAGCTACATCACCACGATGACCTCGCATAATGACCACGAAGGCGGCGGATTATAGGAGTGGAATGAAACATGGTCAACTTTGCCAAAATGGGTCTATAATGCCGCTCATGCCTCTGTCCTCTCTTGCCTCCGCCATCGTGAGCGGCATTGTGTCCGCCATCCTCGATGCCCCCGCCGAAGCGCCCCAGCCGCCGCAGTCTGTTTCTGTGCCTGCGGGGATGCGCGCCTTCCCTGCCGGTGTACAGGCGGGTATTTTGCGGGAAGCTCCCGCGATGGGGCAGGTGGTCATCAACCACAAAACCTTTTCGGCTGCGCCCGGTTTGCAGATTCGCAACGAAGCCAATCGCATCGTGTTGCCGAGTATGTTGATGGGTTCCAATTTTCACGTGCTTTACCAGATGGACGCTGGCGGTATCAATGTGTGGCGCGTCTGGATTTTGACCCCGGCGGAAGTTGCCGCTATTGATTTCAGCGTTCCTGTTACGACCCTGCCTGCGGTCTACCCCCGATAATTCCTGTTTTTCCGGTCGTTTTCCCTATGCCTAAAAAGTTGTTCATCCGCACATTCGGGTGCCAGATGAACGAGTACGATTCTGACAAAATGGCGGATGTGCTCGCCGCTGGTGGCGCGATGGTCAAAACCGACACGCCCGAAGACGCGGACATCATTCTGTTCAATACCTGTTCCGTGCGCGAGAAGGCGCAGGAGAAGGTTTTTCACGACCTGGGGCGCATGAAGCGCCTGAAACTGCAAAAGCCCGATTTGCTGATTGGCGTCGGCGGTTGCGTCGCCAGTCAGGAAGGCGACGCCATCGTAGCGCGCGCGCCTTACGTCGACATCGTGTTCGGGCCGCAAACCCTGCACCGGCTGCCGCAGTTGATTGCCCGGCGACGCGCGCAGTCCGCGCCGGTGGTGGATATTTCCTTTCCCGAAATCGAAAAATTCGACGCCATGCCGCCCGCCGATGTCAAAGGCGCGTCCGCCTTCGTTTCGGTCATGGAAGGCTGTTCCAAGTTTTGCGCTTACTGCATCATCCCCTTTACCCGTGGCGATGAAATTTCGCGTCCCTTTGCCGACGTGTTGGCGGAGGTTGCCTCGCTCGCCGCGGCGGGTGTGCGGGAAATCAATTTTCTTGGGCAGAACGTCAATGCCTATCGGGGCGAAATCAGCGGCAGCGACGAGTTTGCCGACCTTGCGATGCTGATCGAGTACGCCGCCGAAATTCCCGGCATCGAGCGGATTCGTTACACCACCTCGCATCCGCGCGAAATGACGGCACGCTTGATTGACGTTTATACCCGTGTGCCGAAACTGGTGTCGCACCTGCATCTGCCCGTGCAGGCGGGTTCTGACCGCGTGCTGGCGGCGATGAAGCGCGGTTACACAACACTGGAATACAAGTCGGTGGTCAAAAAATTACGCGCCGCCCGTCCCGATATTGCCATTTCTTCCGATTTCATCGTCGGCTTTCCGGGCGAGAGCGACGCGGATTTCGAGAAGACCATGCAGGTGATTGAAGATGTGGGGTTCGACGTCTCGTTCTCGTTCATTTTCAGCCCCCGCCCCGGCACGCCAGCGGCGGAAATGGCGGACGATACGCCCGCCGCCGTGAAGTCCGCCCGCCTGACCCGTTTGCAAAAACGCATTGAGGAAATGGCGCAGGGCATTTCGCGGGCGATGATAGGCACGACGCAGCGGGTGCTGGTGGAAGGCGTCTCGAAGAAAAATCCGGGCGAACTGGCGGGGCGCACCGACAATAATCGCGTCGTTAATTTCGCCGGCAACCCGCGCCAGATTCATCACTTTGTCGAAGTGAACATCACCGGCGCGTTACCCCATTCCCTGCGCGGTGAGGTGGTGATTCGTGACTAAAACAAGCCCGAAACGCGAGCGTCCGCTGGATTTGAAACTGACGCCGGTCAATAACCTGCGCCTCGCGACGCTCTGCGGCGCGCTGGATGAAAATCTGCGCCAAATCGAAACCGCGCTGGATGTGGTCATCGTCCGGCGCGGCGAACATTTCGCCGTGCGCGGCGCGGCGGCGGCGCAAGCGGTGCAGGCGCTCGAATACTTTTATCAACATGCGGACGAAGCGTTGTCGGTGGATGCCATCCAGTTGGGCTTGATTGAACTGCAAAACCGCCCCCTGCGTTCCTCGCATTCCCCGCGCCGCGCGTTGGAAATCCCCGCCGCCGCCGCCGGCTCGCCACTCGACGGTCCGCAACTCGTCACCCGCAAGACCGAATTGCACGGTCGCACGCCGCGTCAGGTGGAATACCTGCAACACATTCAGGCGCATGACATCACCTTTGGCGTCGGCCCCGCCGGAACCGGCAAGACCTATCTCGCTGTCGCCAGCGCCGTCGACGCTTTCGAGCGCGACATGGTGGAACGCATCATCCTCACCCGTCCGGCGGTCGAGGCGGGCGAACGTTTGGGTTTTCTGCCCGGCGATCTGGCGCAAAAAGTCGATCCCTACCTGCGCCCGCTGTACGACGCCCTCTACGATTTAATGGGGTTTGACCGCGTGACCCGGCTCTACGAAAAAGGCGCGCTGGAAATCGCGCCGCTGGCGTTTATGCGCGGACGTACCCTGAATCACGCTTTTGTTATTCTCGACGAGGCGCAGAACACCACGCCGGAGCAGATGAAAATGTTTTTAACCCGCATCGGCATCGGCGCCAGAGCCGTCGTCACCGGCGACCCGTCGCAGGTCGATTTGCCCAGAGGTCACAAGAGCGGGCTGGCGGAGGCGGTGGATATTTTGCGGGAAGTGCGCGGCATCGCCTTCACCCATTTTCAAAAAGAAGATGTGGTGCGGCATCCGCTGGTTGCCCGCATCGTTGCCGCTTATGAGAGTCATCAATGAACCAGGAGAGTCGTTAATGAACCAGAAATCTCGCGTTATAGGCACAACAATTGAAGCTATTCGTGCCGCTGAAACTGATTTGGGGCGAGCGCTCCCACCTTCTTTTGCGGATTGGCTGTTAGCCAACAACAGCAAATGTGTTGAAGACGTAACAATATTTCCCGTCTTTGATGCCCGTGAACCACGAAAAACATGGGATTCCATCGTTCGCCATTTCAATGAAGAATGGCAAGAATGGCAGAAGAATTTTTCAGGTACATCTCTCGATTTCTCACAATTGCTGCCCTTTGGAGAATTTGGCACGGGCGACTATTACTGCTTTGACTATGCTAACCCTGCCGGTGACGGGGAAATCGGTGTGGTTTTGTGGTCGCACGAAACGGGTGAAACAAGCCTTGTTGCTGACAATTTCCTGGAATTTGTGGAGCGTCTTGAAAATGGCGAAATTGACGACCTCGCTTAATCTCTCTGTGCAATACACCTGCGGTCGAGAAAATTTTCCTGTTCGGACGCAATTTTTTGCTTGGACACGCGCCGCGCTGACGGGCGGCGGACAAATCACCCTTCGTCTGGTGTCGCCGGAAGAAGGGCGGGAACTCAACCACACCTATCGCGGCAAGGATGACGCCACCAATGTGCTCTCCTTTCCCTACGAGCGCGAACCCGTGGTTTGCGGCGATTTGGTCATTTGCCCGGAAGTCGTCGCCCGCGAAGCCGCCCTGCAAAAAAAACCGCTGTTCGCCCACTACGCCCATCTCACCGTGCATGGCGTCCTGCATTTGCAAGGTTGGGATCATGAAAGCGAAGGCGAGGCGAAAGCGATGGAAGCGCGCGAACGAGAAATTCTCGCCACTCTGGGCTATCCTGATCCTTATCTCTGATTTGACGTGAAAGAATATGGGCATCCCCGGTTTGTTTGAACGTCTCTCCACCCTGCTGCTGCGCGAACCCGAAGACCGCGAGCAGGTGCTTTTGCTGTTGCATTCCGCCTATGAGCGCAATCTTATGGACGCCGACGCGCTCTCTATCATCGAAGGCGCGCTGGCGGCGTCGGAAACGCGCGTGACCGACGTATTGGTGCCGCGCGCGCAGATGGATGTCATCGACATCAATACTCCGCTCGCCGAAATTCTCCCCGTGGTCATCGAAACCGCGCACTCGCGCTTTCCCGTGGTCGACGGCGACCGCGACAATGTGCAGGGCATCCTGCTCGCCAAGGATTTGCTGCGCCTGCAAGTCGAGCCGGATTTCAATTTGCGCGACTGGCTGCGTCCGGCGGTGTTCATCCCCGAATCCAAACGCCTGAACGTGCTCTTGCGCGAATTCCGCGTGTCGCGCAACCACATGGCGATTGTGGTCGACGAATACAGCGGCGTCGCCGGACTGGTGACGATTGAAGACGTGCTGGAACAAATCGTCGGCGACATCGAAGACGAATACGATTTTGACGAAGCGCACGACAACATCCGTCAGGACACCACCGGACGCTACCGCGTCAAAGCCCAAACCGAAATCGAAGCCTTCAACGCGGCCTTCGGCACCGCCTTCTCCGACGAAGACTGCGACACCATCGGCGGGCTGATTCTGCGTCATCTGGGTCGAGTGCCCAAACGCCACGAACAGGTGGAGATTGACGGCATCCGTTTTCATGTTTTACGCGCCGACAGCCGCCGCCTGTACACCGTGCTGGTTTCAGATGACAGAAAACCGAAGACAGAAGACTGACCATCATGAGTTACAAAAAAACCATCCGGTAATGCGCCCCACACTTTTCCACAAATGGCGCAGCCACCGCTATTTCTGTCTTCTGTCCTCCGTCCTCTGTCCTCTAACCCCCGCGACGCTGGGCGTCGCCAGCGTCGCGGCTTTCGCCCCCTTTGAACAATTCTGGCTTATGCCGCTGACGCTGGCGGCGTTGTTTCATCTGCTACGCGGAAGCCGAAACTGGCAACAGGCATTTTTTCGCGCCTTCGCCTTTGGCATGGGATTTTTTCTTGCGGGCGTCTCCTGGGTCTATGTCAGCATGTCCGTGTTCGGCGGCTTACCCATGCCGCTGGCGGCGCTGGCGGTACTCCTGTTCTGTATCTTCCTCGCCCTCTTTTACGCCATCGCGGGCGGGCTGTTTTGGCGCTTCCTGCCCGCCGCGCCTGTCCGTCAGACGCTCACTTTCGCCGCGCTCCTCACCCTCGCCGACCTCGCGCGCGGCTATTTTTTAACGGGATTTCCCTGGCTCGCTTTGGGGTACAGTCAGACTTCTCCCAGCCCTCTCGTCGGCTTCGCGCCCATTCTCGGCGTTTATGGACTCTCCTTTCTGGTCGCGCTCATCGCCGCGTGCTTTGCTTGCGGCGTACAAAAACGTGACGGGCGTTGGGGCGGCGGCATACTGCTGATTTTGTTTGCCGGATGGAGCCTCACCGGACAGCCATGGACGCAGCCCACAGGCGACCCCATCCGCGTCGCGCTGGTGCAAGGCAATGTCGCTCAGGATGTGAAATGGCAACCCGAACACACCCTGCGGACGCTCACCCGCTACCGCGATCTGGTCGCCCGCCACCCGGCGCAACTCACCGTATTGCCGGAAACCGCCATTCCCGTTTTCTTCGACAACCTGCCGCCAGATTATCTGCAAGAACTGGCGCGACTGGCGAAACGTCAGCAGGGCGACCTGCTGTTGGGTGTTCCCACCCATAGCGCCAATGCCGATACCGAAAATTACTGGAACGGCGCCATCAGTCTCGGCGTCTCGCCCAATCAGCATTACGCCAAATCCCATCTGGTGCCCTTCGGAGAATACGCCCCGCCCGGCTTCGACTGGTTTTTGCGCCAGATGAATATCCCGATGGCGAATTTCAGCAGCGGCTCCACAAAGCAACAAGCGTTGCGTCTGGCAGGGCAGCGCGTCGCCGTCAACATCTGCTACGAAGACCTTTTCGGCAATGAATTGCGCGCCACCCTCCCAACCGCCACCCTGCTGGTCAACCTGTCCAACACCGCCTGGTTCGGGCGTTCGCTCGCGCAAAGCCAACACCTGCAAATCGCCCGCCTGCGCGCTCTTGAAACCGGACGCCCCATGCTCCGCGCCACCAACACCGGCGTCACCGCCATCATCACTCCGACAGGCGAAGTACAAGCCGCGCTCCCCCAATTTGAATCCGGTGTATTAACGGGCGAAGTGCAAGGCTACACCGGCACAACCCCCTACGCCCGCTGGGGCGACGCGGCGGCGTTGCTGCTGGCGTTGGGGGCGTTGGTTTGGGCATGGTTTGGCAGGGGCAAGCAAGGGAAACGATAAGGGCAACAAAACCTGAAACCCTGTTGAAAGGTAGGGCGCGTTCTCCGAACGCGCCGGATGTAACGCCCGGCGGTTTCGGAGAAACAGCCCTACCAACCCCGCGCATTTCTGCGAACTTTCACGTTCCAACGCATGAACCCATGCGGCAATCGTGTATTTAACGTATCTTGACTACACGTTATCTTCTTTTAGCTGCTTTTTGGCGGATTTTTTGTTGCGCTTACCGGACTTCGGCTGTTACGATTGCCGTCGCTTAAAACCCTGACATATCAACCCCGACACGATAAGGAATCTGCATGAGCAACAGCCTCGTCGCCCGCAGCCTGAAAAAAATGCAGGGACTGTGGACGAAATCCCAACATCCGAAACCCCTCGACGAACGGGGTCTGCAAAAAATCCGCGAACAATTCCAGGAATGCGCGCGCGGCGTGGGCGGCGAAGTCTCTGCCCGCCAACGCGCCCGCCGTCTGGGAGAGAGCTATCTGAAACTGGACGAAGCGGGGCGACACGCCTTTTTGCGCCTGATTGCCACCGAATTCGGCCCTGACCCGGACAAAGTGGCGACGGCGCACGCGCACTATCAGGCGGCGCTCGGCACGCCCGAACAATGGAACGCCGAAGCGCAGCTATGGAGCGCCCTGCGCTCGCCGCGCACGCGCATCCTCACCCAGTTCAACGCCTTGCCGCAGGGCGTGCGTTTTCTGGTCGATTTGCGCGTGGATTTGCTGCGTTTCATGAAAGAAGACCCGGAACTTGCCTCGCTCAACCGCGAACTGGAACACAGCCTTTCCGCCTGGTTCGACGTGGGTTTTCTGGAATTGCGGCGCATCACCTGGCAATCGCCCGCCGCGCTTCTGGAAAAACTCATCCAGTACGAAGCGGTGCATACCATTCATTCCTGGACTGACCTGAAAAACCGGCTGGATTCCGACCGCCGCTGCTACGGCTTTTTCCACCCCCGGATGCCGGACGAGCCGCTGATTTTCGTGGAAGTCGCCCTGACCGACCACCTTGCGGGCGACGTGCAACACCTACTCGACGAACACGCGCCGGTTTTCGACACCCAATCAGCCGACACCGCCATTTTTTATTCCATCTCCAACACCCAGCAAGGTCTGCGCGGCGTGTCTTTCGGCAACTTTTTACTGAAGCGGGTGATTGAGGATTTGCAACGGGATTTCCCGCGATTGAAACATTTTTCCACCCTTTCGCCCCTGCCCCTGCTTGGGCGTTGGGCGGACAAAACGCCGGAAGTCTGGCAACAGGCATTCCAGAGCGGAGATTTGGAACGCGTCGGCAAACTGGCGCAATGCCCCGCCACCGTAGAAGGCGTACAAACCCTGCTCGCCGACCCCCTCTGGGCAACCAACACCCGCCTGACCCGCGCCCTGCAAGCCCCGCTTACACGCTTGGCGGCGCATTACCTGCTCACCGCCAAAATGGGCGAAAAGCGCCTTTACGACCCGGTGGCACGCTTTCACATCGGCAACGGCGCGCGCGTCGAACGCCTGAATTTCCTCGCGGACACCTCGGAAAAAGGCCTGCGACAATCCTTCGGCATGATGGTGAATTATCTCTACGAACCGGACGACATCGAAGAAAACGTGGAAAACCTGCTCTCCACCGGCAAAATCGCTGCCAGTTCCAGCGTGAGACACGCGGTGAAGTGAAACGCCGTTCGTAACAATGGCGGTATCGTAGCCCCCACCCTGCCTGACCGCCCAACTCTCTCCCCTTGTGGAAGAAACATACAAGGGGAGATTTCATCACAGCCGCGCCACCTCACCATAATCAGGACGGATATTCAGCCATTCGGCAGGCGGTAGCTCATGCTTTGCGGCGAGCAGCGCCCTGATGACACCTGCGTGGGTGACGCAAACTTGCGGCAGGGTTGAGGGCGTGGCGCGGATTTCCCGCAGGGCGGTCAGGGCGCGGGCTTGCATGGCGCGCGCGGATTCGCCGCCCGGCGGCTGGAATCCGGCAATGTCGGCAGCCCAGGCGTCCAGTTCGGCGCGCGGAATGTCTGCCCAGAGCAAGCCTTCCCACGCGCCGAAATTCATTTCCCGTAAACCGGGGTGGATGTGTACTTCGCTGGATTCCGCCAGGGTTTCCGCCAGAGCGCGGCAGCGTTGCAAGGGGCTGCTCCAAATCTGGAAACGCGGCGGCAGTCGGGCGCGGATTTTGGCGGTGCTATCGCCGACTGGCGCGGCGAGGGGCAAATCCAGCGCGCCGTAGCAACGCCCCTCGCCGCCCGCAATGGCCGGATGGCGCACCAGAAAAATCCGCGCCGACATTAAATTTGTCCGAATGTCGTTGCAATAAATAATGCGCGACTTTTTTTGTGAGGCGCGGCGGCGGATTTAATTCCCTCCCTCCTTGCGGAGCACACTCTCCCGCAAGGGGCGTGGGTTTGTAGGGGCGGTTCGCGAACCGCCCCTACGTTTGCCACGGCAAACATATTCACGCGATTACCCGCCATGCGCCGCCGGCAGATGCGCCAGCAGCCCCAGATAAAACGCCAGTTCCGCCGCCTGTTGCGTCGCGCCCAGACAATCGCCGGTGTAGCCGCCGAGCCAGCGGCGGAAGAAGCGTTTGAGCCAGAATACGACGGCGGCGACGAGGATGAGGGCGAACAGGAGATTGCCGGACAAGAGCAGCAGCGGCAGGCAGGGTAGCGCGGCTGTTGCGAGCGCGATGTAAAAATCGCGGTCGATGATGTGGGTCGCCAGCGGCTTGGTTTTGGCAAGCGCGTCGTCGCGGGCGTAGTCCAACAGGCGCATGAGCGCGACGGCGGCGAAGCGGGAAACGGTGTGCGCGGCGAGCAGGGCGACCACAATCCAGTCGTCCGGCAATTCCAGCAGCAGCATGAAGCGTCCGAGCAGGGTCATCGTGAGCGCAATCGCGCCGAAGCTGCCGATGCGCGAATCTTTCATGATGTCCAGAATCCGCGCCTTGTCCCAACCGCCGCCGAAACCGTCGGTCATGTCGGCAAGTCCGTCTTCGTGGAACGCGCCGGTCACGAGCAGGGTCGCGCCGAGGGAGAGCAGCAGGGCGACGGGCTTCGGCCAGAACAGGCTGGTCAGCACCCAGACCAGCGCGGCAATCAAGCCCACCAGCAGCCCCACCGCCGGAAAGTAGCGGGTGGCGCGGTTCAGCCGTTCTTCGCTGTGTCCGACCCAGGCGGGTACGGGCAGACGGGTGAAAAAGCGCAGCGCGCCGAAGAAGTATTCCAGTTCCCGCATGAAGGGCAACATGATGTTCATTCCGCCTTGTCCGCAACATGCGCGGATTCAAAACTCGCCATGTCGCGCAAAAACGCCAGCGCCGACACCAGCAGCGGATAGGCGAGCGCCGCGCCCGTGCCTTCGCCCAGACGCAGCCCCAAGTCGAGCAGCGGTTCTACGCTCATGGCGTCCAGCACCGCCTGATGACCGGGTTCGGCGGAGCGGTGGCAGAACACGCAATATCCGGTCATCGCCGGATAAAGCCGTGCCGCCACCAGCGCGGCGGCGCTGACGATGAAGCCGTCAATCAGCAGCAACATGCCCGCTTCCGCGCCCGCCAGCATCGCGCCTGCCAACATCGCGATTTCAAAACCGCCGAATTCCGCCAGCGCGTCCAGCGGCGCGGCATCGCCAGCGGGCAAACTGGCGCGGGCAACGGCTTGTTGCAGCAAGGCGCGTTTTTTCAGCAAACCGGCGTCGTCCAGTCCGGTGCCGCGCCCGACGCAGGCATCGAGCGACACTCCGGTCAGGGCATGGGCGAGCAGCGCGGCGGAAGCCGTGTTGCCGATGCCCATTTCGCCAAAGCCCAACAGATTGCAACCCGCGCCCGCCAGCTTGCGGACGATGGCAGCGCCCCGCGCCAACGCCGCGTCGCGCTGTTCGGCACTCATGGCGGGGGCTTCGATGTAGTTTGCCGTCCCTGCCGCGATTTTGGCGGCGAGCAGATTGGGATGAGGGGCGAAATCGTGCGCCACGCCCGCATCCACCACCGTCAGTTCCAGCCCGTGTATGCGGCAAAAAACATTGATGGCGGCGCCGCCCGCGAGGAAATTTTCCACCATCTGCCAGGTGACTTCCTGCGGATAGGCGGACACCCCCGCCTTCGCCGCGCCGTGGTCGCCCGCGAACACCAGCATTTGCGGACGCCGCAATTCCGGCGTGAGGCTCTGTTGCACCAGTCCGGCTTGCAGCGCCAGCGTTTCCAGCCGCCCCAACGCCCCAGAAGGCTTGGTCTTGCGGTCGATTTTTTGTTGCAGCGCGGATTTCAGGGCAGTATCGGGCGGAGAGATTTGGAACATCGGGCGTCAACAGACAGGGAACAGGGAAGGCGGCATTATACGGCGCTCGAAACGCCTCTCCCGCCTGTTTGCCGACGAACAGGGCAGGCTAGCGGCGGAGTTGCGGTAGGGCGGTCTCTCCGAGACCGCCGGATGTAACGTCCGGCGCGTTCGGAGAACGCGCCCTACCCGATAGACGCACAAGAGGCGGTTCGTGAACCGCCTCTGCGATGGATTATTTGGGCGAGTGGTCGCTGTCGGGAAGCGGGTTGCGGCAGAATGACGGAATGAATTTTTCACCACGGATGGAATTCCCTTGGCACGACCACTGAACCTTGCCGTCTTCAAGTTGCGGATGAAACACAAGAATCACGCCAAGCGCGTGGCTAATCACGATAATCGTACCGTCAGGCGCGACGTTCTTATAGCTGATTCTGACTGCCGGTCTTTGCTCCCCTGAAATCAAATCAGCGAGGCGGGCATCTATTTTGGCTTGCGGGTTTGCTTCAAGCTGCCCGGCAATCGCAACTTTTGCCGGATGAACATGGAAAGACACTTCGGCTACCTGTGCCCTGTATGCATACGCCAGCGGTGGGAACAGTATCATGAATAACAATACGCCCAGCGGCAGCACCCATAATCCTGACCACAAACAGCCTTTGACGAACTTTTTACTGATGCGCCAATGCCAATAGCCAGCGTCAGTCGTTTGGTCAGGCGCCGTCATTCGGGTTGCCTCAAAACGTCCCGATCACCCACATCGGCACCTTGACGCCGGAATCGGTGGGGCTGTGGGTTTCAAAATGACCGTCGCCGTCGTTATCCACCAGATAGTAGGGTTCGCCGATTTCCGGCGTGACTTTGAGCATGTAGAGTTTGCCGCCGAGCCGGTATTCTTCGACGGCGCTGTTTTCTTCCTTGCGGATGGTGACTTGCGGTTCTTCCAAATCTTCGCTGAATGTTTGCAGGTTGTTCGGCGGCGGCGGGATGTCGGCGGGGGCGGGGGTTTGCGCCAGCAACGCGGGGGTAAACGTCAGGGCGAGGGCGGCGATGAAGGGAAGATGGCGGCGCATGGGATTTCCTCTGGTTGGAATGGAACGGGGTGATTCTACAGGTTCAGCATCAGTTCGCGCTCGCTGGGCAGCAGGGCGGAGCCTCTGGATTCGTAGTGGCGGAGTATGGTTTCGACGACCTGTTCCGGCTCGTCCTGCGTCTGGATCAAATCCATGTCTTCCCGATTGATCATGCCTTCGCTCACCAGACGGTCGCGGAACCAGTCCACCAGCCCCGACCAGAACGGGGTCGAGACCAGAATAATGGGAATGCGCGCGCTTTTGTGGGTTTGCACCAGCGTCATCGCTTCCAGCAGTTCGTCCAGCGTGCCGAAGCCGCCGGGCATGACCACGTAGGCGCTGGCGAAGCGGACAAACATGTATTTGCGGGCGAAAAAGTGACGGAAGGAGAGCGCGATGTCCTGATAGCCGTTCGCCGCCTGTTCGTGCGGCAACTGGATGTTCAGCCCGACGGAAGGGGCGCGTCCGTAGTAAGCGCCTTTATTGACGGCTTCCATGATGCCGGGGCCGCCGCCGGAAATCACCGAAAAACCCGCGTCGGAGAGGTTTCGGGCGATGGATTCGGCAAGCCGGTAATAACGGTGCTCCGGGTTGGTGCGGGCACTGCCGAAAATGGATACCGCCGGTTGAATCGTTCGCAGACGGTCGGTGGCTTCGACGAACTCTGACATAATGCCGAAAACCCGCCACGCTTCCTGCGCCGAATTGGAATGTAAATGCGGGTCTTCGAGGTGGGGCAGTTTTTCTTTTTGATTCATATGCGCGTTCAGGTGGTCTATGGCTCTGTTGTTGTTGGTGGATGGTTCTTCCTACCTTTATCGGGCGTTTCACGCCCTGCCCGATTTGCGAACCCGCGAGGATTTTCCGACCGGGGCGATGAAAGGTGTGCTCGCCATGCTACGCCGCCTGAATGACGACTTCAAGGCGGATTACACGGCGGTGGTTTTCGACGCCAAGGGCAAAACCTTCCGCGACGACTGGTATCCCGAATACAAGGCACAGCGTCCGCCCATGCCGGAAGATTTAGCGCGGCAGATTGCCCCCATCCATGAAGCCATCCGCGCCCTGGGTTGGCCGCTGTTGATGGTGGACGGCGTGGAAGCCGATGATGTGATCGGCACGCTCGCAAGAGAGGCGACGGCGGCGGGGATGGAAACGCTGATTTCCACCGGCGACAAGGACATGGCGCAACTGGTGAATGCGCGTGTGCGGCTGGTGAATACCATGAGTAACGAGATGCTGGATGTCGCTGGCGTTACGGCGAAGTTCGGCGTACCGCCGGAATGTATTGTCGACTATCTGGCATTGGTGGGCGACACCGTGGATAACGTACCCGGCGTTGCCAAATGCGGGGCAAAAACGGCGGTGAAGTGGCTGACGGAATACGGCAGTCTGGACGCCCTCGTCGCCCACGCCGACGACATCAAGGGCGTGGTGGGGCAAAACCTGCGCGACCATCTTGGTTTTCTGCCTCTGGGCAAGAAACTGGTGACGATCAATTGCGAAGTCGCCAACCTGCCCACGCCAAACACCCTGACACCGCAAACGCCGGATATTGAGGCGTTGAAGGCGTTTTACGCGCGTTATGAATTTGTGGGTTGGCTGCGACAGGCAACTGGAGAAGCGGGGGAGGAATCCGAAGCGCCCGTCAAGGAAAAATCCGCTTCCGCCTATCGTTCCTTCGCGCCAGCCGCCGCCGCGTCTGCCACCGAAACCGCGCCCGAACTCATCACCGATGGTCGCCACCGCGCCGCCTACGAAAAGGTGACGGATGAAGCCGCGCTGGAACGCTGGCTTGCCCGCGTCACGGCCTGTCCGCTCACCGCCCTCGATACGGAAACCACCAGCCTTGACCCGCTCGCCGCCCGCATCGTCGGCATTTCGCTCGCCGTCGCAAAAGGCGAAGCCTGCTACATCCCGCTTGCCCATCAGGGCGTGGAAGCCGGAGAGCAACTGTCCATTGAGGCAACCCTCGCCCGTCTGCAACACTGGCTGGAATCGGACAAGCATCTGAAAGTCGGGCAGAACATCAAATATGACCAGCATGTATTCGCCAATCATGGCATTCATCTTGCCGGAATCGCGCACGATACCCTGCTGCAATCTTACGTATTAGAATCCGAGCGCGGACACGACATGGATCAGCTTGCCCGCCGCCATCTGGGGCTGTTGACCATTCCCTACACCGACCTCTGCGGCAAAGGCGCGAAGCAAATCGGCTTCGAGCAGGTCGCCGTGGATAAAGCCGCCGAATACGCCGCCGAAGACGCCGACATCACCTTGCGCCTGCATCAACATCTGTTGCCGCAGGTGGACGCCGACTATGGACTTGCGCGTATTTATGCCGACATCGAAATGCCCGCCCGCGAGGTGCTGTTCAAGATGGAGCGTACCGGCGTGCTCATCGACGCCGACCTGCTGCGCGCGCAAAGTCACACCCTGGGGCAGCAAATTCTGGCGTTGGAACAGGAAGCCTATGCGCTCGCCGGACAACCTTTCAATCTGGCGTCGCCCAAGCAACTGGCGGAAATCCTGTTCGGCAGACAGGGCTTGCCGGTAAAGAAAAAAACGCCCGGCGGCACGCCGTCCACCGACGAAGATGTGCTCTCCGAACTGGCGCTCGACTATCCGCTGCCCAAACTGCTGCTTGAGCATCGCGGTCTTTCCAAGCTGAAAAACACCTACACCGACAAACTGCCGCGCATGGTGAACGCCGCCACGGGGCGGGTGCATACGCATTTTTCCCAAGCCACCGCCATCACCGGGCGGCTGGCGTCTTCCGACCCCAATCTGCAAAACATTCCCGTGCGTACCGAAGAAGGTCGCCGCATCCGCGCCGCCTTCATCGCCCCCCCCGGCAGCCGGATTGTTTCCGCTGACTATTCACAGGTGGAATTACGCATCATGGCGCACCTCTCCGAAGACGCCCGCCTGCTCGAAGCTTTCGCCAGTGGCGAGGATGTGCACCGCGCCACGGCAGCGGAAATTTTCGGCATCACCCCGCTGGAAGTCAGCAACAACCAGCGCCGCGTCGCCAAGACCATCAATTTCGGTTTGATTTACGGCATGAGCGCCTTCGGACTCGCCCGCAATCTGGGTCTGGAGAGAGGTGCGGCGCAGCATTACATCGAACGCTATTTCACCCGCTACCCCGGCGTCGCCCGCTATATGGAGCGCGCGCGGGCAGACGCGCACGCCAACGGCTTTGTCACCACGCTCTTCGGTCGCCGCCTGACGCTACCGGAAATCCAGAGCAGCAAGGCAAACCGCCGTCAGGCCGCCGAACGCGCCGCCATCAACGCCCCCATGCAAGGCACCGCCGCTGACCTCATCAAACTCGCCATGATTGCCGCGCAAAATTATCTGGAAGCCGAAAAGTTGCAAAGCCGTCTGGTGTTGCAGGTGCATGACGAGTTGGTGCTGGAAGTCCCGGACGCCGAACTCCCCCGCATCCGCGCCGACCTGCCCCGCTTGATGAGCGGCGTCGGACAGTTGCGAGTGCCGCTGTTGGTGGAGGTGGGGCAGGGCGGGGATTGGGAAGCGGCGCATTGACGCTTCAGAGCCGCCATCCAGACAATTAACGTACCCGTCCCGCCGCGACGAGGCGACTCATCAGGGCGGGGCGGGCGAGCCAGAACATCTGGTCGTCGAAGGTTGGGGTTGGCGCGTCGGATTGGTAGTGACCATTGGCGGGTTCAAAGCTGGCGTTGCCGCCGTCGGGTTTGCCGTTTTTGCCCAGGCTGAAAACGAGAGCGACGGGGCGTTCGCCGTCGGTGGTGAGCGCGTCGCCTTGCAGATTCTCGATTTTCAGGCGGTCTTCGCCGGAAAAATCCGTGGTGAGGGCAATGGGCGCGGCGGCGTTGGCGAATGTGCGGTCGACCCGATAACGCCAGCGATTGCCCCAGGGGTCGCGCCCGTTTTCCAGTCCCAACGATTTGAAGGGCAAAAAACCTTCTTCGGACGGGAGGGTGGCGCAGTGCTCGACGGCGACGCCGTAGCCGGGTTGGGAGATGTCGCTTTCCCAATCGGGACAGGGCAAATGACCGCGCAAAACGGCGTAGCCCAACAGGGCGGCGTGGATGTCGGCCAGTCCGCGCTCCGCCGCCCGCCATTGCCGCGCCTCGTGTTGGGCGGCAAGCGGCATGATGAGTCCGCCCAGCGCAAGCGAGAGAATGAACAGGACGATGGCGAGTTCAAGCAGGGAGAAGCCGCGAGTGTTTGTCATATCTGTCCTCTGTCTTCCGTCTTCTGTCTTCTGATTACCCGCAGTCAGCGACAAGACTGAATCTCGCCGCGTCGGAAGCGGCGGTGGCGTTATAGGCGATACAGGCGATGCGGTCATTCCCGGCGCGTTCCAGTTTTTTGCCGCCGGTTTGCAGGGTGATGGCGTTTTCGCCTTCCAGATAATGGGCAATTTGCATCTTCGCGCTCGTCCCCTGACGGATTTGTCCGGGCAAGGGCGCGCCAGCGAAAATCACGGCGGCGGCGTAGGCGTGTCCGCCAATTTGCAGACATTCTTCCGGCGTGGCGGCGCAATCGGCGGCAGCGGCGTCTTTGGGCGCGAAGCCGGGGGCGACGACGTAGAACAGGTGGTCTTTCCATTTGTCCCACCAACCGTTGTGGCTGTTGTAGGTGTCGCCGCTGTCAGGGCGTCCCGCAACGGGAAGAAAATCCGGGCAGGCCTCTTTGACCAGCAAACGACAGGCGGAATGTGTCCGGTTGCTGGCGGGGCAAGCTGACAACAAAGCGCCTTTCAGGATTTCTTGCGAATAACTCACGGAATAGGGCGCGCGTCCGGCAAGAAGATTTTTCGCGTCGGCAAGGCGGTCAAAATGGAAGGTTTCCGGCGCGGCGGCAGTGAGATTCAGCGGCGCTGCCCAAGGCAGGCGGTACTGCGCGTTCTCCTCACCGAAACGCATCAAACAGGTGGCGACGCGCTGGGTGAGCGCGAGCGCGTCAGCGTCGGTCGGGTAATTTTCGGCAAACAGCGCGTCCGGCGGCAGCCTCGCTTCGACACGGGCAAAGAGTTCGTCGCGGGTAATCCAGAGCAGGCGGTCATTGAAAGTCGCGTTCGCGTTGGCAACGATGAAACGACTGATGCCTTCGGGCGCGGCATTGAGCGCGGCGTTGTTGACGCCATTCAGGGTATCGAGAAAGCGGCTGGCGTCGTAATCCCAACGACATTCGCCTTTGGTGTATTCGCGCTGCTGGTCGGGTAAAGACGCGCCAGCAGAAAAAAGTACGGCAACTACCTGCTCAGCCAGTGTCGTGCCGTCGGCAGTGACGATGGTGAGCAGCGCGTCACTATCGGGATTCAACAAATCCGCTTTCGGATTGGCTTTGTGGTTGCCGGAAACGGCATACCAGAGGCATTCGCCCTCGCCATCTCTGGGCGGCGGCACACCCAGACTGCGCCAGGGAAAATGACCGATGGCGCTGATGCCCTTGCTTTCGCAAGTACCTGCTTCCGCGCCTTCGTTTTCCAGAGCGTTGCCGGTGTCCGGGCAAGGCAGATGACCGGGCACAAAACCTTTGCGGGGATGCGGCGTGTCGGACGGGTTGGAATTGCTTTCCGGATAATAAGCGGCATAACCCAACAAGGCTTCTTTGGCCCCCGCCAATGCCTGCGCGGTCGTCTGGTCGCGTTCGCTTTTGACGCTCGCGGGCGCGGGCGCTTGTTGCAGAAACCAGCCCAGACCGCCCAGAATCAGGATGAGCAACACGACGAGCAGCGCCGCGCCGGAATGTCGGGATGGCAAGGTCATTTTTGCGGATGCACCACGATGCGCCCGCCGCGCAAAAGTTCGTCCTGCCCGCCGCCGATGGTTTGTTGTTCTGGCGGCGTGGCTTCGCTTTGCGCTTGCCCGTTTATCCAAACTGTCCGCCGTCCATCGCTCGATTCGACCATGCCTTGATAATGTGTCGCCGTGACGGATTCCGGCTGCGCTTCTTCCATCTGCGCGCGTTCCGCTGGCGTGTAGAACAGGCGTCCCAAGGCAGGGGGTTCCGCGTAAACGCCGGGCGCGACGAGGGAGCACATGAACAGGCAGAGGCGACGATTCATCGGGTATTCTCCGGCGCGTTTTCCGGCAGGGCGGCGGTCAGCCATTGCGTCTGGCAACGCGCCTGAAGATTTTGGGCTGCCCGTTCCAGATGGCAACTGGTGACCTGCAAGGGCAGCGACCCGTCGAGCGTATGCCAGAAATCCACAAATTTTTGTTCGTGCGGCACATCCAGTTCGATGTCCACGCGGTTTTGTCGCAACAGACCATCGGCAAGCATTTGCGGCGTTTGCAAAACGGGGCGCGCGCTGATGTTTTTTTGCGCGGGTTGAAAATGGGCGGCGAGGGCGCGGGTGTCGGGTTCGGCAAAAAAACCTTGCGCCTGTAACGCGGCAAATCGCGCTGCCAGTTGCCCGGCTTCCGGGTCTTGCAGACTGGCGAGTTGCCGTTGCAGTTCGTTTTTTTGCGTTGTCGCCTGTTGCGCTTCGATGCGGGCGCGGCGCAGTTCGGCATGGCTCCAGAACGCAGCGGCGACGCCGGACGCGGCGAGCAGCGCCGCCGCCAGTAACGTGAATTTCATGCGTCTCTCCCGAAATAAATGGACAGGTGAAACGCCGCGTCTTCTTCTGCCGGGGATTGCTGTGTTTTGTGCGCGACATTTTGCGCTGCCAAATCGCGGATGAAACGCGCAAAGTTCGCGGGGGTCGTCGTGCCCGCGAGCGTCAGCGTTCTGCCTTCCGCCAGCCAGCTTAATTTGTCCAGCCGGATTTGCGGGTGGCGATTCAGCCAGATGGACAGGGTTTGCAAATCCATCAGCATTTGTTCCGGCGAAGTTTTCCGCGCTGTTGCGTCCATATGCTGGTCGTAAGCCGCCAGCAGTTTGCGGGCGCTGTCGGCGTCGAAATTCGGAGGCAGCGCGGGATGCTGGCGGGCTTCTGTTTTGTATTCGTTTTGCATCTGCTCAATGTCCAGCCGCAGCGCGGCGGTTTGGGTTTGCAGCTTGCGGGCGTCGGACAAATGGCTGCCGCTCCAGAACGCGCCCGCCAGCAGGATGATTCCGCCGATGAGCAGCGCCGCCCGCCGTCTGAACGGCAGCAGATAATCCCGACGCAGCGCGGTGGGCGCGTATTGCTGGCGGGGCGGGCGTTGCGCCAGGGTTTGTAATAACAGCGGGTCGCTGGATGCGGTGTGGGCGAAGTCCGTTGTTTGCAAAACGCATTGTTCCAATCCGTTTTGCGTCAGCAGAAAAACCGGCAAATCGGCATCGGCGGCGATAAAGTGTTGACGACTCAAATAGGTCAAGAGGCGTTCGGTTTCTTCGACAAACCAATCCGCGCCGGTTTCCGGTGGATGGCTCAACAGGCGGGACAAGACGACCCGTCCGGCAAACAGAAAGGTTTGCCGCATGGCATTCTGATGGAGCGTGATCACAAGGCAGATTGAAGGACAAGTCTGCTGCCGCGCCAGATTCTCGATGAGTTGCGGTACATCGTAAATACCGGCAATGGGTGTGCCTTGCAGCGCGGTCAGCCAGCCTTGCAACGCGGTGTGCGGCAGGGCGACCAGACGCAGATTTTCTTCCTGCCGCAATCCGACCGTTTCTGTTCCCAAGCCCGTCGCCATGACGAAAGGATTGCCGGAAAAATGCTGGCGCAGTTTCCTCGCCAGCACGGAGCGTCTTTCGCCGCCACGCAGACGCGGGATATTCTCGCGCACTTCCGCAACTTCCGGCAGATTGACGAGCAGCCGCACGGCGGGTACGCGCCGCGTTTGCAGCCATGCCGCCAGCGCGGCCTGTCCGCTGGCGTCCGGCGCAAAGCTCGCGATTGAAGAAAATTCGCCCGCCGTTCTGCCGTACAGCCGGACGGCGTGGCTTTCCAGCAGGAGCACGAAAAATGAGCGGTTAAAAACTGACATGGCTGACCACATCGTAAATGGGGCTGACGACGGCGAGCATGACCCATCCCAGTAACGCGCCAAGCAGCAGGGTCAACGCGGGTTCAATCAGGCGTTCGGCGCGTTCGACCGCTGTTGTCACGTCGCGGTTGTAAAAATAGCGGACATTGGCGAGCGCCGTATCCAGCGCGCCGGTGGTTTCTCCGACATGCAACATCCGCACGACGAAGGGCGGAAAAAAGCCGGTGTCGGCAAAGGCGGCGGAGAGGGCGCGACCTTCGCGGATGGCTTGTTCGCTCGCGGTGAGCGCCTGCCGGATGACGCGATTGCCCACGGCGTCGCGGGTCACGCCGATGGCTTCCAGCACGGGAATGCCAGCGGCGTAGAGCAGGGCAAACAGGGCGGCGAAGCGGGAGAGCGCGATTTTGCGGAGAATGTCGCCCGCCAGCGGCAAGGCGAGTAAAAAGGCATCCCGCCGTGGACGCAGAAGTATCCACGCCATGATCAACGCAAGCGGCAACGCGGGCAGCAGCCAGAGACCGTATTGCCGCAAAACATCCGACAGCCAGAACAGCAGATGGGTATGCCAGGGCAGGGCTTCGCCCATTTGCCGCAAAAAAGTTTGCAGTTGCGGCACGAGGTAGAGCAGCAAAAAGAGCGTGGCGGCGAGGACGACGCTGGCGACGAAAGCCGGATAAAGCAGCAGTTTTTGCGTTTTGGCGACGAGTTCATCTTCCCATTTCAGGGTGGTGATCATGTCTTCCATGACGCTCGTGAGTTCGCCCGCCGTTTCTCCGGCGCGAATCAGGCTGACGAACACCGGACGAAAAACCTGCGCTTGCGCCGCCATCGCTTGCGACAGGGTTTGTCCGGCGGTGATGCCGTCCAGCAGTTGCGCGGCGACGGATTTGATGGGGTCGTCGTGGGTGTCGCGCAAATCGCCCAGGGCGGATTGCAGAGGTACGCCGACGCGCAGCAATTCCTTCAACTGAAACCAGAAGTCGAGCAGTTTGCGGCGGGCGACGATGCTTTTGCAACGCGGCGCGGCGATGATTTTGGCCTGTAACAAATCCAGCCCCATGCGGGTCAGACGCGCTTCCAGATCGGCAGGATCGGCGGCGTCCAGATGTCCGCCGAGCTTCTGCCCCGTCGCGTCGATTGCCCGATAACGATAACGCATCCGCCTTACTCCGCCTGCCGCCAGAACATGCGCTCGCTCAAATCTACGACCCGCGAGAGTTCTTCGAGCGTCGTCACGCCAGCGCGCACCTTGTCCAGACCATCTTCCGCCAGCGCGTAAAATCCCCGCTGGCGGGCGTGGCGCAGGAGTTCGTTTTGCGTGGCGCGGCGGGCAATCAATTCGTCCGCTTCGTTGTCGACACGCAGGATTTCCAGAATCGGCAAACGTCCTCTGAAACCTGTAAAGCGGCATTGTTCGCAGCCGACGGCCTGATAAATCTGCGGCGCGGGTTTATCGTCCGGCTGTCCAAGCAGACGGCATTCATCGGGCGTGGCGGTTACGGCGCGTTTGCAGCGCGGACACAAGCGGCGCAGCAGACGTTGGGCGATGACGCCAATCAGGTTGCCGGCGATAATTTCCGGCGTCACGCCGATATCGAACAGGCGGGGAATCGCGCCGACGGCGGAATTGCTGTGCAGGGTGGCGAACACCCGATGTCCGGTCATGGCGGCGCGAAACGTCATGGCGGCGGTGTCGGCATCGCGGATTTCACCCACCAGAATCACGTCCGGGTCTTGCCGCAACATGGCGCGTATGCCGCCCGCAAAATCCATGCGTAACGCCTCGTTCATGCTGGTCTGGCGAACCAGCGGCAAGGGGTATTCCACCGGGTCTTCCAGCGTCATGATGTTGATGCGTTCGGAATTTATCTGGTTCAAAATCGCGTACAGGCTGGTCGTCTTGCCGGAACCCGTGGGGCCGGTGAGCAGAATCACGCCTTCGGGGCGGGCGAGCATCTGTGTGAGCCGCGCTTGCGCCTGTTCGGAAAGCCCCAGTTGGGCAAGCGTGACGATGCCTTTTTGCCGGTCGAGCACGCGAAAAACGATATTTTCCCCGTGCAGCGTGGGCTGGCAGGAGGCGCGAAAATCCACCGGACGACCGGAAACGGAAAGGGTGACGCGCCCATCCTGCGGGGCGCGGCTCTCGGCGATGTTCATGCCGCTGATGACTTTCAGCCGCACCGCCAGCGCAGGCCAGCAATTTTTATGCAATGAGCGTATCTGGCGCAGGAGGCCATCCTGCCGATAACGAATCCGCAGAAAATTTTCTTCCGGCTCAAAATGAATGTCGGAAGCCTCCTCTTTCACCGCGTCGATGAGGATGCTGTCAATCAGGCGCACGACGGATTGACCTTGTTCGGATGCGCTGTCCTGATTTTCGAGCGTCGCCACAATGTCGTCGATGGAAAGCGCGTAACCATAATGCCGGTCGATGGCCGCCTCGATTTCCGATTCACTGGCGAGCAGCATTTCCAGTCTGACCGTCGCGCCCAGCTTGACCCGCAGCAGTTCCCGTATGCGGTCTTGCATCGGCAGGTCGTGGCAATCCGCCGCCGCCAGCGCGAACACGCGCCGTGGAGCGTCGTAACACAAGGGTAATACATGCAAAGCTTGCGCCGTTGCCTGCGGCAGCAAGGCGAGCGCGGCGGGGTCTATCATGGCGCGGGTCAAATCAATGCTGGCGTGACCCAGATTTTCGGAGAGCGCGTCGCGTAGCGCGGTTTCGGAAACGAAGCCCAACCCCACCAGTTGTTTACCCAGAGGCAAACCGCTTTTGTCCTGCTCCAACAGCGCGATGCGTAACTGGTCGGACGACAGCAGCCCCATGTCCAGCAGGGCTTCCCCCAGTTTTTTCGGTAGCGGCGCGTTCATGGCGCGTCCTCTGCCTGTAACGCGGTCAAACGCGCCCGCGCCTCTGCCGTGTCAAAATTCGCGGGGGCGGTTTCCGCTGCCGTGAGCGCGGCCTGATAGTGCGTCGCCGCCAGTCGGGATTGACGCAGCGCGTCCAGACTCACCGCCAGATTGAAACGGTAATCGGGATTGTGGCGATCCAGGCGGCAAGCCTCGAAATAGGCGGCTTGCGCTTCCGCCCAGCGAGTTTGAGCGGCGAGGAGATTGCCCAGGGCGAAATGCGGCGCGGCGGCTTGCGGCTGCGCGGCAATCAGGTTTTTCAGACGGCTCTCCGCTCGCTGCGGGTCGAGTTGTCCGACAGCGGATAACAAAGCCAACATCCCCGCCTGTACCCGCGCGTCTTGCGGATGCGCCGTCCATGCCGTTTGATAAAACCGCCACGCCGTTTCCGGCTCGTTCTGGCGCAGGGCAATTGCCGCCAGTCCCAACAAGGCGTCCAGATGATGCGGGTCGGTTTTGAGCAGATTGAAAAATTGCGCTCTGGCGGCTTCGATGTCGCCTTGCGTCAGGGCGGATTGCGCGGCTTGCAGGGGCGTGGATATGACCGCGCTGCCGGTATGGGCGATAAAGACGATGCCGGTTTTTTCGGTGGTCGCTTCGGCTTCATCGTCAGCCACATCTGCCAATACGCTTGCGGGCAGCGGCGCGACAAGGGGTTTATGCGCGGACACCGGCGCTGTCGCGGGAATTTCGGCGGGGACTGGCTCAACAGGCGGTGACGACGAAACAGGTGGAGAAAACGCCGTCGCGACGTTATTCATTTCAAGTTGCCGCGTCTGCCAGACCATCCAGACGCCATAAATCACCGCCGTGGCAATCGCCAGCGCGAATGCCATCACCAGCGGGCGACGCAACAATCCATTCATTTTTCAGGCGTAGAAGTGAAAAAATCCGCGTCGGGCAGAAAGTTTCGCAACGCGGCGAAATCGCCTTGCAGACTGGGGTCGCGCACCACCACCGGACGCAGGAAAATCACCAGTTCCGATTTCTTCGCCACATCGTTCTTCGCCGTAAAAACTTCTCCGGCAAACGGCACTTGCCCCAGAATCGGCACCCGTCCGGTTTTGTAGTCGATGCGGTCTTCCATCAGCCCGCCCAACACGGCGATTTCGCCGCTGGAGAGGCGCAGGACGGATTCAATTTCGCGGGTGCGAATCTGGGGAATCTCGTTGGCGATGTGTCCGGGAATATCCGGGTTAGGGTCTTTGACCATGCCCGCGATACTGGAAATGGTCGGGCGCACGTTCAAAATGATTTGGTCGCTGTCGCTGATTTGCGGCGTCACCGTCATCACCAGCCCGACCGAAACCGTTTGCGGCGTGGTGGTGTAGGCGATGATGGCATTGCTGTTGGCATTACCCGCCGTCACGTCCGCCTTGATGCTGAAATAGACCACGTTTTCCACCACCTTCAAAAGCGCGGTCTGGTTGTTCAACACCGAAAGGCGCGGGCTGGAGAGTACCTTGGTGGTGCCGAAAGATTGCAACAGGTTCAGCGTGGCAGAGAGGGGATTTTTCTGATTGGCGATATTGAGCACAAAAGGCGTTACTGAAGGATTCACGCCCGCCGTCGAACTGGTCGGCGCGACCGAAAAAGACTTGTTTTCATCCGCCCAGACGCGACTCCATTCAATACCCTGCCGATAGCCGTCGTCCAGTTCCACTTCGACAATGGTCGCCTCAATCATCACCTGCCGCCGCGCCGCGTTCGCCACCCGGTCGATGAATTCCCCGATGCGCTCATGCTGGCGTCCGGTCGCCCGCACGGTGATGATGCCGGTTTCCGCGTTAATGATGACGGCGGCGGCTTCGCGCACGCCTTGAATCCCCGATTGCCGTACCGCGCGCGTCTGCTGCTTGTTGTTCAAATTCCCCGGCGCGCCGTCATCCGTTGCGATGGTTTCATGCTCCACGAGCGGCAACGCCTTGTCCGTTTCGCGCAGAATATCCTTGATGTTTTGTTCCAGCGATTCCCAGAACATATTGCGGGAAAGATTCTCCACCCGCGTCGTCGACACATTGCCATTCGCCAGCGTCGAACCGGCGTCCGTCGCGCCGTTGGCATAGCCGGAACTGATTTGCGTATTGGTCGCCACCTCGCCGCTGACGCTGCGGCTCATATTGACGTAATCGACGGTGTAATGCCGCAAAAACGGCGAATCCGGCATCACCGCCAGATTCACTCCGTCGAGTTCAAAACGCATGTCGACCTGTTTGGCGATACGCGCCAGAAGCTGCGGCAAAGTTTGCTCGATGGCGTTTAACGTGACATGACCGGAAAGCCCGCTGTGAATATCCACATTAAGTTTCGCGTCCCGCGCCAGCGCAAACAACAAATCCCGCACCGGCACATCATGCACCACCACGCTATAAGTTTCCGTCTTCGCCGCGACACCGGAAACCGGCAGCGCCAGCGTATGCTGAACAGGTTTTGGAATGGGCGCGGGCGCAGGAACGTTGATTTCTTCAGCCCGCGTGACCCCGCCATGCAAATGCCCCCCAACCGCCTCATGCAAAACCGGGCTGGCGCACGAAACCAGCAGCGGCAGCAGGGTTGCGAACAGACAACGAGTAACAATATGGCGCACGAACGGTGTTCCTTGATGGCATAAAAGAGCGCGCATTATGCATGTAAACTTGCTTTGTGAATACCCATAATAGAAATTATCTGCGCCGAATGGCAAGTAATGCAACTGTGCATTACAATGCGGTCATCAACAGCAATGGAGTCGACGCCATGAGTACACTCACCGTCACCGCGCGCGGGCAAGTCACCTTCCGCAAAGAGGTTTTGCAACATCTGGGTATCCTGCCCGGCGAGAAAATCAATCTGGACTTGATGCCGGATGGACGGGTCGAGTTAAAGTCCGCGCGCCCTGTCGGAACGATTGACGGTTTTCTCGGTCTGCTCGCTGGCAAGACCAGCAAAGTCGCCAGCATCGAAGAACTGAACGAAGCCGCCGCCGCAGGTTGGGCAGGTGAACAATGAAAATCACCGTGGATACCAACATCCTTGTGCGCGCTGTCGTGCGTGACAATGAACAGCAGGCGCTTATTGCGGACACCGCCCTGAAAGAAGCCGCGCTGCTTGCGGTATCGCTGCCTTGCCTGTGCGAATTTGTCTGGGTGCTACGCAGGGTTTACGGTTTTGACAACGCCGCCATCGCCGCCGCAATTCGCGCCCTGATTGCAACAGAAAAAGTTGCCGCCAATCGTCACGCCGTTGAAGCAGGCTTGCTCATCCTCGAAGCCGGAGGCGATTTTGCGGATGGCGTCATGGCTTATGAGGGGAGTTGGTTGGGGGGCGAAACCTTCGTATCCTTCGATAAAAAAGCGGTATCCCTGCTCGCCCGACAAGGACAAATGGCGCGTTTGCCTTGATTTTCACCGCATTGCTCCCAACAGATTTAGAATCATTGCTCTCTTGTCACTCGCTCTGCCCCGATATGAACATCACCGACTACATGCAAACCCTTGGACGCAATGCCCGCGCCGCTTCTTACCTCTTGGCGCGCGCTGGCACGGCGCAGAAAAATAAGGCTCTGAACGCCATTGCGGACGCCATCCTGCGCGACAAGGCGGCGCTCCTGGCGGCAAATGCCGAAGACGTGGAAGCCGCCCGCCTTGCCGGACTGGAAACTGCCTTGCTTGACCGGCTGACGCTGACCGACAAGGGCGTAGACAGCATGGCGGAAGGCGTGCGCCAGATTGCGGAGCTTGCCGACCCGATTGGCGAGATGACGGACATCAAATATCGTCCTTCCGGGATTCAGGTCGGCAAGATGCGCGTGCCTTTGGGTGTGATTGGCATCATTTACGAAGCGCGTCCCAATGTCACCGCCGACGCCGCCGCGCTCTGTCTGAAATCCGGTAATGCCGCCATTCTGCGCGGCGGCTCGGAAGCCATCCGCAGCAATCAGGCGATCGCCCGACTGGTCACAGAAGGCCTGCAAACGGCAGGCTTGCCGAAGACGGCGGTGCAGGTGGTGGAAACGACCGACCGCGCCGCCGTGGGCGAGCTGATTACCCTGCGCGAATTTGTCGATGTCATCGTGCCGCGCGGCGGCAAGGGGCTGATCGCCCGCTTGCGAAAGGAAGCGCGTGTGCCAATGATTCAACATCTGGACGGCAACTGCCATGTCTATCTGGAAGCCAGCGCCGACCTCCAAAAGGCGCTCGCCATCGTCGAAAACGCCAAGACCCAGCGTTACAGCCCTTGCAACACCGCCGAATCCCTGTTGGTCGACGCGTCAGAAGCCGCCCGTCTGCTGCCGCCCGTCGCCGCCATGCTGACCTTGAGGGGCGTGGAAATCCGGGGTTGCCCGAAAACCTGCGCGCTCGTGCCGAACGCGAAAGCGGCGACGGAAGAGGATTACTTGACCGAATACCTTGCCCCGATTATTTCCGTAAAAGTGGTGGACGGTATCGACGCGGCGATTGCCCACATCAACCACTATTCCTCGCATCACACCGACGCCATCGTCACGGAAAACCACCCCCTCGCCCTGCGTTTTTTGCGCGAAGTGGATTCCAGTTCCGTGATGATCAACGCCTCAACCCGCTTCGCCGATGGTTTTGAATATGGTCTGGGCGCGGAAATCGGCATCTCCACCGACAAAATCCACGCCCGTGGACCGGTCGGGTTGGAAGGCTTGACCAGTCAGAAATGGGTGGTGTTCGGGGATGGGCAGGTAAGGTCGTAGAGGACAGGACATATGAAAACCATTTTCGTCAGTTTCTTTCTGGCGCTCATCTTTCCCGGTCAGTACATTTGGGCGGAAGAACAATATGCTTGCGATGAACGTATTGTGAATACGGTCGGGGAGCACTTTGAGCTTGATCACTTCTTCACTCGCGAGGGTTTTAATGATGATGGTAAACTTATTGGTGCTGGAATGTGTAAGCCATTTCCCCAAAATCGACAATGGGTAATTGCTGCTTTTGGCTACGATACAGGGAATGAAGATGATGTTTATGGATTACCCGAAAAATATCTATTGTTATCCGTGGTCGATATTTCAAAGAACCGGGTTATCGCGTCTTACCAGAGATCAATTCTCGAAGATGGAACAACCGATTTTTCTGTTGGCTCAATACGGCTTGATACAGGTCGATATAATCTGTCATCAACCACCAGAGCCTTTGGCGTTCGACTCTTTACATTTCAAGGGTCGAAGGCTATGGATGGAGGCATGGAAAATGACCTTACGCTTTTCATCATGGAAGGTAGCGCGCTCAAGCCTGTTCTTTCGCAAACCATGCGTTACTGGTCTTATGGCGTTGATAGAACGCATGGTATAAACTATGATGATATGCTCGAAACAAAAATTGTTATTTCTGTTGAGCCAACGTCAACCAAAGGCTTTGCCGATTTAAGGTTTATCGCAAGACGTTCTGATCACAAAAGCGTCAGTGCTGTCGTCAAATACAATGGAGAAAGCTACGACATGACACCGTTTAGAAATGTGTTTGTTGATTGGTGGTCTCTCCGCGATTAACCACCCCTGCAACACCCGTCCAGCGCAAGCGCGCAGGGTTGGATAAGCGAAAAACGCTTCACCTCATCCGCCGATACAGCGACAAAATCATCCCCGCCGTCGCGCCCCAGACGCGGCGTTGTTTGCCGTCCGCCTCACAATCAATCACGTTGTATTCATGACGCGCGCCTTTGTAGACGATGGATTCGCGGCGATGCCGGGTCGGGTCGAACAGGGTTGCAAGCGGGGCTTCAAAGGCTTCCGCGACTTCAGAGGCGTCCAGACGCAGTGTCAAGGGCGGGGTCAGCAGGGCGACGACGGGGTAAATCAGAAAGCCGGTGGCGGTGCGGTAAGTGGGCAGGTAGCCCTGAATTTGCGGCAGGTTTTGCGTAAGTCCGATTTCTTCTTCGGCTTCGCGCAGCGCGGTGTGGATGGGACTTGGGTCGCAAGCTTCCATGCGCCCGCCGGGAAAGCTGATTTGTCCGGGGTGGTCGCGCAGGTGATCGGCGCGGCGGGTGAGCAGCGCCCGCGCGCCTTCTTTTCGCTGGACGATGGCAAACAGCACTGCCGAAGGCGTGAGCGTGGCTTCTTCGATGTCCATTGCCGCCGCCTTGTCCGCGAAGTCGTCTTCGTCCGTCGCGGCGACGGGTTCGGGCGCGAGGCAGGCGCGCAGATGTTGCAAGTCAAAATCCGCTGACACGGGTTTACCTGTACTGCTGGGTCAGCGTCATGGTGTCGCCATTGCGTTCCATCTTGGTGCGATTCAAAAAGCTCATGCCCAGGAGCAGGTAGGGCATATCCTGCGACGATACGCTCGCCGCCACGTTGTGTAGCGTGATGCCGCCAACTTTGACCGTATTCAACG
Organism: Zoogloeaceae bacterium; assembly: GCA_031287525.1. Classification (GTDB taxonomy): domain Bacteria; phylum Pseudomonadota; class Gammaproteobacteria; order Burkholderiales; family Rhodocyclaceae; genus Azovibrio. The sequence continues at coordinate 21,129 of JAITSU010000035.1, read as the reverse complement.
TCACCTCATAGGTCTTGACCACGCCATTGGCGGTCATGGCCATACCCGTTTTCGCGCGACTCAAATCCAGCCCCAGATGCTTGGCGTCGGAGGCGCTCATGCTAACCAGACTGGCGCCGGTATCCACCAGAAAACGCACGGGCAGACCATTGATGGAACCGGTCGTCTGAAAGTGCCCCCGCACATCCGCTGTCAACGTGGCGCGGGCGTTTTCGCTGGCAGAAGACGCCACGCCGACGGCGTTTTGTCCGATGCGAAGCGAACGCCGGTTGCCGTTGATTTCCACCTGCACGCTGTCGCCTTGCACCGACAGGAGTTTGACGCCGTTATAGGATTGCCCGACCGCAAGGGTGCGCGGGGCGCTGCCGTCGATGGTCAGCATCGCCTTGCTGCCCAGAATGCCCGCCAGCCCCACTTCGGTGGCGAACGTCTGCGCGCTCCATAAACCGCTGACAAGCAGCAGCGCCAGCGACAAGGTTTTACAATAGCGACTTTGCCCGCCCGTCAAAAATTTTTCCATGAATCCTGTCGCCATTTTTCGTCACTCCCCCACTGAAAACCCCGGCTATTTTGCCATATTTCTGGAAGCCCACCGCATTCCCTGGACATTGATTCCGCTCGACGCGGGCGCTGCCGTACCCGCGAGCGCCGACGCCTATTCCGGTCTCTGCTTCATGGGCGGCGCGATGAGCGTCAATGATGATTTGCCGTGGATTCCGCCAGTGTGCGCCCTGATTCGGGATGCCGTCGACAAAAATATCCCCGTGCTGGGACATTGCCTGGGCGGACAGTTGATGAGCAAGGCGTTAGGCGGCGTGGTGAGCAAAAATCCGGCGCAGGAAATCGGCTGGCACACCATCGACGGCGGCACGGACGCCGTGAGCCGACACTGGCTGGGCGCCTACGCAGGCAAGCCGCTGGATGTGTTCCAGTGGCACAGCGAAACCTTCAGCCTGCCGGAAGGCGCGACCCTGATTGCCGGCAACGCCGCCTGTCCCCGCCAGATGTTCGCCCTGGGACAACATTTCGCCATGCAATGCCACACCGAAATGCTGCCGGAAATCATCAGCGCGTGGTGCGAACATTGGGACAAGGAAGCCGACGCCAGCCAGCCCACCGTACAAACCCCCGCAAGCATCGCCGCAGAACAGACCACCCGATTACCAAACATGCGGAAAATCGCCGACCAGATTTATGGGGTTTGGGTACGGGGGCTTGGGTAGGCGCAACCCAACGTCGAACCGCCACCCTATCCGCCCGTAGAAAGCGCGTTCGGCGATTGTCTCTCCTCTCCCTAACCCTCCCCCGCGCGATGGAGGGAACGGTTTACCGCATCCCCGGTCGAAACATTGCCTTTTTGTTGATGATGCCGCCGGAAATCATGAATATGCCGTCGCCTTTGTAATGCAGGGTTTCGGGGTGTTCCGGTTTTGGGGCGACGTGCGCCTTGACTACTTCAAAGATGAAATAATTGTATTCATCAATTAGCGCGTCGTCATGGAGCTTACACTCGAAATTGGCGTGGCATTCCGCGATGAGGGGCGCGGCGACGCGCTTTGCCTTGCCCGCCGTGAGTCCGAAAGCGGCGAATTTGTCGATGTCCGCGCCGCTCACATTGCCGATGTTCACTACCGTATCGGTCAGCGCCGTGGTCGGCAGGTTGATGACACATTCGCCCGTGGCGCGAATCATCTCGAAGCTGTGATTGGCAGAAGAAATGACGCAGCCGACCAGCGAGGGCGAAAATTCCAGAATGGAGTGCCAGCCCATCGTCATGATATTGGTCTTGCCCTGACAGCAGGACGACACCAACACGACCGGTCCCGGTTCAAGGTAACGACGTACCTCGCTGACGGGGAAATCTTTTTTACGCATCTTTTTCACCATTTTTATCGGGTAGCTCGTTCAGCATGGTGATGACCTCTCCCCTGTTATCCGTTCCCGAAAGCGTAGTCTGCGGGTGGGTTTTTCCGCGTCGCGGTTCGGGTGTTGCGCTGCGGTCATGTCTGATAGTGCCTTGGCGACTTTTTCGTTGATGCGTTCGGCGGGTAAACCCGTCAGGCATTCCATCGCCTGATCGACTGTGGCGACGGCATAAACCTGAAAACGTCCGTTACGGGCAGCGTCTACGACATCGGGACGCAGCATGAGGTGCGGGACGCTGGCGGCGGGAATCAGTACGCCCTGTTCGCCGGTCAAGCCACGCGCGGCGCAGAGGTCGAAGAAGCCTTCGATTTTTTCATTGACGCCGCCAATCACCTGCACTTCGCCAAACTGGTTGACCGAGCCGGTGAGCGCCAGCGTTTGCCGAATCGGGGCTTCGGAGAGGGCGGAGAGCAGGGCGCAGAGTTCGGCGAGCGAGGCGGAATCGCCTTCGACCAGCCCGTAGGATTGCTCGAAAACCAGACTGGCGGAAAGCGAAAGCGGCTGATGGCGAGCGTAGCGGGCGGCGAGGAAGGCGGTGAGGATGAGCACGCCCTTGGAGTGAATCGCGCCGCCCAGTTCGGTTTCGCGCTCGATGTCCACCACATCGCCGTCGCCCACGCGCGCCGTGGCGGTGACTCGCGCCGGATGCCCGTAGCAGACGCCCGCCAGTTCCACCACCACGAGGGCGTTCACCTGTCCGGCGCGTTCGCCTTCCGTGGCAATCAGGGTGCTGCCCTCCAAAATGTCTTCCAATACCTGCGTGGGATAGCGGTTGGCGCGACGGGCGCGGGCAGCCAAGGCAGCGCGCACGGCGTTGATGCTGACTGCGCCCGTCGCGCCGCCCTCGCTTGCGTTGGCGTGAAATTCCGCCTCGTGCATGAGGTCGTTCATGTAACGGGTGGAGAGCGACAGGCGACCGGAGTGTTCGGCGTGACGGGCGGCTTCTTCAATCAGGAGCGCGGTGGCGGCGGCGTCGAAAGGTGGCAAGCCCGCGTCCTTGCCGATGTCTGCCAGCAGACGGGCGAACAGGCGTTCGTTTTCCGGTGTGCGCGGCAGGTCGTCGGCGAAATCGGCGGCGACCTTGAAAAGTTCGCCAAAATCGGGGTCGTTTTCGGTGAGCAGATAAAAGAGTTCCCTGCCGCCGATCAAAATCACTTTCAGTTGGCAGGGCGTGGCTTCCGGGCGCAGGGTGGCTTGGCTCATCCAGCTTTGCGCTTCGGCGGGCGGCTCAATGGCAATGCGTCCGCTTTTCAAGGCGCGTTTCAGGCTGTCCCAGGCGTAGGGCTGCGCCAGCAGGCGCGTCGCGTCGAGCACCAGATAGCCGCCGTTGGCGCGGTGCAAGGCGCCGGGGCGAATCATGTTGAAGTGGGTGGTTTGTCCGTGTGTGCCGCCCAGATGTTCGATGTTGCCCATCAGGTTGCCAAAGCCGGGATTGTCTTCATCAACCACCGGCGCGCCTCTGGTTTCGCTGTGATCGACCAGCAGATTGATCTGGTAACGCGACAGGCGGTTGGTGGCTTCGCTGCTTTCATCCTCCTCGCCGTCCGCGCTTTCATCCTCCTCGCCCAACGAGCCTCTGGCGGCGCGTTTGATGACATCATCGCTCACGGCGTCGATGAACCGGATGACTTCCGCGAGGTCGTCGTAATGGCGACGCAGGTCGCGGGTCAGGTGGGCGAGCGCCGGGCGCAGGGCGTGCCGTTCGGCGCGGGCGATGGCGCGGGTGAGTTCCTGCCGCCAGCCGGGGAATTCGCTGATCAGGTCGGCAAGTCGCTCGCCCCAGCTTTCGACCTGGGTTTCGATGCGCTGATGTTCGTCTTCCGACAGCGCCTCGAACACTTCCGGCGACATCGGCTGCCCCTCCAGCGTGGGCGTGAATACAAAGCCTTCCGGCGTATTGACAAGCCCCAGACCATCGGCTTCGCTCGCCTTGCCGAGCGCCGCGATCGCTTCTTCCTCGCGCTTTTTGTGTTTTTCCCGCAAGGCTTCGACGCGATCAACATGGCTGTCGGCATCAAGCGCCGCTTCGATGGCGGGTGTCAATTCTTCCGTGAATTGCCGCAAATCCGCCTTCAACCGCGCCCCGCGACCGGCGGGCAAGCGCAACAAACGCGGCGCGCGCGGGTCATCGAAATTATGCAAATAACACAAATCCGGCGGCGTGCGCCCCTTCGCCGCCAGTTCGCGCACCAGCCGGAACACCGTCGTATGACGGCTTTCACCCGGTTCGCCCAGCACAAAAACATGGTAGCCCGGATGCTTCATCGCCAGCCCGAAAGCAATCGCCTCCTCCGCCCGCTCCTGTCCCAGGGCGACAGGCAAAGGCGCGAGTTCGGCAGTGCTGGCAAAGCCCAGCGCGGTAGGGTCGCTCTGGCGACGCAGTTGTTCGGGGGTAAGGGTGGTCATCATTCAGGGGATAGGTGGCAGGGAACAGCCGTTAACGCCCTCCCCCCTCGTGGGGGAGGGCTGAGGAGAAGGAGCGATGGTTTTGGAGCGCGTCGGGTTGTCATTTTGCGCGTAAAAAATCACCATACGCCGCCGCCAAACCCGCAGGATGATCCAGTTGCGGCAGATGTCCGCTGTCGGGCAGAAGCTGGAACTGGCTGTCGGGCAGGCAGGTGGCGACGGCTTTGGGTGTGGGTACGGCGAGCAGACGGTCTTGTTCGCCCCAAATGACCAGGGTTGGCACTGTGTGACGCTGGCAGGTTTGCGGGTCGTCGCGGGTGACGGTACGCCAGACTTTGCGGTAATGCGGCAACGCCGTTTGATAGCCGATCACCGCCAGCGCCTTGTCGGCGCGGGACAGGGTGGGCGGACGCGCCAGCAGCAGGGCGAGTTCATATTCAAATTCGGCAATGCTGAGGGGAATCATGGGATTTTTTCCGGCGCGTAACGCGGTTTTCACCTCTGCCGACCAGCCGCCCCCGTTCGTGATGCCCAACGGCGCGAACAGGGCGAGTGAGGCGACGGCGGCGGGATAGCGACGCGCGTAGCGGCTGGCGATGGCGCCGCCCATCGAATTGCCCGCCAGCGCGACGGGGCGATGCGCCGTTTCCGGCATGGTCTGCAAAAATTCGCGCAGCCGTTCGGTTTGCGCGGCGAGCCGGTAATTCGCGCCGGAAAAACCGAGGCTCTCCCCGTAGCCCGCCAAATCGGGGGCGATAACCTGAAAACCCTGCCCCGCCAGTTCGCACATCAGCCCATGCCATTGTTCCTTGCTGGCGAAAAGACCGTGCAGCAACACAATGGGCGCGGCGCTGGAAGTTTGCGCCGTCTGGTGATAAACGATGGTTCCGCGCGGCAAGACCGCCTGTCCGGTTTGCAACGCGCAAACCGCCTGCGCCCCCGCCAACGCGGGCAACAGCGCGAACAGACAGGCAACAGGGAAATGTTTTGCTTTGAACATGGCGCGTCTCACATCAGCACAATGTCGTACTGCTCGGCGGCGTAGCTGGTTTCCGCTTGCAGCGAAACGGGTTTGCCGATTTCGTCGGAAAGCATGGCGAGCGCCTGCGATTCTTCGTCCAGCAGCAAGTCGATGACCGCCGGCCCTGCCAGCACGCGGTATTCGCGGGCGTCGAATTGACGCGCTTCGCGCAGCAACTCGCGCAGAATTTCGTAGGCGACGGTGCGGGCGGTCTTCACTTCGCCGCGTCCGGCGCAGGTCGGGCAGGGTTCGCAGAGCACATGCGCGAGGGATTCGCGGGTGCGTTTGCGCGTCATCTCCACTAGCCCCAAGGCGGTAAAGCCATTGACCGTCAGGCGCGTGTGGTCGCGGGCGAGCGCCTTGTTGAATTCCGCCAGCACCGCCTCGCGGTGTTCGCGGTTTTCCATGTCGATGAAATCAACGATGATGATGCCGCCCAGATTCCGCACGCGCAGTTGGCGGGCGATGGCTTGCGCCGCTTCCAGATTGGTCTTGAAAATGGTGTCGTCGAAATTCCGCACGCCGACGAAACCGCCGGTATTCACGTCGATGGTGGTCATCGCCTCGTTCTGGTCGAGAATCAGATAACCGCCGGATTTCAAATCGACGCGCCGCGACAAAGCCTTTTCGATTTCATCTTCGACGCCATAGAGTTCAAACAGCGGGCGCTGTCCGGCGTAATGTTCCAGCAAGGGTTGCACCATCGGCATGTATTCGGCGGCGAATTTTTGCAGCCCTTGAAAATCGCCCGCTGAATCCGCCACGATGCGGGTGGTTTCGGGATTCACCAAATCGCGCAACACCCGCTGCGCCAGATTGAGTTCCAGATACAAGGGCGCGGGCGCGCCGGAAACCTTGGTGCGCTCGCGGATGTCGCGCCAGAGCTTACGCAGATAGGCGATGTCATTGGTCAATTCCTCATCGCTGGCGTTTTCCGCCATTGTGCGAACGATAAATCCGCCTTCCTCGTCCTCCGGCACCAGCGAAGCCAGACGGGAACGCAGGGATTCCCGTCCCGCCTCGTCCTCAATGCGCTGCGAAATGCCGATGTGCTTTTCCTGCGGCAGGTAGACCAACATCCGCCCCGCCAGCGAAATCTGCGTAGACAGACGCGCGCCCTTGCTGCCCAAGGGGTCTTTCACCACCTGCACCATCAGACTTTGCCCTTCCGCGAGCATTTTTTCGATGGGTTTCTGCGCCCCCTCGCGGTCATGTTCGCCATTTGCCTCGCGCGGCTGCCAGATGTCCGCCACATGCAAAAAGGCGGTGCGCTCCAGCCCCAGGTCAATGAACGCCGACTGCATTCCCGGTAAAATACGGCTGACTTTGCCCAGATAAATGTTCCCGACGAGTCCCAGACTGTCGGCGCGCTCGATGTGAAGTTCCTGCACCACGCCCTGCGCCATGATGGCAACGCGGGTTTCCAGCGGGGAAAAATTGATGAGGATTTCTTCGGACATGAGCAGGGAGAATGAAAAAATTTTCACGATTCTACCCGATGTCAGCCAAAATCCCCCGCCCGTGTGCCGGAATGTCGCGCCGGGCTTCGCGCGCTCTTTTGAACGATGGAGCAGGCAAGGTAACGAATTCTGACTATTGAGGAGGCATCATGGCATTTGTAAACGAAATCATCCCGCAAGAAGATAGAGAGAAGTACCGCATAGATACGCTGACATCTACAGCGTTTATCTTTCGCTGGACTGTAGACCGGGAAAATGACATGTGGCTGTGCTTTGTAACGCGTGAAGGGGATCCGCGAGAGCGAACACCCGAAGAGAGCAGGCAGAGCTATTGGTTCTTTTACTGGAAGGGACAGCTTCTTACACTATGGACTAAATACCTGGAGGGAGGAGGAAATTTGGGTGAGCCAGGTTGGTCGCGTGTGCAACTACAAACGATTAACATTCCAAAGGTAGTGGAAGCTTATCGCCCACAAATTTTGCAAGACTTGGAGTCCGCATTGAAAATTTATAAGGACAACAAGAGAGAACACCCTGTCTACACCTTAACCCTTGACATCCCGCTGGAGTTGAAAAAATGATGTTGACTCTGAATGAAGCATTTAATGACATGTTCGAGTAGCTTTTGAACAATGGAGCAGGAGCAGGCAAGATAACGAATTCTGACGGTTAAGGAGGCATCATGGCTTTTGTGAACGAAATCATCCCGCAAGAAGATAGAGAGAAGTACAGCATAGATACGCTGATATCTACGGCGTATATATTCCGCTGGACTGTAGACCGAGACGCCGATATATGGCTGTGCTTCGTAAAACATTCTGGAGACCCACGAGAACCAATGGTTGGAGACAGAAATCAAGATCGTTGGTTTTTTTGCTGGAAGAATCACCTCATTGATTTGTGGACTGAGCTTTTAACGGGGGAAGTGGGGTTAAACGATTCGGGGCGGTCAGTTGAGCGACTGTTGTCGATTGATATACCAAAAGCAGCGGAGCCTCATCGTTCACAGATTTTGAAAGACCTGGAAACAGCCCTGAATGTTTACAAACTTGGCAGGGGTTACTCTTCCTACACGTTAACCCTTGACATCCCGCTGGAGTTGAAAAAAAGTCGTTGACACGAACTGAAGCATTCAGCAAACTGAATGAATTGACGAAATCTTCTGATACAAAAGAAGATTGAGATTGTTAAACCAGTAAACTGGTCGGCTCCAAACGGGGATGGCAAGGTAAAATAGGGGGCTGCCTCCATTTTACGCATGACTTTGGACCGAAGGAGAATTATATGGCTTACGTACTTGAACCCATTACCGATGAAGATTTGCTGAAAATCCTCATGGATGCGAAGTCTAATCCAGATCTTGATCGAGGACTCCAATATGATCTTCGTGAGAGAAGGATTCCCCTGAAATGGGTCATTGACCGAGAAAATAACTCTTATCTGCTTTCCGTCCCTCGCTTTACCAATCCAATGTTTTGTCTTGACGGATACATGTTTCTTTACCAAGGCACGGCTTTTTGCATTTATCTGAATTGGCTCACCCACAGGGTATCGTTGGATCGAGACTTCAAATCGGAACCACCGAAAGATCATGGTTTCCAGCGCGCATTGTCGGAGGCTTGTAACATAAGCAAAAAAGGGCGGCTTTTCGGCAAAGTTATTTTTAACGCAGAACAATCAGATAAGGAGCAAAATGAATGACAAACAAATTTGCAATGGACGGATTATTCACCTGTGAGGGCGCTCTTGAGGAAATCAGGGCATTCTCCGAACGCGCCGGACGTTACAACGACGGTTTCGGAGAGCCGTACCCAAAACCCTGCCTGACCCGCGCCGCCTTGCGCGTGATTGGCGCGGAGCAACAGCAGGCGGAAGCGTAGGTGTGTGATTCTGCAAATGAATATAATTTTTTGTGCTTGACAGGTGGATTTTTAGGGGTACGATGACCTGCATTCAGTTCTGGTTGAGGTGCGGTGAAATGAAAAAAGATTCACGCTTGGAGACGCAAAGAAAGTTGCGGTCTGTCGTGGTTTTCTGGGCTGTCCTCGCTTTGGCACTGGTTTTGTTACCGCTTGATGCTTGGGCGTGTATGTGTGTGCCATTTACTTTGGAAGAGAAATACGAAAAGGCAGATGCTGTAGCACTTGTCCGAAAATCAGATCAACAACCAAAGATTGAGGTTCTTCAATCTTGGAAATCTGAATTGCCGAGAGCGATAACAGTACGCGAAATAGGGCAATGTGGAGGTTATAGATTTCGATTTGGAATTTCTATTTTGTATCTCAAATGGGATGAGAGAAGGGAGGTCTGGACGATAAATCGGTGTGCAGGTCATATAGGAGAATCTGATGAAAATTATCATGCTCACCTTCAGTGGCTCAATCAAATGTCGAAATGAATATAATTTTTTTGTGCTTGGCAGGTGGGTTTTTAGGTATACGATGCCCCGCTTTCGTTCTGGTGACGTGCGGTGCGGTGAAATGAAAAAAGATTCCTGCTTGGAGAAGCAAAGAAAATCGTGGTCTGTTGCGGTTTTCGTTGTTGCTGTCGTATTGGTGGCGGCTTCCGTGTCGCTGTTCGTCCAGTGGTGGTTGTCGCAAGTCAGTGCGGGGGTATGCGTGAAGCAGGGGGGTGTGTTGAGCGAGGAGGAATTGCGGCAGACTGTGTTGCAAAGTCTGGTGGATCACTCCGGCGCACAGATCCGCGACAACGCACTCTCCAAGGCGGGATACGAATTCCGCTGGGAAGACCAGTTCAACCTCGGACTAGACCCGGACAAAGCCCGCGAATTCCACGGAAAAACCCCTCTGGACGCCATGAATACGTGGTGCGCTTCTCATGCTGGTCAGGTGGTGCTATGAGCGGTCTCATTTTGCTTGCGATAATCGGACTGTTTGTGGCAGTCTTGAACTTTTTCAGAAAATGGTTGTTTAGTTGTTGTGGAAAAAAGCTGGATACTCATAAAATACGCCTCGTCGCTAATGTAGTGTTCTGGGTATTTGCGTTTACGCTCCCTGTCGCCGATGAAATTATTGGTGCATTTCAGTTTCGCGCTCTTTGTGACACGAATACCACGTTTAAGATTGATGCAGAAAAAATCAAGGGGAAAACGGTGAATGTTGTTCTTGATCCATTAAATAAAAAAATTTCTGGTTTAATGCTTCCTGTTGATTTTACTCGCCAAGCTTACCGTGATGCAGAGACGAATGAAGAATATGCCTCATTAATAGTGTATGATGCAAGAGGTGGGTGGCTCATGCGGTCACTATGGGAACCATCAGGGACTTTATTCATACAGTTTCCAACATGCTATCCGAAAAATTCAAAAGGGGTAAGAGAATATGGAGTTACGATTTTAAGCACAATCATTCCAAAGTAACAAACACCAAAATATTTTGTCCAATCAAATTGAGTTTAAGGATAAAATATGCGAACCCACACTGCAACCAATTCACAAGAGAATCCACATGACAACAATTTCAGAGACCTATATCAATGCGTTGTTGGCGGATGCCACTTATGCGATTTCACTCGTTTTGGCGCTGGTTTTGTTGCCGCTTGACGCGTGGGCGTGTAGCTGCGGAGAAGATGAGGCGATATCTCCTTACAAAGGCGCTACGATCGTAGTCCTGGCCAAGGTTACGGATATAACAAAGCTTGAAACTGAAGGGAGCGTGCGTCTGGATGTTCTCCGATCCTGGAAATCAGAATCCCCTGAAACGATAACCGTATTTTCTGATCCTCAAAATCCATGCGGGTTTTATTTTTACTTGGGGAAGACCCATATTTTATATCTTTACAAAGACAAGGAAGGAAAACTCCAGACGGACTATTGTTCTGGAAACTTGTATGAGCATCAGTCTGAATATCAAGATCGTATTCGATGGCTTGATAATTTTAACCATTGACCTGGCACCGGCGAGCAGTTGCCCGTTATGCGATTCAGGTGGCGCGAACGACCACACTGACGATAATCGTGCCTGAAAACAATGGCGATGGCATTCATGCGATTGCCCTGCGCGGAATGCCGTGCTACGTTTACCCCCATCCTTTTTGCCAAAGTCTGTCATGAAAAAATTTGCTTGGGTCGTGTTGGCGCTGTTGCTCATGCTGACAGCGTACTTTCTGCGTGACGAACCGCTGACGCCGTTGGCGGAACAGGCGCTCAACTACCAACCCGCCTCTGTCCCGGCGGAGCAAAATGCCTTTGTCGGCGCAGTGGGCATCAATGCGCTCACGGGGCGCGATTTTATTCAAGTGGGGGAAACGTACATTCAGCAATCCAATTCGGGGCAGGTGCCGGATGAGCAAAATTTTGACAAGCGCGAGAGAATCTTCAAGCATTCCTGCATCCAGGAAATTACTGAAAAATGTTTGAGCGAAATTCGTGCCGATGCGGAAAATATCCAGAAATTACAGAAAGAAGAATATGAACTTATCCAGCGTTACCTGAAAATTCAGGAGATGCCGAACTATTCAAATCAAATCCAGTCACCGTCAATTCAGGTACGGGCTACCATAATGCTCCCAAGCACTAATCTTCCCTATGTTTCAAGGATTCTGTCCGCGCAGGCAATTCTGGATATTACGAACGGGCGGGGCAACGAAGGTCTGAACTGGATTCAAAAGGACATGGCTTTTTATCGGAGAATATTCGCTGCAAAAGATGCGGATTTACTGGACAAAACAATCGCTCTGATACAAATTCGGCGCCATGTCGATACCCTGAATATGCTGATTGGAAAAGAGAACTTGCGTGGTCATGAAAAAACCCTGCGCGCTCTGCTGGTTCCGCTCGATTCTCCCAAGGAAAATATAATGAACGCTGCGTGGGTAGAAGATGTGTTTCTGTTACAGACCATCTATAAAACGCCATTCGGCAAATTTGATGGCGCAGACCCGCAAAGCCGGAAGCCCGGCTATATTGAAAAATGGGTGGTTTATTTTTTGTATAAACAGAATATGACCGCGAATTTTGCTGCCAAATTCATGAATCACAAGCGGGAGATTACCATTGATGAAACGCCTGCCTCTCTCCTGTCATCCAATACTGCCGATGAAACGAATCAGCGTACAGGTTGTCCCGTTTGGCGGGATTCACTGCTTTGCAAGCATCTGAAAAACTATTATGGCGAAGTTCTCGTGCATATGGGAAATACAAATCGCGTCAATTATTTTCTTCGCGCCTATGACACTGACGCCTGTCTCCGTCTGGCTCGCGCCCAACTGGAATACAAACTGGCAGCAAAGCAACCGAACGCCGACCCGATAGCCCTCCTCGCCAGCCTGCCACCGGAAACCTTCAATCCCTACACGGAAAAACCTTTCGATTTTGACGCCGAACGCGGTGTAATCGGTTTTCAACCCGCTGCCAACCATGACAAAGACAGGCGTGTAGAAATCCACCTGCCTTTACAGTAAGCTGTACGCCTTCTGTTCACCATGAAGAATTCAGCCATGAAAAAATTTGCTTGGGTCATGTTGACGCTGCTTGTTGCGCTGGTCGCGATGAGTGTGTACTTCTTGCGGGATGAGCCGCTGACGCCGCTGGCGGAACAGGCGCTCAACTATCGACCCGTGCCAGTTCCTGCGGAGCAAAACGCTTTTGTCGGGCTGGTGGGGCTGACCGCGCCCGCTGGCAGCGATTTTGTTCAGGTGGGGGAAGAGATGATTTGGCGGGAAAATTTGCGGCAAAAACCGGAACAGGCAGTAGAAAAACTTGCATTCAGTGTGAAGGACTATAGGTATACCTGCATCAGAGAAATTACCGAAAACTGCCTGAATGAAATTTGGGCGGATGCAGAAAATATCCAGAAATTATTGCTCGAAAACGACACGCTGATTCAGCGTTATCTGAAAATTCAGAAAATGCCGATATTTTCAAATTACAGCATGGATGTGCTGTCCGATAGTCATTTCAGCCTGTCCGGTGAGGCTTCACAAATTTCCAGACTTCTGTCGGCAAAAGCCATTCTGGACATCAAAAATGGCGATATAGCCCAAGGCTTGCGCTGGATGGAAAAAGACATGGCTTTTTACCGGAAAATACTTGCCGCAAAGGATGTTGTTATATTCGATAAAGTGGTCGCCATCGCGCATATTCAGCGTTATGCTATTTTTTTGAGCCTGTTGGTTGAGAATGGCAAGTTGCGCGGTCAAGATGAAATCGTGCGCGCATTGTTGCTTCCACTGGATTCACATAGAGAAAATCTCAAAAAATCCACATGGAGAGAAGTGGTCGGTTTTGCACAAGACATGTCCCATATGATGTTGAATACCCGTCCAGACAAGCTGTTTGAAGAGTACGACTTCGATGAGCGGGCGCATGTGGAACAAAACTATTCCGACAAGCTAATCGCTTATCTCAAATATTATTTGATGTACAAACACAATATGACCGTGAATCTCCAGGTGGAACTTTGGCGTCATGAAATGGAGATTATTGACACCACGCCACTGTCTCGTTTATCCGATGAAAATGTCGAGCAAAAAGCACTTGAACGCGCAGGATGTACAAATGCAGAGCGGATTTTCTGCAAACATATGAAAAACTATATTGGCGAAGTCCTTGTTCTGATTAGAGGAACGAATCATTCAGTTAGTCTGCTCCGTATCTATGACGCCGACGCCTTTCTGCGTCTGGCGCGCGCGCAACTGGAATACCAACTGGCAGCAAAGCAGCCGGACGCCGACCCTGCGAAAATCCTCGCCAGCCTGCCACCGGAAACCTTCAATCCCTACACGGGAAAACCTTTCGACTTTGATGCCGAACGCGGCGTTATCGGTTTCCAACCCGCTGCCAACCGTGACAAAGACAGGCGCGTAGAAATTCACCTGTCTTTACAGTAAGCTGTGCGCCTTCTGTCCATCATGAAAAATTCAGCCATGAAAAAATTTGCCTGGGTTGTGTTGGCGTTGCTTGTTGCGCTGGTCGCGGGGAGTGTGTACTTTTTGCGGGATGAGCCGCTGACGCCGCTGGCGGAACAGGCGCTCAACTATCAACCCGCGCCAGTTCCAGCGGAGCAAAACGCTTTTGTCGGGCTGGTGGGGCTGACCGCGCCCGCTGGCAGCGATTTTGTTCAGATGGGGGAAGAAATTATCGGGCTGGTTCATGCAAAGCAAGCGCCAAAACCGGAAGTCAAAAACCTTGCTTTCAGCGTGAAAGAGTACAGCTATTCCTGCGCCAGGGAAATCACCGAAAACTGTCTGGACGAAATTCGGGCAGATGCGGAAAACATCAAGAAACTTCTGGATGACAATCAGGAGCTTGTCCAGCGTTATCTGAAAATTCAGGAGATGCCGGCATTTTCAAACAATACATCCGCCGCATTATTTGATCATACATTTGGTTTTTTGCCTTATGTCGAACTTTTCATGGTTTCCCGACTTCTCTCGGCGAAAACGGTTTTGGATATCAAAAATGGTGATGTTGTTGGCGGTATAAACTGGATTCAAAAGGATATGGAGCTTTATCGACGTATACTTGCTGCGACGGACGCTAACCTGTTGGACAAAGTGGTTGCCGTAATACAAATTCGGCGTGTGGCTATTCTTTTAAGTCTACTGATTGAAGAAGATCGCTTGCATGATCAGAATGAAAATTTGCATCCTCTTTTGGCATCTCTCGATTCACCCAAAAAAATCTTCAGGGACGCGATGTGGATAGAACATGTCGCCGTGTGGCAACATATATCCCGTCTGTACAATCCGAGCGGGTTTTTTGAACTATCTAATTTTGATGGTCAGCCAGTGGAAGAACAAGGCTATTTCGAGAAACTACAAGCATATCTTGGATATTATTTTTTGTTCAAACGCAATATGACAATGAATCTTGATGCAGAGATTCGGAGTTACGTAATGGAAGTTATCGACGCTACGCCACCATCCCGCTTGTTCCGTGAAACTATTGATCAAAAAGCATTTGAGCGCGCAGGATGTGTGAATGTAGAAGAGCTTTTTTGCAAGCATCTGAAAAACTATTTTGGCGAAGTCCTTGTCCTGATGGGAAAACCAGACTATACGAATTATCTTTTCCGTATCTACGACACCGACGCCCTGCTGCGTCTGGTTCGCGCCCAACTTGAATACCAACTGGCGGCAAAAGAACCGGGCGCTGACCCGCTAAAAATCCTTGCCAGCCTGCCGCCGGAAACTTTCAATCCCTACACGGAAAAACCTTTCGACTTTGACGCCGAGCGCGGCGTAATCGGTTTTCAACCTGCCGCCCGACAGGACAAAGACAGGCGTGTAGAAATTCATCTGTCTTTACAGTAAGCTGTGCGTCTTCTGTCCATCATGAAGAATTCAGCCATGAAAAAATTTGCTTGGGTCGTGTTGGCGCTGCTCGTTGCGCTGGTCGCGGTGAGTGTGTACTTTTTGCGGGATGAGCCGCTGACGTCGCTGGCAGAACAGGCGCTCAACTATCAGCCCGTGCCGGTTCCAGTGGAACAAAACGCTTTTGTCGGCGTAGCGGGACTCAACGCGCTTGCAGGACGCGATTTTATTCAGATGGGGGAAGCGTACATTCGGAATGCCAATCTGGGACAGGCAGTGGAGCAGGATGAGCAAAACTTTGATTACGGCAAAAAGGAGTACCCCTATTCCTGCGCCAAGGAAATTACCGCAAATTGTCTGGACGAAATTCGGGCAGATGCGAAAAATATCCAGAAATTACAGGAAGAAGAGCGTGAGCTTATTCAGCGATACCTGAGAATTCAGGAGATGCCGGACTACTCAAATCAAGTCCTGCTCCCGTCGATTCAAGCGATGGGCAGTACGCTGGCGCCAAGATATGATTATCTTGGCTACATTTCCAGGATTTTGTCCGCCCAAGCGATTTTGGATATAAAAAATGGTCAAGTTAGCAAGGGGTTGAATTGGTTTCAAAAGGATATGGCTTTTTACCGTAGGGTATTCGCTGCAAAAGATGCCTATCTGCTGGATAAAATGTTTGCCGTAGTGCAAATCCGACGCAATGCTATTCTTCTAAGTCTTCTGATTGAAGAAGATAGTTTGCGCGGTCAAGATGAAATCCTGCGCGCGCTGCTGGCTCCGCTGGACGCTCCCAAGGAAAATATGATGGATGCCATGTGGAGAGAACACACAGCTTTCTTGCAGGCATTCTACAAAACGCCATTTGAGCGAGGCTTACAGAGCCAGAAGGCGGACTTTAGTGGAAAGCTGGCGGGCTATTTTCTGTACAAACAGAATATGACGGCAAACCTGGAAGCCGAACTCTGGAATAACAGAATGAGTATCATAGATAAAACACCCGCAGCCTTGCTGTCATCCGAAGATATTAACGGAAAGACATTTGAACGCACAGGCTGTACTTTTCGTTCTCCTTTGCCTTATTGCAAACATCTGAAAAACTTTACCGGTGAAATTCTTGTGCTTATGGGATATGGAGCAGATACCAATTATTTTATCCATATCTATGACCATGATGCTTTTCTTCATCTTGTTCGTGCCCAACTGGAATACACGCTGACGATAAAGCAAGCAAATTCAGATACGGTAGCTATCCTCGCCAGCCTGCCACCGGAAACCTTCAATCCCTACACGGGAAAACCTTTCGATTTTGACGTCGAACGCGGCGTTATCGGTTTCCGACCTGCTGCCAACCGTGACAAAGACAAGCGCGTAGAAATCCGCATATCCAAACCCAACAAACCATGAGCGTCTTTTCCCCCATGCCCACTCGCCCCCCCGAACTTCTCGCGCCCGCTGGTTCGCTTGCCATGATGCGCGCCGCCTTTGCTTTTGGCGCGGATGCCGTTTATGCCGGGCAGCCGCGTTATTCCCTGCGGGTGCGGAATAACGAATTCGGCAGGCTGGAAAATCTGGGCGCGGGTATTGCCGAGGCGCATGCGGCGGGCAGGTCTTTTTATGTGGTCAGCAACATTTTTCCGCGTAACGCCAAGCTTGCGACCTATCGGGAAGACATGGCGGCGGTGGTCGCCTTGCAACCGGACGCGCTCATCATGGCTGACCCCGGCTTGATTGACATGGCGCGTGAACATTGGCCGGAAATGCCGGTGCATCTTTCGGTGCAGGCGAATACCGTGAATTGGGCGGCGGTGAAATTCTGGAAAAAACTGGGGCTGACGCGGGTGATTCTTTCGCGCGAACTGTCGCTCGACGAAATCGCGGAAATCCGCCAGCAATGCCCGGATATTGAACTGGAAGTGTTCGTGCACGGCGCTTTGTGCGTCGCCTATTCCGGTCGTTGTCTGCTTTCCGGCTACTTCAATCACCGCGACGCGAATCAGGGGACTTGCACCAATGCCTGCCGTTGGGATTATCGGGTGGTCGAAGCGGTTGAAGACGCCGCTGGCGTTACCCGCCCCGCAGCGACGCCTTCCCGTCAGGGCGTAACCGGACTGTTTCAGCCGCGACCGGAACAAAAAACCTGGCTTCTGGAAGAACAGCATCGCCCCGGCGAATTGATGCCGATTGAAGAAGACGAGCACGGCACCTACATCATGAATTCCCGCGACCTGCGCGCCATTGAGCATGTGCAACGCCTGCTCGACATCGGCGTCGATTCGCTGAAAATTGAGGGACGCACCAAGAGCGCCTACTACGTTGCCCGCGCCACGCAAAGCTATCGCGCCGCCATCGACGACGCCATCGCGCATCGCCCCTTCAATCCGGCAAGGTGGGCTGAACTGGAAAGCCTCGCCAATCGCGGCTACACCGACGGTTTTTATCAGCGCCACCACGACGCGGAATACCAGAATTACCTGCGAGGCTATTCCGCCTCCGCGCAAAGCCAGTACGTCGGCGACGTGGGCGCGTTCGACCCGAAGCGCGGTCTGACGGAAATCATCGTCAAAAACCGCTTCGCCCAAGGCGACCAACTGGAAATCCTGCGCCCGCAAGGCAACCGGACGCTGCGTCTGGAACGCATGGAAAACGCCGACGGCAACCCCATAGAAACCGCCCCCGGCAGCGGACATCGAGTCTGGATACCCTTGCCGGAAGGGTGCGAGGGGGCGTTTTTGGCGAGGGTGTTATTCCCCTCGCTCCTTGTGGGAGAGAGGTTGCGGCGGTGACGACGATATTCTCTACGACGGCGAGGGAGATGATGAACTCTCCGGTGATGGAGAAGAACTTGATGGCCAATTCCACGGTAACGACACGCTGTACGGCATAACTTGTATTGCATGGAAGTTGGTGTATGATTTTTCGCTTTCGGACTGGCTGTCTTGCGGCGTGGCGCATGAAATGAAAACAGAAATCCTGCCTGAAGGCGCAAGGAAAATCGTGGGTTGCCACAGTTTTTTGAAGTTGTTACCGTGCGCTGCGTGGCTTTTAGCCTTGTTGCCGGTTAAGGTGTGGGCGTGGGCACCATGTACGGATGAAGGCGCATGGTTTTATTACAATAAAGCTAAGGCTGTAGCCCTCATCGAAGTGAAAGGCTATAAGGAAAAACCTTTCTATCCATCGGATATATCCTCATCCATGACCGTTCGTACTGCGGATGCCACAGTTCTTAAGTCCTGGAAATCTGTATTGCCTAAATCAATCCAGATTTCATCATCATCATATACTGGAGATGTTCCATCCAGCTTCCATATAGTTAATGGTGTCTATCTTGTGTATCTACAATCTGATGAGGCGGGAGAATATTGGCCGGTACGATGTGAAGGAAACTTACATGAATCAGGAAATGGTTTTCATGAGCGTATGTTGTGGTTTGAAAAAATAGCGAATTGCGATGCTACAAAACTGGACGAGCAAACTCTATACGAACGTGCTGATGCTGTCGTATATGCTGAAATTTTAGGTGTCACAGAAAAGAAAGGTAAAAATTATATAGACCTGAAAGTTTGGAGATTTTGGAAATCATCAGTCCCTGGCTTCCTGAGTATTCAATCAGAGTTTCTTTCAGATACGGACTACCCTGTTCATTCTGGAGAATTTCATTTTTTATTTCTCCGGCGCAATCAAGCCGGGCAATTTTCAACAGGATTTTGTTCTGGAAATGTTCGTAATACGGCAGTATCAGAAATTAACCTGGAACCAGGTTTGGGGTACACAAATATAGCACTTGGCAAGCAACTTGACCTGATGGCAAACATTGAAGATATTGATAAACACGGCATGTACGATAATTCCGATGCAGTAGTTCGTGCTAAAGTTACACGCATTGAGATGGACGAAGGTGAAGTTTTTGCACACCTTAAGGTACTTAATGCCTGGAAGCTGGATGTATCTGAATCTGAATCCCTGTTCGTGCGAATAGATAATTCTTCTGCTATTGGCTTCCCCGTTCATCAAGGGCAGTGGTATTTTTTCTATCTCCATCGTGGCAAAGATGGTGTGTTCACAAGCATTTCAAATTTACAAAAATTTGACAAGGATGCTGCCTCTAAATTAAATGAGATGACCACGCCATTGAAAAAACTTATACACTAAAATCCGATGAGTGAGAGGGATTGCGACGGTTCAGCGCGAAACAATGCCTGAACGCGCTGAACCATTCCCCCCTTTCCGTCCCTTTGGGGCACCTTCTCCCACAAGGGAAGAAGGGAAAGGCGCACATTGATGTGCGTCCCGCCATCATTTCCGCTTGCCGCCCAAAATAGACCCCAGCAAGCCGCGCATGATTTCGCGTCCGAGTTGTGAGCCGATGGTGCGAGGGGGCGTTTTTGGCGAAGGTGTTACTCCCCTCGCTCCTTTAGGGTGTCTACCATGTCTCCGAACAGGTGTTTAGGATGTGTCCGGTCTGTACAAGTGGGAGAGGTGGCACGGGCGTATTGTAGGGGCGACCGCCCTCGGTCGCCCGTGGTCGGGCAAGGGAAGCGGGCGACTGCTAGTCGCGCCCCTACGCAAAACCATCGGTGGAATGTTGTGTGCCCGCGCGGACGGTAGTCGTATCCCGTTGGGTCAGTGTAGCGCAAACCCGGCATTGGGCGGTAACATGTGCCCTCGGCTTACCTAACCCATACGCTGTATCTTTTTTTCAGGAGCCTTTGAAATGTCGTTCTACTACCCGTTGTATGTATTTGATGCTTCCCGCCACAAAGATATTCTGCCGAATCCGGTCGAGCGCTTGGAACAGGTGGAACAGGTGATACAGCAACTAAGCGACAGCCGCTTGGGGCATGGCATTGAGATTGGGGTGAATCCTCGTTTTATCCGTTTGGGGCAGGTTCTTGCCCGTCATTTTCCGACGGATCATCCTGATACGTTCTGGTTTGTGAGCCCAGAAACCGAATTGAGCCAACCCTATGCGTTTTGGAAAGTGGAAATTAACGATATCGGTCGAATGGGAGAATTATTGGCGGTGTTGATACCCCTTGCACGCAAACTGCGCCTTGATGTATTTGATGCCGCATTGGGTTTTTATCTACCAGCCCTGAGTATGCCTGTGCCACGAGATGAAGGTAGTCGCTTCCGCCTGACTTACGACCCGGATATTGTTACAAAAGGGGTCATGCTTTCAGAGGATGCATTGCAGAACCAGTTCATCGAACGGTTGAGGGTACCGCTTGGTAATCAAGGGTTTAAACAACAGGAACATTATTTTTATTTTATCCGCCCTACTGATGGTGGGGAACAGTCGGTGGAAGGTATGGTGATTGGTGACTCCTGTTTGCTTCATCTGGATATTTGCAGTAATCGCTTTGCAGATATTAAAAACAAATATTTGTGGGGAAAGCCGAAAGACATGGAGGATGAAAGAAGTATTCATATTTTTTCCAAAATATTATCAATATATGCCGATGATTTACGCAAGATGATGCAGCCCGCTTGGGAAGGTTTGGGGGAAAAAGCTTCAAAGACTACGGCAAATGAAGAAGAAATCAATTGGATGTTTGAGGATGTGCTTCGCTACGGCTTGCCTCTTATGGAACTCATTCACACGGTTGATGATGTGGATTGGCTGCTCAACAGCGATGCGCCGTTACCAATATTTATTCGTAATCTGAAACTGTCTAATCGTGACTGGATATTAAAAGTTGATCACGCCTGTACTACAATTATTTATGCACGCCTTGCGGGCAATCCGAAATTTGATGTAATCGTTCATGATTTGGAGCAGCGTGTTTTTGAAGGACTTTCAAAGGCGTATGAGTCGACGCAGAATTTCGTCAAAGAGCGTTTTTACTCTACTCTTGAAGCGTGCCGAACCCATTTAAAACCCATAAAAGGAGAGATTGCATGAATCAATTTATTTTATCGGCTATAGAGCATTCCTCATGATATGGTATCCAGCCTTTGGTTTGAGAAGGTTGTTGATTTCCATCACCTTGCTCGTCATTATCCCCTTGCTTTATGCATTGGGTTTGTTCCTCTTGTCCGTAA